>CBFDAB010000001.1:0-69216 GCA_965602745.1 uncultured Campylobacterales bacterium
TCAGCAGAAGATGTTAGAGAAGGTCTTATCTGTGTTGTTTCTGCACGCGTTCCAGAGCCACAATTTGAGGGTCAGACAAAGGGGAAACTAGGTAATGCCTACGTACGTCCTTTGGTCCAAAGACTTTCAAATGAGATTTTATCTAAATATTTTGAAGAAAACCCCTTAGAAGCTAAGGCTATCGTTGCAAAAGCTCTTATGGCTGCGCGTGGAAGAGATGCAGCGAAAAAAGCTAGAGAACTAACACGTAGAAAAGATTCAATGACAGTTGGAACACTTCCGGGTAAACTGGCAGATTGTCAAAGTAAAGATGCAACAATTTCTGAATTATATCTGGTGGAAGGGGATTCTGCGGGCGGTTCAGCTAAGCAGGGTCGTGACCGCGTTTACCAAGCTATCTTGCCTCTTAAGGGTAAGATTCTAAATGTTGAAAAAGCACGTTTAGAGAAGATTCTAAAATCAGACGAGATCACAAACATGATCACTGTTTTGGGTTGTGGAATCGGTGAAGAGTTTAATCCTGAAAAACTTCGTTACCATAAGATCATTATTATGACCGATGCGGATGTTGATGGTTCTCATATTCAGACGCTTTTACTGACGTTCTTCTTTAGATATTTTCCTCATATCGTTGAACAGGGCTACCTGTATCTAGCTCAGCCACCACTTTTCCGCTATAAAAAAGGGAAGACGGAGATCTACTTCAAAGATGATAGAAAGATGAATGATTTCTTGATTGAAAATGGAGCAGAATCTTTAGAAATAGACAATATCGGTAATTCCGATCTAGTTGAATATCTAAAAGTTGCAGATCATTATCGCGGTTCTTTAGAATCATTAGAGAGAAGATATGCTCTTATCGAACTTATCCGTCACTTTATTGAAAATCCTGATATTGCGGGTCTTACTCAGGATAAACTATTTGACGCGGTTAAGTCTTTCTTGGATGAGAGAAACTATAATATCCTTTCATCTCAATCAAGTGAAGATTCACTTCATCTTTTTGTACAGACTAATGACGGTATGGAAGAGCTTATTATTGATGACACTCTTTTCTCATCTCCACACTTTACGGAAGCTCATTATATTTATGAGAAGATAAGAGACTGGAAAATAGATACAGATAAAGACCCTCTAGAGATGCTAGAAGAAGCGAAAGACTTTGCGAAGAAGGGTTCTTACATCCAGCGTTACAAAGGTCTTGGTGAGATGAATCCTGAACAACTTTGGGAAACAACGATGACACCGGACAACCGCGTTCTTTTACGTGTAAATATAGATGATGCAGAAGTTGCTTCTGACACCTTTAATCTGTTTATGGGTGATGAAGTCGAGCCGCGTCGTCTGTATATAGAGACACATGCAAAAGATGTAAAACACCTAGACGTTTAATTTTATAAGGATAAAAAGTATGGCTTATTATGCTCGGGACTTTTATCAAAAAAAACTTAGAATAGAAAAAGGGACTCTTTCTCCTTTTTTCTTTAATTAATATGTTATATGCACGTAAGAAAGAGCGATCGCACCGCTTTTTATTAGCCCTTCGTACCGGTCTGCCTCTGTTTTTATTAGCTGCAATTTTAATGTTTACCCGCCTTAGTGATTATATGCAGACGATTCCTGATAGTTTTTACATCTCTGCTATCTTTATCTTGGCTATCTCTATTTATTTTATTTTTTATATGATTTATAGAGGTTTTGATGAACAGATAACAGATCCTATCACACATACCTTTACCCGTCAAAAAGTCGTTTCTCTCTTAAAAGAAGAGATACAAGACAATGATAATTACTGCATTGTATTAGTCAGCATAGAAAATCTTTCAGATATAAATACCAGATATGGGACCAAAGCAGGGGATAGTGTCTTAAAAAGAGTGGCTAAAGAAACGGGAAGTTTTTTTGATGATAAAGGGTTTGAGAAATTTCCTATTGGACATTTTAAAGGTGGAGATTTTATAATCGGGCTAAAGAGCGATAGTAACACAGTGAGACCTTTTTTAGAGATGATATGCATAAAGTTTGATGACTTTATTATGAATGATATAGAGATAAAAGTGAAGGGCGCTATTGTTGACAAAAGCTTGAGTATAGATGTTCTTTCTTTGATAGAGAGACTTTTTGAGCTTAAAAGTGCGGATATGGAAGAGGGAGAGCATATAAAAGGACCTATAGAAGATGATATATCCCTCTTTGAACTAGAAGAAAATATTAGACATGCCATAAAAAATCGTACTTTTTCTTTGATGTTTCAGCCCTTACAGGCAGATGAGAAGATCTCTCAAGTAAGTATAAAGCTACAAGGTCAAAATGAAAATATCATACATCAAAAAACTTTTATGCCTGTGCTTAAACGTTTAGGATATGAGAGAGAGTTTGATGAGATATTTTTAGTAAAGATACTTCTCATCTGCAAGAAATTAGAGAATGTCTCTTTTGCCTTTAATATATCTCCGTCTGTTTTGAGAAACAGACGTTTTACACAACGCTTTAAACAGCTTGTGAAGAAAGAAAAAGTTGATTTTAGACGCCTGATAATTATACTCTCAGAAAAAGAGGTATATGCAAATATGAAACGTTATAATAATCTTCTCCAAGAGTATAGAAGTTTGGGTGTGCGTTTTGTACTTGATGACGTAGGTTCCTTAAATTCTACAGTTGAGTATATAAAACGATTAGAAGTTGATATAATTCGATTTGACAAATCCTTTAGTAAACATATTGACTTGGCTTCTTACTCCTCACTCTTACACGCATACGCGTATATGTCTAAAGAGATGAAGATGAAGTCGTGGATCAAGATGATAGATACTATTGAATTAAAGTACAAATGCGAAGAGATGGGTATAGATTATATCCAAGGAAATATCATCTCAAAAATTATTAATTATGACAAATTAGAAGAAGATATCTCTTAAAAATATAAATTGAGAATGAAGGAGCAAGTATGAAATACGGAGAAAAAATCGTATCAGAATTCGATGTGAATAAAGATTTAGAGATATGGCCAAATGAACATAAGAAAAACTATCTTATAAAGATGACATTACCGGAGTTCTCTTGCCTGTGTCCAAGAAGCGGATATCCAGACTACGCAACAGTATACTTAGAATATACACCAGACGAGTATGTAGTAGAACTAAAAGCAATAAAGCTTTATATTAATTCATTTAGAGATAGAAATATATCACATGAAAATACAGCTAATGAGATATATGACATCTTAGATGAAAAACTAAAACCGAAATACATGAAAGTAACAGTAGACTTTAATCCGCGTGGAAATGTACACACGGTAGTGGAGATAGATAGCACTAAACTGTAGTAAAAGATGTATGCATATAAATATTTTCCGCTTACACTTTATCCACACATGCAATATCTATAATACGACCAGAAAGAGGGAAAGGTTTTAAGCCTATCCTTGACCTCTTCTATTCATTTCATTTATTCTCCCCTAAAGCAAAGTTAGCTTATATCGATTCTCCCCTAGGATATAAGCTAAATATTACGCAAAGTAATTCTAATCAAATACTAAAATACTAAAATATTAAAATAAGTTATACTATTCGTATAATTAATACTGTACGTATATAAGGAAATAAGATGAGTTTAGAAAAAAGTATTCGCGAGTTTAATCAAGAGTTTATGAAACAGGTGCCTGATGAGGTGGCAACTGTTATGCAATGCGCTACACAAAGATTACATGACTCCGGCATCGAAGCTAAAGCCCTTAAGGTGGGTGATAAGATCCCAAGCTTTTCTTTACCCAATGCTTATGGAAAGAAGGTCTCTTCAGACCTTCTACTGGCTAAGGGCCCTCTGGTCATTAATTTTTACAGAGGAGAGTGGTGTCCCTACTGCAATCTTGAACTGAAAGCTTTTCAAGATGTTTTAAGTGAGATTAATGCCTTAGGTGCAGAGTTGGTGGCTATCTCTCCAAACTTACCTGACAGCTCACTTTCATCTATTCAAAAGCACTCTCTTAAGTTTGAGGTACTAAGTGATATTGGAAACAGATATGCGCGGGAGCTGGGGCTTGTATATACTTTAGATGAGCAGCTACAGCCTATATACAAACAATTTGAAATAGATATTCCGGCCATAAACGGGGATGATTCGTATGAGATACCTATGCCTGCTACGTATGTGATAAATTCAGAAGGAATTGTTAAAATGGCTTTTGTAGATGCAGATTATACAAAACGTTTAGAGCCCTCTGATGTAATAAAAATATTGAAGTCACTCTAATCTATCAAGCATGGATTAGAAGTTAAAATATTTTTTGATTCTAAATGTGAAGGGATTGAAGAGGGATGCGCAAAATTATCTATTTTGACTCAGCCTGGTTTGATTGTTAAAACTTAAGAGTGAAACAGTTGTCTATATCTTTATAAAGGGTATAATTACTAAAAAATAAGTTAATAGATTAATTATGATACGAAAAGTTTTTAAAAAAAATAAATCTAGCCCTAAACTAGATGCTGTAATGAAAAAGTATAAGATTCCCCGGGATCTTTTATCTATTAACAGAAAGATGGTCTCACGTGCCATTTTAGTGGGTCTATTCATTGCTATGATACCTATGCCTATGCAGATGCTAGCGGTGATTTTAATATCTCCATTTTTTCGTTTTAATGTTCCCATCGGTGTCTCGTTAGTCTGGATTACTAATCCCTTGACTATGCCTTTCATATATTATATTGAATATATGACCGGAAATTTTTTGTTAATGCAAGAGGGGGTGAATAATATGCAGATGAACCTAGACTGGTTTACAAATAATATTGGGGATATTTTCATTCCCTTATATGTCGGCACATTTTTTTATGCTACAATTTTTTCAATAGGCGGTTATTATCTTGTTAATTGGCTGTGGATTGCTTCGGTCAACAGAGCAAAGAAGAGTAGAAAGAAATAATAAGTATTTTTTTATGAATTATCTCGTGATTTTAACCACTGCAGAGAACTCTTTTCGTCTTTTATCTTTCCATCAAGCTGAAGTTCATAAGCTTCATCCAGTATCTTTTTAAACTCGACTCCCGCTTCCATTCCATTATCTATTAAGTGTCGGCCTTGTAAAATCGGCTTTGGTCTTTGCCTGCTTACTTTAAGTTTTTTTGCCTTTGCCAGTAACCACTCTCCGGCAGGATAGACTCTCTTTTTGGCTTCAGTTGTGGTGCGTCCAAAATGATCTGCCTTAGATAGGATAACAAGATCTTCTATGTTTACCTGTGTCGAGAGTCGTCTAACGGCAGTATCTTTTGACTTTTGTTTGTAAAGCTGAGAAGGCATTAGATGTGTTCTTATAAGAGGCTCTATCTCTTGAAGAAGGGCTTTTTCATTGCTAAGTCTGCTTAGTAGAGAGATAGTTGGCTGAAGTGTGTTTTCGTGGCCAATAGAACTTATCTTACCATCAAGGATCTTTGTGCATTGGGCTTTTCCAAGATCATGGCAAAGTGTTGCCAGAAGAAGGGTCAGGTCACGTTTGTTATCTCCTGTTTTAAGTTTAGCCATAGCATCTAAACTCATAAGAGTATGGGTCCAAACATCTCCCTCCGGATGATAGGTCTCATCTTGTTTGATACCCTGAATTTCTTTAAGTTCAGGGAAAAGTGCACCTATCTCGTTCAAGAGTTCAAATCCTTGTGAGGGTTTGTCTGACTTTAAGAGAAGCTTCTTATACTCTTCAAAGATACGCTCTTTAGGAAGTTCTTCTAGCATCTTATCTTTGACCATGTTTTGACAGAGTTTTAAAGTGTTAGTATCGAGTGTGAAGTTAAAACGAGCCGCAAACTGGACTGCACGCAATATACGCAGAGGGTCTTCAACAAAACTTTTATTATCTATATGTCGAATAAGGCAGTTTTTAATGTCTTCTCTACCGCCGTGGGGGTCTATAAAAGCACCTGTTTTAATATCATATCCTATGGCATTCATAGTAAAGTCACGACGTCTTGCAGCTGTATTAAAGTCTAGCTGTCCATTAGTCTGAATATGAAAGCCCTTATGTCCCTTGTCTGTTTTTATCTCTGTTCGAGGAAGGGAGATATCAAGGTCATAACCTTCGAGTTTTATCTTTAAAACACCAAAGCTTTTACCGACTTCATGTACAGGGGCCAGAACTTCAAGGGCAGTCTTTAGTTTATTTAGGGAGCTTATCCCATAAACCTCGATATCAATGTCCTTACTCTGTTTGTTTAAAAAGAAGTCACGCACATATCCACCGACGATAAAGGGACGGGCTCCTTGTTCTAAAAGTGTTTCCGAGAGTTTTATAATGGAAGAATGAAGTATCATAGAAGTCGTTTTAGTGCCTTTTCAAAAAGTTCTTCGCTTTCATCAAAGCTGTTGTCCGAGTTGAAAATATCGCTCATGCAAGAATAAAGTTCTTCATTTTTGATGATGAGGTTAAAGGCTTCTTGTCTGTCTTTTAACCAAGCTTGGTTATTTTCTTGATAAGAACCGAGTTTCATCTTCACATATTCCATCACATTTTCGACATCAACTTTATTGTCCATAAGGTTTAGAAGATATACAGAAGCACTTTTGAGCTCTTCTTCATATACTTTTTTATTCATATAGATAGCGACGGAAAGCAAAAGGGATATGGCTTCTATTTTACGACCATAGTTGCGTGTTTTCCAATGTATGAAACATTTCTCTAGAAAAGAAGTGCTGTCTATAATAGTTTCTGTTGGCAAGATTATCTCTTTTTCTTTATTTTATATATTGTACTGTAAATTGCATATTAATTTCTGAGTTTAGAATAAGTTTGAGATTTCAAGAATAAGAGTTACTTATTTAGTCAAATAACTTTTATTGATGACTTATAGTATGCTGAGGTCGGTATACCTACAGATATCGTATATGTATATGATAATTTAAAAGCAGGCTCTAATAATCATTCAGATGTATTTAGAACAGAAGTAGATGACTATAATTAAGGTTTAAAATAAGATTCATTGTATATATAGGCCTATTTTTGAGTATCTTACGTGGACAAGAACTTTTTGCGAAACACCCATAGATGCGGTAAGATCTTATTCTTATGTAATGAACCATGGAGATATAGATCTTCTACAAAAGGTCATGGTAAAGTCTTCTATTGATATGACTATTAAGGTATGGGCTCTTTCTAAAGCACTGTAAGACAAATTTTTTTCACATACACTACAGCAGTATGGAAGAAGTACCCAAGCAGACCAAGAGATGAAAGGAGTGGCTAAAGAGAAGCTGTAAAACTTATTTCAGATCTTATACCAACATCTCTTGGCATAAGCCGACAGATGGTCAGTTATTAGAAGAATAAGAGCTAAAGGTCGAAAAGGTATAATATTGTTATTGGTTTTAGCCTTGAGTATTAATTAGGAGTTGAATATAGAAAATATAACAATTATGGATGCGATTACTAAACGTTCATCTAAGCGAAAATTTTTAAATAAGCCAGTGCCGAAAGATATACAAGAACAAATTCTTGTTGCGGCCGGAATGACACCATCTGGGGCAAATATGCAACCATGGGTCGTGTATGCTATTTCAAACAAAGAAGTCTTAAAAAATATCGGTGATGATATTATTAAGCACATAGATGCAGGCGGGGATGTTGATCAGTTTATCCAGTATTATCCTATCAACTGGATCAACCCTTACAAAAAACGTCGTATTACTACGGGAGCTGGTCTTTATAAGCACTTAGAGGTGGATAGAAAAGATGAACAGAAACGTAAAGAGCTATGGCATGATAATTATCGCTGGTTTGGCGCTGAGACAGTTTTCTTTATATGTACAGATAAATCACTTATAGATGGTGCTGAAGGTGCCCTGATCGATTGTGGTGCCTATATGCAAAGCATTATGCTTGCCGCTCAAGCCTTTGGTATCGACTCTTGTCCTCAAGGCTCAACGACAGAATATGGTCGTATCATAGCCAAGACCTTAGATCTACCGGATAACTTAGCACTTTTGTATAGTGTTGTCTTAGGCTATGAAGATAAAGAAGCGGCACAAAACAGCTATCAGCCAGAAAGAGCACCTCTGGATGAAATAGTCACTTTTATTGATTAGAGTCTGCTTCTTTCATAAAGGTTCTCAAAGTCCTTTGAAGAAATAGGTTTAGAACAGACATAGCCTTGGTAAAAGTCACAGCCAAGGGTCTTTAAAAAATCGATCTGATCGTTACTCTCTACACCCTCTGCAACAACCTCCAGTCTAAGTGTTTGAGCCATTTTTACAATAGTCTCAACAAAAATAGCACCCTCACTGTTCTTATAATTATCCAGGAAGATCTTATCTATTTTTAGAATATCAAGAGGAAAATCCTTAAGATAGGAGAGTGAAGAGTAGCCTGTTCCGAAGTCATCAAGGGAGATCTGAAGGCCAAGCTTTTTGATACGATCAAAGGTCTTATAGACAGAGATACTGTTATCTAAAAAGATATATTCAGTAATCTCAAGTGCTATCTGCGAGCTGTTTACCTGATACTTTTGCAGAAGACCTTCGAGGGTTTGAACAAAATCATCTTCCAAGACCTGCTTAGCCGCGACATTTATGGATAGCTTGATATCTATTCCTATATTTTCCCACTTTTTTTTCTGAGCTATTGCCGCTTCCAATATCCATTCTCCGAGTACAGTGATAAATCCATTTTGTTCCGCGATAGGGATAAATACATCAGGAGGTATCATCCCTCTGGTAGGGTCTTCCCATCTTATAAGGGCTTCGGCACCGATGATCTCGCCTGTGCTCACACTGTTTTGCGGTTGATAATAAAGGAGATACCTGTTCTCTTGCAGTGCCTCTTTCATAGTGTTGGTTAGAGTGATATATTCTTGAGTCTTGTCGTTTAGATCCTTGGTAAAAAAGCTGTATCCTTTTCGTCCCTTTTCTTTGGCTTCATACATAGCAATATCTGCATGTTTCATAAGGGTCAAAAAATCCTCTCCGTCTTTGGGGTAGAGGGTAATCCCAATACTGCTCGTGATATTGATCGGAAAGGTCTGTATCTGCCAAGGTCTTGCCAAATGTTCCTGTATACGGTTAACGATCTCTATGAGTTCTATATTAGTGTTATATTGAGTCAGAACAATGACAAACTCATCTCCGCCTATGCGGGCTACAACATCATTTGGACGTAATATCTCCTGGATGACATGGGCGACGTTTCTAAGAAGCTCATCACCTACATTATGTCCCAAAGAGTCATTAACTGATTTAAAATGATCAAGGTCCAAAAAGAGCAGGGCAAACTCTCTGTTGTTTCGTTTGCTCTCTGCGAGGATCTGTTCAACCCTCTCTTCCAAATGATTTCTATTCGCCAGACCGCTTAGAGAGTCTGTTCTAGCAAGAGTATAGAGCTCGAGTTTCTCTTGCTCGAGCCGGTCAAATGTCTGTACCATCGAAGCACGAATGTATTCAATCTCGCTGATGAAAAACTTTTTAGGTACATTGGCGTGATAATAAGCGTACCGGCGCAGTTTTTCTAAGGGTTTGGAAATGATCTTATGGATAATAATTGCAAGAAGAAGCAAAATGGTTATAGGCAGTATTACAAAGAGAAGCATAAGTTTTTCTCTCATCTGGACGAAACTGTTTTCAACAAACTTATGGTCAATAAAAAGAACAAGACTGTAGTTTTTAAACTCTTTTCCCTCATAATAATGAATACTCTCCTCCAGACCTATTCCCTTAGTCAAGCTTGTATACATATCCTTGCCTGTATCGATAAAAAGTTCAATGGAACTGGGTGCTTTTGAGAAGGCCGGGTCTGTTGTAACCAGAAGCTTTTTATCGTCAAAGACGGCAATGGCACGAATATAGTCATTGGTGGCTGCTTTTCGATCAAGAAGGGCGCGGGAAGTAAAGATGGATTCTCGCGTGATGTGTCTGGAGAGGAGATAGGTGAGTTCTGAAAGGTCATTTTGCATACTGTGCATGATGACGCTTGCTGTCTGCTCCTGCTGCTCAAAATAGTATTTTGCAAAAAGAGCATACATGCTCAGGGTAAAGATCAAAAAGACCGTTGTAGTGAACTGTTTGATACTCAGTGTCATAAAAGGTCTTTTGTTGGAAATGAAGCCTTATGCATACGTTCAGCCAAATCTTCTGAGAGATTTATATTGATCCATTCTATATCGTTTAAACCGTTTACAAATTCCTCATAGCTCAATTCGTTCATATAAGACTGTATTGTCATATAAAACTCTTTAGGATCTTTATTCAGTGCAAGTATCGCCTTGTCTGTTAAGGCTTTAAGCTGAGTAAACTGCTCCTTGTGTAGGAGTAGTGTCTCTTTTGTAGTATAGAGGGCATCTACAACAAAGAGGTCTAATCCACTCTTTGTTGAGAGTATCTCTTTAAATCCACTTTCTTCTAAAGGAGTATTGTAGGGAATATAAGTGACAATGACACGCAGTTTGTCCGGCGTGTCGTTTTTTAGTGCTGCAATCGATATCTGGTCTCTGTTGATATAGTTTATTCTGCTTTCATCGATCTTATACTTTACAATAAAGTCATTTAAGAGAGTAAAGTTGATGGAATCCATCTCCAGGTAAGCATCAATCTTTTCACTGCTATATTGAAGTTCTTCGATAGAAGCATTGCTCATGATGATGTCGCCGCCATTGGAACGGTCAAAGAGCATTATCGGGATGAGGTTAGGCATTCTATCTTTAAGCACATTATGTTCATATTGGGTACCGCAGTAGGCGTCAGAACTGCCTGCCTTGTAAAGGTACATGTTTTCACTTAAGGAGACAACATTGATCAGTCTTATATTGATCTCTTTGAGCCACCCTTTCTCTTTCGCATAATACAGAGGTGTATAGCCTATCCAGGTCGTTGCAGATATTTTCAGAGGTTCTTGAGAAGGTGAAGAGCAAGAGCTAAGTACCAAAAGAATAAGGATAAATAGACTAAGTGTTTTTTTCATTAGAGATCCTTGAAATCTACATATATATTAATCATATATAACTTAAAACATTTTTTGTTTGATATTTATACTATATTTTTGTTCTGTCCTTAAGAAATAAGTTCTGTGAAGGCAGGGCAAACTCTACCTTATGCTTTCTCAATATCTCCCAGATCGTATACAAGAGCTCCTCTTTTACCTTGTACCACTCTTCTCGGTTTGTCGTTCTGGTAAAGGTCTGGACTAAGATAGTGAGATGTGAACTATCAAACTTGTCCAGATAGACGAACCGGTCTTTTTTTAGTCCAAGAAGGTGTCTGGCCGAGACAAAGGCTTCAGCTGCCAAATGATTTTCATATTCTACGATGTCATCATTTTGCACGAGATCAGGATGCAAAGAGATCATGTGTCTAATCTCCTCAATAACATCTTTTAGCTTTTGAGGATCGGTCGTGTAGGGCACAGCAATGTTTGTCTTTATCTCTTTTCCCAACAGACGCTTGCTCCAGTTAACGACGGGTTTTAAAGCGGCTTCTGCATTGGGCATGATGATAAGCGAGTTGTCAAAGGCGCGTATCTGTGTTGAGCGAAGTCCAACCTTTACAACCTCTCCTTCGAGTGTGCCTATACTTATAAAATCTCCTTGAGAAAAGGTGTTGTCAAGCAGAAGGTTTAAAGAGCCAAAGAAGTTGGCAATGCTATCCTTGGCGGCAAGCGCGATACCTATACCGAAGATACCCAAAGAAGTAAGAACCGTCTGCAGGCTTACGCCCATCTTGTTTAGGAAAAATACGAAACCGGCAATTGCGAGCATACTTTTTAACATATCGATAGAGAGCGAGATGAGGGCCTTTTCGTTTTGACTGCTCTGCTTCGTCTCAAAATATCCAATGACAAGATAGGCAATAAATTCCATGGATAGATATGAGATGGAGAGTATGTAAGCAAAGATGATAAATGATGCTCCGAACCCGCTTGGCTGAAGCGGATACATGAGAGTAAGGACAAAATAGTCCAAGGCTGTCACAAGGAGTAAGATGCGTATTGGCTGAAGGAGCTTTTTATTTTGATAATATTTAAAGTTTAAAAGTTCAAAATTTAAAATCCATTTGGATAATATAAGACTGAGAACCAAAAGGATAAAGGTGATCACAAAGGAGACAAGTTTACCGCTGTTGAGGTATAAAAAACTTATTTTTTTATTCAGCCATCGCGCAGATGTGTAGGCGTTAACAGAGCTTATGATGTCATCATAGTTTATGAGTGTAAAGATAGTAATTTGCGTAAGAAGCTTTGGGTTTTGTATGGTGTATTCAAGAAGTTTGTTGCAGGTCTCGGAGATGGTAATATAAGCCTTGAAATTCTCTTTAGCTGCCTCAGCCAGAGGGTTTTTATCTTTGAGAATACTTTTATAGATCTCGGTAAATTTCTCCTTATCGACAGCAGGATGTTCTTCGCGCTGTGATATGGCAAAATCTTTTATCTCGTTTGAATTTGCATAAGATTGGACCATATAAGACAAGGAGAGGATATAGTCGTTAAGAAACTGCATCTGCTCAAGGTAGCCTAAGGCGATCTCATCTCGCTTGACAGCAAAGTCATTTCCTTGTTTGAGGTTGATTGAAATACGGCTCTTAAGAAAAAACACACGCTCTTGAAAGGCTTCTTGGATGATAAATCCATCTGAGTAGGGGTCTTCTTTAATGGAAAGCAAGATATTTTGGAGAAAATCCTGGTTCTCTTCTAATACTTTTTGCACAGCTTCATCGCTATAGAGGGCATCCTGATCAAAGGCCTGAACCTGGATTTTATGCACATTTTGAATAGAGTCCAAGAGGGGAGTGGGTTTGACAAGATGACTGATATCATAAGAAAATAGCTGGGATATAAAAATGAGAAGAAGAAAAGACAGTCGCATATAAACCTCACTATAACAGATAAGTTGAGGATATTATAACGTAGAGAAAGAAATAAAAAATTTCTTTAAAGTTATATCAACCGAATTTACCGGTGATATACTCTTCTGTCAGTTTTTCTGAGGGTGTGACAAACAGGTCTTCTGTTTTTCCCAGTTCAACTAGGTCGCCAAGATACATAAATCCAGTATAGTCAGACACACGTGCGGCTTGTTGCATATTATGCGTAACGATAAGAATAGATACCTTCTCTTTTAGCTCAATGATAAGCTTTTCAATTCCCTGGGTCGAGATAGGATCAAGAGCTGAGGTCGGCTCATCAAAAAGAAGGACTTCAGGTTCAACGGCAATCGCTCTGGCAATACAAAGACGCTGTTGCTGACCGCCTGAAAGACCGTTTGCATCATCTTTAAGACGGTTTTGAGTCTCTTTCCAGATAGCTGCATCTTGAAGGGCTTTTTCAACACGATCCTTAAGTTCCGTCTTGTTTTTGATACCTTTCAATCGCATACCGTAAGCAACATTATCAAAGATACTCATTGGAAAGGCTGTCGGCTTTTGAAATATCATTCCGATTTGTGTACGAAGTTTGATCATATCTTCTTTTTCATCAAGGATATTACGGCCTTCAAACATGATCTCGCCACTGTAGGTATTTCCGGGATAAAGATCATGCATACGGTTAAATGAACGAAGAAGGGTCGTCTTCCCACAACCTGAGGGTCCGATAAGTGCCGTTACCTTGTTCTTTGCTATAGGCATAGAAATATTCTTAAGGTTAGGCTCATTTACGCCGGCATAGGTAAACTCAAAGTTGTTGACTTGAATTGCTTTTTCTTCTGGGATATCAATAATAGTTGCCATGATTATTTTCTCTTTCTTTTGATTAATAATACTCTACCTAGTATATTTAGAGTAAGGATGAACATTGATAAGATGAAAGCTGCAGCCCATCCTAGTTTCTGCCAGTCTTCATATGGACTGGTGGCATAATTAAACATGGTCACTGTCAGTGAAGCTATTGGCTCACTCAGATCTGTGTTTAAGAAGTTGTCATTAAAAGAGGTAAACAGAAGGGGAGCTGTTTCTCCTGAAACTCTGGCAACACCCAGTAGTACACCTGTTAAGATACCTGTCTTTGCTCCGCGAAGCACGACTTGCATGATAACCTTGTACTTTGGTGCGCCCAAGGCAAAGGCAGCTTCTCTTAGTGTCGTAGGGACAAGCTGAAGCATATCATCTGTTGTACGCAAGATAATAGGTATCATGATGATAGTCAGAGCGATAATCCCCGCCCAACCGCTGAAGTGTCCAAAAGGAGCAACAAAGATAGCATATACAAATGAACCGATGACTATAGAAGGTGCAGACATCATAATATCTGAGATATCACGAATCACATTAGCAAGTTTTGACTTCAGTCCGCCATACTCGCTTAGGTAAGTCCCGGCTAATATACCTAGAGGTACACCGATAATGGTCGAAACACCGATCAACATAGCCTGACCGATAAGTGCGTGCTTAAGTCCACTCTCTTCATATCCCGGAGGGGCACCTTCAAAAATGAAGATATTCCAGTTGATAGCATCAATACCGTTAATGACAAGAACGGAGAGTATCCATAACAAAAAGGCGATACCGATAGCAGCTGAAAGACTTGAAAGTGCCATAACGACCTTATTTACAATGATACGTTTTTCAGTATGTGTCATGCTCTGCCTCTTTTCAAGAATACAAATTTAGCAGAGGCGATAATTACGAAAGATATCACAAACAGAACAAGAGCCAAATAGAAGAGACTTGAGAAGTAAAGACCCTCATCTGCTTCTGCAAACTCATTTGCCAGTGCAACAGGAATTGATGTCGCCGGATCAGTGATAAGAGAGGGTATCTTATGCACATTCCCCATAACAAAGGTAACCGCCATTGTCTCGCCGACGGCACGGCCAAGCGCCAATATTGTTGCTCCGATGATCCCCGCCTTTGAATAAGGGATAACAACATCTTTGATAACATCCCATTTTGTTCCGCCCAGAGCGTAAGCTGACTCTTTTAAGATATCAGGCGTTGTGTTCATCGCGTCACGAGTAACCGCTGCCATAAAAGGAAGAACCATAATAGCCAGAACGATACCTGCTGTTAATAGTCCTATACCGAGTCCGCCAAATATATCACGTATAATAGGAACAAAGTAAAACAGTCCCCACATGCCGTAGATAACAGATGGGATGGCTGCTAAAAGCTCTATAGAGACCCCAACCGGTGTTTTTAACTTTGCAGGAGCAATCTCAGATAAAAAGATAGCTACCCCTATAGCCAGTGGAATGGCAAGGAACATTGCCAAGGCTGTTGACATAATAGAACCGACAATAGCGGGAAAGGCACCGAACTTTTCAAGATTAGGAGCCCATTTGCTGTTAACAAGAAAGTCAAAACCAAAGGCATCCATTGCAGGTTTAGCCTCTTGATACAAGACACCAAAGATGGCACCTGTCACAAGAAGGGTCAGCAGTGCAATAGAAAGAGTTGATAGGTGAAAAAACCTGTCTAGAAACTTATTCATTCGTCTTCTTAATGTTATTATTTTGTAATGAGATTTTATCGCAAAATGATTACAAAGAGATTACAAAGAGGTTACTTTTTGGATAAAAAAGCCTATTTTCCTTAGATTAGAAGAGATAAGAGCTAAAGTATCTACTTCTTAATAGGCTTAAGGTCAAAAGCAAAGATTGAACCTTCTCCCTCTTTACTCTCTATAGTTAGAGCAGATTCATGAAGCCTAAGCACATAAGTTACAATGGAAAGTCCCAGCCCCATAGAGTTATCCCAGGTGTTTTTCTGTATTCTATAAAACTTTGAGGTGATCTTATCGAGCTCTTTCTCGGCTATTCCCAGTCCTCTGTCAATTACGCTTAGTTTGTTATCCATGATGGCTACAGTAACGTCTTCCTGGGAATACTTCATAGCATTATCGATAAGATTGATGATAACAGTCTCTATCATCGTCTTGTCTGCTTCTACATTATACATTTCGCCGGAAAAGTGAATCTTTCTATCTTTATACTTTTTGCCCAAGTTCATAATGACATCTTGGGTGAGTTCGGCTAGATCAAACCTGCTGCGCTTGGCTTGAAGGTCTTCATTTTCCAACTTTACAGACAAAGAGAGTCTATCTATCATAGTCGTAATCTTTTTACTGTTTTGCATGATCTTGTCTAAGAAACGCTGACGGATCTGCAGGTTTGTATTAGGATCATCTACAAGGGTCTCGGCGTATCCCTGGATGGAAGCAATGGGATTCTTAAACTCATGCGATATGGCAGAAAGAATATCATTTCTTTGTTTGTTGATGAGCCTTAGTCTGGCGGTATATTTACGTTTTTGCCTGTCTCTATTGTTGAGCTTTTTCGCCAAGTTTTTAAGGGTCAAGGCTATATATAGAAACTCAGAAAAGAACTCAGGTTTGACAACGGCCTTATAGTTTTTATCAGATATCTCGCGAAGATAGTCTGTTATCTGTTGAATATCATGACGAATCTTTTTACTGATATTATAAGAAACAAAAAGTCCTATAAGAATAAAAATTGAGAAGACAAGAGCTAATCGTGACCATAAGGTATAGAACTCTTCCATGACCTTATCAAGATTTACGGCTAATCTGAAAAATATGAACTCTTCTTTATAACTAACTCTTTTGGCGACATAAAGAAAGTCTGTTTTAATAGAATCAGAATATCTGGTGACAAGACCATATTCATGCACAGCCGCATCCATTATTTCCGGACGTCCTCTATGGTTGTCCATCTTTGTCTTGTCTTTGTTTGACTCAGAAAGAACAAGTCCATTATCATCAATGAGAGTGACACGAAGATCACTCTTCTCACTAACCTCGGAAGCGAAGAGATCCAGGTCTTGAACATAAGGAAGCTGCATCTGTAAAAGGGAGATCTGCTTTTTTAATTGTTCCGTGTTCTCTTTAACAGTAGTGTTCTTAATGCTAAGATAAGAGACCAAAGATGAGAGAAGAAGGGTGCCAAAGAAAATGGCTAAAAAGTTAAGAAAAAATATTTGGTGGAGTTTTAGCACAGGGTATAACCTACACCGCGCACGGTCTTGATGTACTCTTTTTCTTTATTTGGGTCGATCTTATCTTTAAGACGGTTGATGGCGACATTAACGGTCTTGTCTTGATAGACTTCATCACCACCCCAAACATTCCCGAGTAAAAAATCTCTGTCTAAAACGACATTTTGGTTTTTTATGAGAGTGAGAAGAAGATCAAACTCAAGTTTAGAGAGTTCAACATGCAGCGTTCCCGCCTTGACGCTCCTCGTCTGAGGGTTCATCTCTATGTCTCTGTAAGAGATGTTTTCTTGATTAAAACCTATTTTAGTACGTTTCAGTACAGCTTTAACGCGCATAGCTACTTCTTTTGGACTAAATGGCTTGGTGATATAATCATCTGCACCGCGATCAAAGCCTTCTTCTATGTCGCTCTCTTTATTTTTCGCGGAGAGGTAGATAACGGGAGTCTGAATGCCACTTTTACGAATCTCTTGAACAAACTCACTTCCTTCTATACCCGGAAGGTTTCTGTCCATAAGTAAAAGATCGACTTCCTCCTCCTCAAGAAATTGAGCTACTGTCTTTGTATTCAAAAAACCGACTGTCTCATAACCCTCTTTTTGAAGGTTATATTCGAGTAGTTCTAAAATGTCTTCTTCATCTTCTACAATAACAATCATTGCCTTAGACATATTAACCCTTCGAGTAATTTATATCGGTCTGTGACAGTGGTCGCGAGCGACATCACTTCTGGTTCCAAAGCTACAGATGACAAGCAGTTGTCATCTGTTTAAGGCTTTTCACATCTTCAATGATGACAATCATTGCCTTTACTGAAGAAACATTTGCTTCGCAAACCGCCATGGCTTGTTTTGACATATTAACCCTTCGAATATGTTAGTAGCTTTGGATATAGCCACCCTCTTTAGAGTAAAGCATTAACTTCGCAATATTGATAGCATGATCTGAAGCGCGTTCAAGTTTTCGAAGTGTGCTTAGGATTTTTACGTATTCAATAGAAAGTTCACCTTCTATAATTATACGTGAAAGTATATCTTTTTCAAGTATAGAGAATAAATCATCACACTTACTCTCTTCAACCATAACCGAACGATATAGGTCTGAATAATCACATTCATCATGATTATTGAAACAGTCGGCTATAAACTGCAAAGCAGAGATAGAAGAGCTGTGAAGCTTGATGATGATTTCTGAGATACTCTCAAGATTACATTCACTTTCACAATGTGCTTTCATACGTTTAGCGTATTTTTTTGCACCTTCACCTATACGTATAAGTTCATTTGTCATCTTTAGGTAAGAGATCAATAGACGAAGTTCTTGAGCTTCAGGGCCGAACAGAGCGAAGGTCTTAACAATCTTATTATCAATAGCATTGGCTTCTTGCTGGATTGTTTTAAGGATACGCTTAACTGTATCGAATTTTTCTATGTCACGGACTCTGTAAGCATCTAAGGCAGTATTGTGCGCCTCAACTACTTCAGAAATAAGTTTGGCTAACATCTCTTGAATGTGACTAATTTGTTGTTCATATCGCGGAAGCATTAAGTCCCTTTATTATATAGTTTTGAAATTGTAAAAGATGATTGTAACAAGAAGGTTACAATCAAAAATTACTTTGTAACCATTATGTTACCAACTTAACATAAAATTTCGGTAATTTAACCCAAGGGTTCTTAATAAGTACCCAAAAAAAGGACAGATACATGACTAAGATCACAAAAGTATTATTGATTGCAGCAGTAGCTACAACAAGCATGATGGCAGCTAAGATTAGTGGAGCAGGAGCATCGTTCCCGGCACCCTTATATTATGACTGGGCGTATCAGTACCAAAAAGAGACAAAAAATCGTGTAAACTATCAGTCAATTGGTTCAGGTGGAGGAATCAAGCAGATATCTAAGCGTGTTGTTAACTTCGGCGCATCAGACAAACCACTTAAAACAGAAAAGCTGGCTAAGATGAAACTTCTTCAGTTCCCGGCAGTTATCGGTTCTATTGTAATTTCTTTAAATGTTCCAGGTGTTGCAGATGAGCAGTTAAAACTTAAAAACTCAGTTGTAGCAGATATCTTTGCAGGTAAGATTACTACATGGAATGACGCAGCTATTCTTGCTGATAATGCAGGCGTAAACCTTCCAGCTGAGAAGATCATCGTATGTCACCGTTCAGACGGATCAGGTACTACATATAACTTTACTTACTACCTATCTGAAGCAAGTGAAAACTGGAAAAACAACTTTGGTGCCGGTAAAGCAATCGACTGGGCAACTGGTATCGGTGGAAAAGGTAATGAAGGTGTTGCAAATCTAGTAAAGAACACACCTTTTGCAATCGGTTATATCGAAAACGCATACAAAGAGAAGAACAATCTTGCAGCAGCAACACTTCAAACAGCTAACGGTAAATGGGTGACTGCAAGAGAAGAGAACTTCAAAGCAGCGGCAAAATATGCTTCATGGACAAAAGAAGACAACTTCTTCGCTCTTTTAGCACTTCAGCCGGGTGATACTTCTTACCCAATCGTTGCAGCAACATTTATTCTTCTTCCGGTAGAGAAGGCAGATACAAATAAAAAAGTTGTAGAGTTTTATGACTACGCTTTCAAAAAGGGAGATGCAGCAGCAAAGAGACTTGGTTACATCCCTCTTCCAGAAGAGACTAAAAACCTTATCCGTTCTTACTGGGCAGACAAGGGTCTTTAAGACCAAAAAGAAGCCTATCTTCTTTTAAATATCTACTCTCCTAATCCCCTTTGGGGGATTCTTCACTCCACACAAGCAAACTCTATGATATTATTGTCAAACACTTTTTATTCAGAGGTCAAAAATGAACGAAGAAGAAAAACTAAAACTCTATCTTGAAAGACTGAAACAGCTGGCCTTAGAGAAGATAAAAGATAAAAATATCTCCGCGATTAGGGCTTTAAAAGAGTCTCTCAATTATATTGAGGGTGAAATGACAGGATACTAAGATGGCAAACAATCCCGCACTAACAATAATGCAACTAGAACAGGCTCTGAATAACTTACAGAACACTATGGTAAAAGAGGACGGCACTCTTGCCCTAGATGACAATTTTTTGAAGATCTTTGACGAACTTATGAAAAAGCTGGCCGAGGCCAGAGATATCGCAGAGGGAATGCGGAAGTCTTAGAAAGAGCTCTTGATAAGCCTGGATTATAGATATTAAAGAGTTAGGTTAAGGATAAATATGAATAATCTCGAAACAGATGAAGCTAGTTCTATCGTAAAATTAAAAAGCTTTTTTTCAAAACTAGTACAAGGTGAACTTGGATTAGCTAAAACTTTTTGGATATTTGGACTACTTATTCAACTTATGTTAGTGTTTATAATAAGTACGATTCCTATTGAAGTACTAACAATTATTGGCTTATTACTTATACTTACATACGAAATAATAGTAATATTTGGTGTATGGAGAGCAGCAACCAAATATGAAGGATTTAAATTATGGGCAATTCTTGCAAAAATTGTTGTTATATTCTGGTTGCTTAATTTTATCAAATTAAGTCTCGTTTTATTTGGCTTATTAGGTTTGTTAATTACAAGGCTTTTTACAAGCTAACAAGTACGAGGAGACGCAATAATTTATTCCTCAGGAGAGACTAGTATGCGCTATCAAGGAAAAATAAGCAGCTGGAAAAATGAGCAGGGCTTTGGATTTATCACTCCTAATGGTGGGGGACAGCAAGTCTTTGTTCACATTAAGTCGTTTTCAAGCCGACAGCGAAGGCCAGTCGGGAATGAGATGGTGACCTACAAGGTTAAGACGGATGCAAAGGGTCGATTTCAGGCAGATCATGTTAGCTTTGTGGGTGAGCGCGTGACTTCGGCTACTTCCTCAGGGAGAAGCAAGGTCTCGCTCATATTTGCTATAGCCTTTCTCGGTTTTGTAGGGGCTTCGGTTCTGTCGGGTAAGTTGCCGATCCCTGTCCTCGGGCTCTATCTTATTGCAAGCATTGTTGCATTTTTCGCTTACGCACTTGACAAGTCAGCCGCAAGAAATGAGAAGTGGCGAACTCAGGAGAGTACCTTGCACCTTTTTGCTTTAATCGGCGGTTGGCCTGGAGCATTAGCCGCACAGAGGATACTTCGTCACAAGTCCAAGAAGCAGTCGTTCCAGCTTATGTTTTGGATTACTGTCCTTATAAACTGCAGCTCTCTGGCTTGGTTTTTCTCGTCTTCAGGCGCCGAAGTGTTCCGTAGAATTCTTGGTTCATTTTAAACCTTAACAAGTATGTAAACAGATGAAAACAGAGGTCCTAAGATCTGATATAACAGAGTTAAAAGTCGATGCCATTGTCAATGCGTCAAATACTTCGCTTCTTGGAGGAAGAGATGCAGGAGAAGAAGAGCTTCTTTCTTCCTGTTACAGGGAGTGCATAAGGGTAGCCGATGCTCATGGGCTGAGGGAAAGTCTGTCTAAATTTTATTCGCAGGTCTAAGATAGCTTTTATGATATACTTTTTTAAAGCAGAAGCCTGAAAGAGTCCAGATGAAAAAGAGCAAGAGTGAAGAACTTCTTCGAGAACATCATCCTGCGGTAATCAAACAACGCCTGAAACAAGCTGCCAAATCTCAAAATATCTCTAATGCTGTGCTTGGCGGGATTGACGGGTGTGTGACGACCTTTGCCGTGGTATCAAGCAGTGTCGGCGCAGGTCTTCCCTCTTCAGTGGCTGTAATAATGGGCTTTGCTAATCTGTTTGCTGACGGCTTTAGTATGGCGGTGAGCAGTTATGAATCTATCAAAGCCGAGAGAGAGTTTATAGAGGGGATCAGACGGACAGAAGAGATGCATATTGATAATGTGCCAAAGGGTGAAAGAGAAGAGATACGGCAGATATTTTACAAAAAAGGTTTCAGGGGAGAGACTCTTGAGCAGATCATTGATACGATCTGTCAAGATAAGGATCTATGGATAGAGACAATGCTTACAGAAGAACATGGTGTCCACAGAGCCTCAAGCAGTCCTCTAAAGTCGGCAATAACGACCTTTTCCTCATTTATTTTTGTCGGTGCAATACCTCTGATACCCTTCTTTTTTACCCAATTGCAGATGCAGGACAAGTTTATTATAAGTGCCGGTCTTGCCGGAATAATGTTCTTTTCAATAGGAGCGCTCAAGGGGCTTGTCTTTAAAAAATCAATATCTTTTTCCGGTTTAAGTACTCTGCTTACAGGAAGTATGGCGGCAGGACTTGCTTATCTTGTGGGACATCTGCTGAGAAATGCTTTTGGTATATAAAGCCAGAAGTTTAAAGTATAATTCCCTTATGTTAAACCTACCCATATCCCAAGTCCTGCCACAACTCAAAAAAGAGCTTCTGTCTCATAAGCGTCTTGTACTGCAAGCCCCACCGGGAGCAGGAAAGACCACGGCTCTGCCTCTTTCTCTCTTAGATGAACCCTGGTTAGAAGGCAAAAAGATCATAATGCTTGAACCGCGTCGTTTGGCTGTGCGTTCTTCTGCGGCAAGAATGGCGGAACTTTTGGGAGAGAAGGTCGGTGAGAGTGTCGGTTATCAGATTAAGATGGAGTCTGTACAGAGTAAGAAGACGAGGATCTTGATCGTTACAGAAGGTATCTTGACCCGAAAACTTCAGGCTGATCCCTCTTTAGAAGAGTTTGCCCTTGTTATCTTTGACGAGTTTCATGAGAGAAGTATTCATGCTGATCTCTCTTTGGCGCTGTGCCTTGAGTCTCAGTCTCTTATTCGTGAAGAGCTGAGACTTCTTGTGATGTCGGCCACTCTTAACACCTTGGCTATCTCAGCTCTTTTAGAAGATGCTCCCATTATAAAAAGCGAGGGACGTTCTTATCCAATAGAAGATATTTACCTAGATGCAAAGATTCCTCAGCCCAAGAAAAAAGAGCTTCCTGTTTTTATTAACAATCTTTTGAAGAAGCTTATAAAAGAGGAAGAGGGAAATATACTTGTTTTTTTACCCGGAGTCTCTGAGATAAAGAAGCTCGAATCCTTGATAAAGCAGAGCCTGAGCGAGACGAACAGAGATAATATATTTGTCTCAGCCCTTTATGGAAACCTAAGCAAGGAAGAGCAGGATAGAGCAATTAAAGCCCCTGAAAAAGGGAGCAGGAAGATTGTTATAAGTACTAACATTGCACAAACAAGCCTAACCATAGAAGGGATTCGAATCGTTATTGATTCAGGTCTTCAAAACAGCTCTGTTTTTAACAGCAGCTCCGGGATGAACAGACTTGAAAGCTCTTTTATCTCTGAAGATTCTGCCACCCAAAGAGCAGGTCGGGCAGGACGTTTGTCTGAAGGAAAGGCCTACCACCTCTGGCATAAGGGTAAGATACTTCTAAAACACGACAAGCCTGAGATACTTTCATCTGATCTGACACAGATGCTTTTGGAACTCGCATTATGGGGAAGTGATGATATTACAGAACTTCAATGGATGGATCAGCCGAGTCCTCATGCGCTCTCTCATGCCAAAGAGCTTCTTGTTCAGCTTGGCGCTATAAGTGAGAATGGCAGGATATTAAAGCATGGAAAAAAGATGGCCTCCATCGGTCTGCATCCGCGTCTGGCGCATATGATGATAAAGGCTCAGCAGATGGATCTGTCATATATGGCTTCTTTGCTCTGTGTGCTTATCAGTGAATAAGATATCTACTAGGCAGGTTTCAGATCCTCAGATTTGCAAGAGAGGGTCTGTGTCTTGCATGATGTAAACAGGGGAGTGAGTATTAATGCAGGCCACATTGATTTAAAACAGTGCAGGTCTCTTTTGAAAATGGCCAAGAGACTTGAAAATAAGCTCTCAGATGATATAGATGAACAGATGGTCGGTGTCTTACTGGCTTTTGCCTATCCTGAACGCATTTCTCAAATAAGAGCAGATAAGAGCAGTTCTTATCTGCTTAGCAGTGCCAAGGGTGCTTTTTTACATAAAGAAGATGAACTTTTTGCAGGGGAGTATCTAGCTGTTTGCGATTTAGACGGAAATGCCCAAAATGCGGCTATTTATAAGGCGGCCTCCTTGTCTAAGGAGCAGATAGAAGAGTATTTGGGTGAGATGATAGAAGAGAAAGAGAGCCTGAGCTGGAATGCAGAGCTTCAAAGAGTAGAAGCGAGAAAGAGAAGGCTTTTGGGAAGTCTTGTCTTAAAAGAGACTCAGATTCAGACCTCCTTAGACAAGGAAGCTTCTCTTGTTCTGCTGGAGGCTGTTTCTGGACTTGGATTGGATGTTCTGAGCATGGATAAGAACTTTCTCGGACTGAGGCAAAGAGTAAACTTCGTAAACAGACATAAAGAGCTTCTCCCTGATGATACTGAGTTTCCGGACTTTGGGGATAAATATCTCTTAGAGACTATGCAAGATTGGCTTCTGCCTTTTTTGGAGGGGAAAAGCTCTTTAAAGTCTTGTCAAAGTCTAAACCTATATTCTGTTCTCTCATCCATGTTGAGCTGGGAACAGATGCACTCTCTTGACCTTCTGGCCCCCTCTAAGATAAAGGTGGCCAGCGGTTCAAATATTGTGATAGATTATGCAGATGTGAATAGACCCGTCTTGGCCGTAAGGCTTCAAGAGCTGTTTGGAACTGAGGATACTCCATGTCTCTTAAACGGAGCTCTGTCACTGACTCTACACCTTCTCTCTCCTGCACATAGACCCATGCAAGTGACACAAGACCTGAAGAGTTTTTGGAAAACGACGTATACAGATGTAAAAAAAGAGCTAAGAGGAAAATATAAGAGACATTACTGGCCGGATGACCCATTAAGCGCTCAAGCAACCTCTAAAACAAAAAAAAATATGTAAAAACTATAAAGTGCTATAATACAGAAGCGGAGAATATTATGAGACGGATTGTTTTACTTTTACCTGTATTTCTTTTTTTAGGATGTGAGAGCATCGGTCTGGGAGGCACGTACCCTTCCATATATAGCAGATACCTTCCTGAATGCGGCTGCGGCGGAATGATGTTTTTGATCAAAAACCCCAATCAAAATATGCAATCTGTCACACTGGTGCGAACAAGGACCAGCGGTACGGCTCCTCAAGAACGTAAAGAGATCAAGATCTTACTTCAGCCAAAGACAGAAAAAAAACTGGGCTGTTCAGAAATAAACCTGTTTATCTCAAGGAAATCTCCCTATTGCGACAGCCATCAAAGTTTTTATGTGAAAAGATATAAGGAAGTAAAGCGGAAAAGCTAGAAGGTCTTTAGCTCTGTTCTTCACATGCCCTTCACGTTTTTATTGCTACAATCTCGAAAAGAAGAAGGAAACATCATGAAAATATTAATTCGAGTTTTAATAAGTCTAATCCTTGGTATATCTCTGCTTCAAGCAGCAGCCTTTGAAAAAGAGCTGAGGTCTGCAACAGTAAAAATTCACTTATCCTCAGATAAACCTTTGTCAACAGGCTCTAATACCTTAATCCTTACTATCTCTAAAGATGGAAAAACATTTCTAGGAGAAAAGCTAAGCGTAAGAGCTTTTATGCCGGCAATGCCGGGTATGCCTGCTATGGAGTCTAAGGCAGAGGCTTCGCCTTTGGGAGATGGAAGGTATGAGGTGAAGCTTAATCTTGCAATGAGCGGGACATGGCAAGTTCATATCTTTATCACACCTGCTGAGGGTAAAAAATCACGTGTGAAGACCTCACTTAACTTCTAAGGCTAGAGTATGACAAGTATTACACTGAATTTTTTGATCTTATCTCTTCTCTCTTCCAGTCTGTATGGACTTAGTTTAGATGAGGTAATATCAAAGGCGATAGATGAAAATCCCTCCTTGGAGTCGATAAGTCAGCGTATTTTGGCAAAACAATCTAATATTGACGCCTCTACTATATTCTCTAACCCTGAACTCTCATATATGCGAAATACTCTAGATAAAGATCAAGCTATGAGTCGGCAAACCCTGACTTTAAAACAGAAACTTCCTTATCTTGGAAAACGTGACCGCAGGTATGCAGTCGCACAGGCCCATGAAGAGGTCTTGAAGGAGAGCTTAGAGAAGGCCAGAGTGGAACTTGTCCTTTCAATAAAAAACCAAGCCTATGCAATATGGGAACTGGAGCAACTCCATAATATCATCAGGGAGTATAAAGATCTAACGAAGCAAAACATTGAACTTTTCGAGTCTTATACTTCCACCTCAGGTAATCATCATATGGGAATTATGTCGGCAGAACTTACACTTTCTGATCTTCGTATTCAAGAGAGTATGCTAAAAGCGCAGATACACATGGCTTATGCAAAACTCTCTTATCTTGCCTCTTTTGAGATTAAGGCTTTAGATATTGACTTGGTGATATGGGATATGCCCGAGACTTCTACTCTTCAAGAGGGACTGAGAAATAATCATGATATTTTGCTCAAAGATAAAGAAGTTAATAAACAAAGGGCTGTGGTAGATAGAGCCGATTTAAGAAACTATCCGGATATTACTCTTCTTGCCGGATACTCGTACAGAGAAAACTTTGATAACTACTGGACCTTCGGCCTGGGAATGTCTCTTCCTATTTATGGAAGAGAAGATCATCAAGAACAAGCTGAAAGAAAGCTTCTCCTTTCTAGCCAGAGTCTGAAAGAAGATACTAAAACAGCTGTGCATACGGAGCTTCAAAGTACTTATGTGCAGATGAAGTCGGCTTATGAGATCTATCATATTATACATGACGAGGCCCTTCCTCAGATAGAGCATATGTTTGAGTTAACGAACTCTTCTATCTCTACGGGTGGAGACCTCTTTAAGTATATTGAGATCTTGGTGAAAAAACTTAAACTGGAACAAAAGAGTATTGCCGCAGTAACAAACTATAGCCGCGCAGAAGCAAAAATAGCAGCACTTTCAGGAGAGATACAATGAGTCTAATATCTAAGATTTTATTATTGAGTATACCCTTACTCTTAATGGCTGAGAAGGTGACGGTTGAACAGCTCTTCAGTGTTCAAACTGTTAAGGTGAAAAGGCAGAGTCTTTCTCAACGTATTAAGAATTACGGATACGTCATGACGGATGAGAGTAGGATTTATGATATTTCTCCTCGTTTTGGAGGATATGTCGTAGAGATGTATGCGGATAAGATCTATAAAAAAGTAAAAAAAGGCGAGCCTCTTGCCAAGGTATATTCTCCTGAAGTCTTTAAGGCGAAAGATGAATATCTAAATACCTATAAATATACGAAAAAACGTCCAAACAAGGGGATGTTGGCTAGTTCCAGACTGAAACTAGAACTTCTCGGCATCACTCAATCTGAGATAGACGAGGTGGTCTCAAGCTCTAAGGCAGAGCCAAATACTACTATTTACTCTCCCGTAAACGGATATGTTTTTATAAAGGCTATTCAGCAGGGTACGGCATTTAAGGCAAAGCAGAAACTTTTTGAGATAGTGAACCTTGACGAGGTCTGGGTAGAAGCTAGACTTTTTGAAGAAGAACGAGAAAGACTGCCAATGATCAAAGGCTATGAGCTGAACTTCAAGGGTCTGGAAAAGACTTATTATACAAGTAACACTCTCTTATATCCACAACTCGACCCTAAGATCGCGACCCTGAGCCTGCGTCTGCGTGTAAAAAATCCGGATCATAAGCTTTTTCCGGGGATGTACGCCAGTGTTATATCTCTAAAAGGTGAGTCTGAGAAGTTAAGCCTTCCTGCTACAGCCATAATCCGAAAAGAGGGAAAACATTATGCCTTTATAGTCGGTGAGTTTAAGGGTGAGTATGAGCCTGTAGAGGTGAATGCAAAATCCCTTGATTCTAAGACATATATCATCCAAGGCGGTCTAAGTGAAGGGGATGAGGTTGTCAATAATGCTCTCTTTATGATGGACGCAGATGCGCAGATCAATGGCTTATACTAATGATACGCAAAATTAGAAAAGCCCATTTTTCTACGCCAAGTTTGAGTTCGACTCGGCATCAAGCCCATGCGCAGATAAAGCGCACTCTATATTTATCATCTTTCATTTATCTCTTTTTTGCAAGGAAGGTGCATAATGATTGAGAAAGTTATAGCATTTAGCATAAAAAACAGGTTTCTCGTCTTGACGGCAAGTCTGTTTTTGATAATGGGATCATACTGGGCACTTAAAAACACTCCTCTTGACGCACTTCCAGACCTGTCTCCTCCTCAGGTCATCGTTCAGATAAACTGGGCAGGGCAGTCTCCTGAGATCATTGAGGACCAGGGGACATATCCTTTAGTGTCTCAGTTCTTAGCCATTGCGGGTATAGATACGGTTCGAGCTTATTCGACCTATGAGAATGGACTTATCTACATTATCTTCAAAGAAGGAACCGACCTCTACTGGGCGCGCTCACGTGTACTTGAACAGCTCTCTTCTATACAGTCTCAACTTCCTTCTTCCATGAATATTGCCCTAGGGCCGGATGCGAGCGGTGTGGGTTGGGTATATGAATATGCCCTTACTTCCAAGACAAAGAACTTAGCCCAACTGCGCACGATTCAAGACTATTATTATAAGTATGCGCTTATGGGCGTTGAGGGTGTATCTGAAGTCGCATCAATCGGTGGTTTTGTACCGAGCTATCAGGTCAGCGTGAATAATGACAATCTTATCAGATATGACCTCAGCATCAATGATATTGCCCGGGTGCTTAAGGCAAACAATAACGATACGGGCGGACGTATTGTTATAGAAAATGGTTTTGAATGGATGGTTCAGGCTAAGGGATATGTGCAAGACTTAGACGATATCAGAAAACTTGTTGTAACCGATAAGGCGGGTATTCAAGTCACGCTAGGGGATATTGCAAGAGTCGAGATGATACCTGCTGCCCGCCGCGGTATGGCTGATCTAAACGGTGAAGGTGAGGTCGTCGGCGGTATTGTGATGGTTCGATACGGGGAAGATGTATATTCTGCCATTAAACGTATAGACAAGAAGATGCAAGAGCTAAAGGTCGAAGGAATTGAGGTCACGACGGTATATGACCGATCTTCATTAATAGAAAAAGCGATATCGACTTTGAAAAACACCCTGATAGAAGAGAGCATCATCGTTGTTCTTATTATTGGTCTGTTTTTAATGCATATACGCTCTTCTTTGATCGTCTTAATCGTACTTCCTTTAACTATAGGCTTTACCTTCTTACTGATGAAGAGCTTTGGAGTAGGCTCAAATATTATGTCTTTGGGCGGTATAGCCATAGCCATTGGGACTATAGTGGACGCGAGTATAGTGATGATAGAAAATGCCCATAAGTCTTTACACAAGTTTGAGGCCAAAGAGGGACGTATCCCGACAAACGCTGAGCGCATAGAGATTATCATGAAATCTTCACAGCTTGTTGGACGGCCGATCTTTTTTGCTCTTGCCCTTGTCGTAGTCTCTTTTTTACCTATCTTTTCTCTTTCAGGTCAGGAGGGTCTGCTTTTTACACCCTTGGCTTATACAAAGACCTTTGCAATGACGGCAGGGGCCTTGCTGTCTGTAACACTGGTTCCCGTCTTAATGGTCTATTTTGTAAAAGGGAAGATTCTGGCGGAAAACAAAAATCCTCTTAATCGTTTTTTTATCTGGCTCTACCGTCCTGTCCTTATCTATGGGCTGAAACTAAAATATCTTGTCATTCCTATTGTGCTTTTGTCTTTGGCTTATACCTATCCTCTATATAAGGGTCTAAAGTGGGAATTTATGCCTATGCTCAATGAGCAGACCTTTATGTATATGCCGGTAACACCTTATGGAATCTCTGTAGATCAGTCTAAGGCAATAACACAAAAGACGGATAAGATCATAAAGTCTTTTCCTGAGGTTGAGACTGTCTTTGGGAAGGGTGGTCGTGCGACTAGTGCTACAGACCCTGCCCCTCTTGGTATGATAGAGAGCATTATCACCTTTAAGCCGCAAAAAGAGTGGAGAGAGGGTATGACCTATGATAAGCTCAAACAAGAGATGGAAGATGCTCTTCAAGTTCCCGGTCTTATCAACTCATGGACCTATCCTATTCGCGGACGTATAGATATGCTCCTAAGCGGTATCCGTACCCCCCTTGGTATCAAGCTCTATGGAAAAGATGCCGAGGGACTACAGAAGTATGCAAAAGAGATAGAGACAAAACTTCGAAGCTTTGATAAGACCCTCTCTGTCTTTGCGGATCAGGCCAGTGCGGGATACTACATAGACATAGATATAGACGAGGAAAAACTTCAACGCTATGGATTGAAAAAAGATGCCCTTCTTGAGTATACCTCTTTAGCCATTGGAGGGATGAAGGTCTCTACCCTGTATAAGGGCTTGGAACGTTATCCTATTACTCTGCGCTTAGAAGAGAGCGAAAGACGTTCTTTGGAGAGTATTAAAGATATACAGATCAAAACAAAACTGGGTATCGTTCCGTTTAGCACCTTTGCTGAGGTAAGATACAGACAGAGTGCTTCAGTGATCAAGTCTGAGATGGCAACTCCTGTGACCTTTATCTATATCACTCCAAAAGATGGAATAAGCGCCACGGCATACAAAGAAGAGGCTCAAAAACTCCTTGAAGAACTGCACTTCGAGCCGGGGTATTATATAGAGTGGGCAGGACAGTCAGAATACTTAGAGTCTGCAATGGCTAAGATCATGTGGATTATTCCTGCTGTGTTTTTATCAATTATGGTCTTGATCTATTTTGCTTTAAGGCAGATGGTACCGACACTTATTGTCTTCTTTACTCTGCCATTTGCTCTTCTTGGAGGATTGATCTTTATAGATATCTTAGATTTTTCAATGAGCATAGCCGTTATTGTCGGTTTCTTGGCACTCTTGGGAGTTGCGGCAGAAACAGCCATTGTGATGATCGTTTATCTTCAAGAGTCTGTGGATGAGTCAAAACATATACATAGAGATGGTTTTAATCAAAGGCATCTGTCTCAAGCCATATATGAGGGTGCGGTCCAAAGGGTTCGGCCAAAGCTAATGACTGTTTTTTCTATATTGGCCGGACTTGCTCCCATCATGTATATTAACGGGGTGGGGAGTGAGGTGATGCAGCGTATCGCCGCACCGATGTTAGGCGGAGTTATTAGCTCGGCTATACTTAGTCTGGTGATTATTCCTATTCTTTTTGAGATATATCATATCTATGTTTTAAAGATGCAAGGAGAAGAGATATGATAAAAGTAGTTTTGTCAGCATTTCTAACACTCTTTGTTTTAGCCGGATGTACAGATAAAGAAGATAAGGGTTCAAAGAGTCCCTCTTCCGGGATGAAGTGTGGATCAGGAAAATGCGGAGCGAATATGCTTGACGGGAACTCTGCTCTGGCTAAAAAGAAGAAAAATATACTTTCTCAGATGGATGCGAATGATTTACGCAAAGAGTGTGTCATACAAGCAAAGACGACAAAGGGCTTGTATGATTGTGTACGAAACTCTATGACGGGGAAGATGAGCCTTAAGTGCGGGAACTCGACTACACAGATGAAATGCAGTTCCGGCAAGTGCGGAGGCAACTAGAACTTATGTTGCGTCTTACCCTTATGCTGGCATTGATGTTTTCTCTGTGCTTTAGTGAGAATAATGAGAGCAAGAGGGATATCCTATATACTAATCTTATAGGTGCGGTTGTGATCACCGCATGGGGTGTGGCCAATTGGGATTATGCAAAGGGTAGTCCGCATACAGATGAAGAAAAGTGGTTTGGGAAATCCACGCAGTCTGGAGGAGCGGATAAGTTAGGGCATTTTTACTCTCCTTATTTTATCGGTTCGGGTCTATCTGGACTCTATGAAAGCTGGGGATATAAAGAAAAAGAGGCGGCATTTTACGGATCTCTCTCCTCACTCTTTTTGATGAACTATATGGAGATAGGAGATGCCTTTAGCCCTGACCTTGGTTTCTCTTATGAAGATTTTATTATGAATACTCTGGGTGCATTCAGTTCCTATCTTTTTTACACCAATCCTGAACTTTCTAAAAGGATAGATCTTCGATTAGAGTATATTCCAAGCTTTAACACGGCAGATCTCGTAACAGAGTATGAGAGAATGAAGTACCTCATAGCCTTTAAGGCCGAAGGTTTTGAGTTTATCTCAAACCCTTATCTCAAGTATGCAGAGTTACAGTTTGGCTATTACACGAGAAATTACAAGGGCGGATACACAGATGAAAGTGAGCGTATTGTTTATATGGGAATCGGTATCAATCTTTCAAGAGTATTAAGAAAAAACTCTTACAAAAAAACGGCGCACTTTTTAAACTATTATCAGCTTCCCTACACCTATCTGCCTTTTGAAAAGAATTTAAACAGATAAAAGCCTCTTAAGTCTACATCATCTTGTTTTATTAGTAATATTTAACAATAACAATTTAATTAACACAGTAATACAATTGATACATATTTCTATATGATAAGGATATGATATGCCTCGACTCTTAATTGGATTTGCTCTTATGCTGATTAGTGTAGTCTCTAATCTTTATGCTATGCCGGCCTTTACTCGTCAGATGGGGGTCTCTTGTAATACCTGCCACTCTCAAAACGGCTTTCCAGCCTTAAAAGCTTTCGGAAGGAAGTTCAAAGCGAGCGGTTATACTATGTTGGGGACTCAAGGGATGCTCACAGATCCTGTCAAAGAGAACTTCCTCTCTCTTCCTGAGACCTTAAACGCCTCCTTTGTCGTAAAAATACGGGCGAAAGAGGGGGATGATTCAAAAAGAGTCTTGGAGTTCCCAGATGAAGCCGCCTTGGTTATCGGGGGACGTGTCTCTGAACATGTAGGTACCTTTATTGAGGTAGGATATAACAGTGCAGATGATACCTTTGGTCTGGCGAATTTCAAACTTCCTATTACTTACGCAGTTGAGGAGTACACCTTTGGAGCAGTTCCATACAGAACAGATGGATTTGGTCCCTCTGCCTCATTTGAAGTCCTTAATACGGGTGCGGTAAGAAATTCAAGAGTCTTAGAAGAGAGAAGTATTATCTCTGCCCAGCAATATATCGGCACGGCTACTGAGGCGGAGGGCTTGGGGCTCTATCTTTATAACGATCTTTGGAATGTGGTCTATTCTGCTTGGATACCGGAAAATGGAACGGTTAGAGACTACTCTCCTGCACATTACGCCCGAGCGGTAGTTACTCCGATGGTAGGAGAATGGGATGTGGGATTTGGCGGTCAGATCTGGTGGGGAACAGCTAAATATGATGATGATAATACTATATCAACACCGCGACTTGAAGTAAAAACAGATGCCTTTGCCTTTGACTTTCAGGCTTTGGGAAACATTAATGAGGTGCCTGTAAGTTTCTTTGCTACCTATGCCAGTGCGAAGAAGGATGCGAACTCCCTGTATAACACGGGTGCAGATGATAAGTCTGCTGCGACTCTCTTGACGGAAGTTTCTGTTATACCTTCTGTCTTGATGCTCTCTGCCGGTTACAGAGATGCAGATAATGGGCAAGCAACGAAGGCTTCGGATGATGCAGGGATTGTCGGAATAAAGTACTTTTTAAAAGAAAATGTAGAGTTTCAGCTTGATTATTCTCATCATATAGATCTGGACACAAATAAGAATCAGGTTCTTTTGATGCTATACGCGGCTTTTTAACTTCTTGTGCTAAGTTCTTGAAACAATGGCTATAAGGGTAATCTTTTTACAAAGCCTGCATGCAATACTGGTATAGTGAAAAGAGTTCATCGCTTTAGTTAAAAAATAAATCTATGAAGCGGAGGTGTATGATGTGCGGTATGGGATTTGGATGGATATTTTTCATTCTACTTATAGGCCTTGGAATCTATCTGTTCAATCAAAAAAACACATTAGATAAAAGTGCTCAGGATATTCTTGATGAACGCTATGCCAAAGGTGAAATAGAGCAAGATGAATATGAAGAAAAGAGTAAAAACTTAAAACACGACTAAAATCCAGTTATGAGGTCTGTTATGAATAGAGACATTGTATGCGGTATGGATGTACTTGAAAGTACGCCTTTTAAACTTGAGTTTAAGGGTGAACCCTACTACTTTTGTTCTGAAAACTGTCAGCATAAATTTTCAGAGCATCCCGAAAACTATCTGCATCAAGAGGATGTGAAAAACTCTTACACAAAACCTGACAAAAAGATAAAAGAAGGTGTTTATACCTGTCCTATGCATCCTGAGGTCTTGAGTAATAAACCGGGGAATTGTCCAAAATGCGGTATGTCTTTAGAACTGCTTCAAGAAAGTGTAGACGAAGAGGATAATTCAGAACTTCTATCTATGAACAGACGATTTATAATATCTGCTCTTTTTACCCTTCCCCTGCTTTTCGTCTCTATGGGAGATATGCTCCCTTCCAAACCTATATCTTCTGTTGTTTCTGCTGAATATAAGGGATATATAGAGTTTGTCTTAGCTACTGTTATCTGTACCTATGCGGCTTGGCCTTTTTATGAGCGTTTCTTTTTTTCTCTAAAAAGCAGGCATCTAAATATGTTCACCCTTATTGGTCTAGGCGTTGGAGTCTCTTACCTGTACAGCTTTGTCGCACTCTTCTTTCCTCAGATATTTCCTTATAGTTTTAGAGGAAGCGAAGGGGAGGTCGGGTTATATTTTGAAGCTTCGGGTACTATCGTCACCCTTATCCTTTTAGGTCAGGTCTTTGAACTTCGAGCACGTTCTCAAACAGGGAGTGCCATTAAAAGTCTCTTGAAACTTTCTCCTTCTACTGCGCATTATATAGATGAGAAGGGCGAAGATCAGGATATCTCTTTAGATGAGATACGCATAGGCAATCTGCTGCGTGTACGCCCGGGAGAGAAGGTTCCCTTAGACGGGATCCTCGTCAAAGGCTCTTCTTTAGTGGACGAGTCTATGATAACAGGCGAGCCTGTTGGGATTGAGAAACATACTGATGACAGGGTGATAGGAGCGACTTTGAACACAACAGGCTCTTTTGTGATGAGGGTAGAAAAGATAGGTGCAGATACTCTTCTTTCACGTATTATAGATATGGTAAGCCAAGCCCAACGCTCTAAGGCCCCCATTCAGAAGATGGCAGACAGGGTTTCGGGGTATTTTGTTCCTATAGTCATTATGATATCCCTTCTTAGTTTTGCTGTATGGGGGATCTTTGGACCTGAACCGAGTATGGCTTATGCGGTGATCAATGCGGTGGCTGTTTTAATCATCGCCTGTCCCTGTGCCTTGGGCCTGGCAACGCCTATGTCTATTATGGTTGCTACGGGAAAGGGCGCGCAGATTGGAGTGCTCTTTAAAAATGCCGAAGCCATAGAGATGCTGAGAAAGGTAGATCTTCTTCTTATCGACAAAACAGGCACTATCACAGAAGGCAAACCGCACTTAAATACCGTCCTTTGCGATGCTTCGATTTCAGAAGATGAACTTCTGGCCTTATGTGCCAGTATAGAAAAAGGGAGTGAACACCCTTTGGCAGAGGCTATTGTAAGCAAGGCCAAGGAAAAAGGTCTTGCCTTGAGTGAAGCAGATGATTTTATATCATATACGGGAAAGGGTATCAGAGCAAGTGTCTCTTCTAAGGAGGTGATCTTAGGAAATAAGACTCTTCTCTTAGAACTTGGTCTTTATAAGGAGAGTTTTGAAGTGCAGGCAAGTGCCTTGGAAAAAGAGGCAAATACGGTTATGTATGTTTGTGTTGATAATGAGCTTCTTGGTATCTTGGCTGTGAGTGATCCCATTAAAGAGAGTACTCCCCAAGCCATTAGAGCCTTGAAAAAAGAGGGTATGAAAATAATAATGCTCACAGGCGATAATGCTATAACGGCAAAGGCGGTAGCAGATAGACTTGAACTTGACGGTGTGGTCGCGGAAATCTTACCCGAGGCAAAGGCTCAAAAAGTCAAAGAGTATCAGGATAAAGGATACAGAGTTGCTATGGCCGGTGATGGGATTAATGATGCTCCTGCCTTGGCTCTATGCGATGTTGGAATAGCCATGGGAACAGGAACAGATGTGGCCATGCAAAGTGCTGATATTACCCTGATAAAAGGCGATCTGCTTGGTATAGTTAGGGCCAAACGTCTAAGTACGTTGACGATGAAGAACATTAAGCAAAACCTCTTCTTCGCTTTTATCTATAACTCATTGGGAATACCTGTGGCCGCCGGTCTTCTCTACCCATTTTTTGGTCTTCTTTTAAGTCCCATGATCGCAGCCGCCGCCATGAGCCTCTCATCAGTTTCTGTTATCCTAAATGCCCTAAGACTCAGAAGTGCAGAGATATAAAAGAAAAGGCCATCATTCAGTTATAATAAAAATATGAAAATACTGTTTTTAGAAGATGATCCTGTTATTTCTGATATTGTGCTTGATTTTTTGAGCGAGTCTTATGATGTCAAACACTGTTTTAACTCTCAAGAAGCTCTTCAGTCGGCTGAAGAGGAAAGTTATGATCTGTATATCTTTGATATTAATGTACCGGGTACATCAGGTATAGAACTGCTAAGAAGCCTTAGATCTTTTAATGACCTTACTCCTGCCATTTTTATGACGGCTTACCAGGAAGTCTCTTATTTAAGTAAAGGTTTTGATGCGGGAGCTAATGATTTTATACGCAAGCCCTTTGAACTTGAAGAACTTCAAGCCCGTATTGAAAACATCAAACGCCTCTTTAGCATAGATGAAGAGGTCTTTATAAATAAGAATATCCGTTTTAACGCCATGACGCATAAGGTCTTGGCTGAAGAGGAGACGCACTCTCTTAGTTCAAAGCAGAGTGCGGTCTTAGATTATCTTATACGAAATAAGAACCGTATTGTCTCAACAGAGGAGATCTTGCAAAACTTGTGGGATTATGATGAGATGCCCGGGCATGATACGATACGGACTTATATCAAGAGCCTGCGTAATATCTTGGGAAAAGAGCATATTGTCAATATTCGCGGGGAAGGGTATAGATTTGAATAGCTTAGAAAAAAAGTCTTTTTACTCTTTTTTAGCCCTTTATATACTCTCTTCGTCTGTCTTTATCACTCTAAGCGCGTACTGGTATTATACAGCCCAAAAAAACGCATTAGAGAGCAACCAGTATTATAAACTGCAACATATCTCAGACACCCTCTCTCAAAAGATCATTCATGCACATATGCAAGGCTTGAAACTTGATATTCCTGTCTTAGACAAGGGCATAGGTATCGCCTTGATAGATGTGAATAAAGAGGTGATCTATGGTTCTCTTATAAACGACTTCTCTCCATCTAAGGCAGAATATTTTGAAAAGGGAGAAGATAATATCTTAATATCAGATGCCCCTCAAGAGCATTTGAATATAAAGTTTGTTGTTGTTCAGTCTAAGGCTCTTTTTGAGCAGAAGCAAGATCTAAAACGCAGGGTTTTAGCGGTTATGGTCTTAAGTATTATGATGATGATAGGCTTGGCGTGGATACTTTCTCGGTTTTTTATGTCTCCTCTTCATCAGAAGATAAAGCAGATAGAAGGTTTTGTGCATGATACGGCGCATGAACTAAACACACCCATAACGGCCTTAAGCATGTCTGTATCAAGAGCCTTAAAAAAGAGAGATTATGATGAGAAGATCTTAAAAAATATCTCCATCAGCACCAAACAGCTTTTTGATATCTACAGATCTCTGGCCTACCTCTCTTTTGACTCCAAGAAGCAAGTCTCTAGGGAACTTGATCTGAGTACTGTTTTGAAGAGATCTGTGGCCTATTATAAAGAGCTTAGCGAGAGTAAAAAGATAGAGATAAGTCTTGAAGCTGAAGGATGTTTCTTTGCCATAGATGAGGCCAAACTCTCTATGCTCTTTGGAAACCTTATTAATAATGCGATTAAATATTCCATGCCAAATTCGAGTATAGAGATCAGCCTTAAAGAGGGTGTGTTCAAGATTCGAGATCATGGAATAGGGATAGAAAAAGAGAAACTTTCAAAGATATATGAACGTTATAATCGTGAGACAGACTACGCAGGCGGATTCGGGATAGGTCTGAGTATTGTCCAAAAGATATGCCAAGAATATAAGATCAAGGTAGATGTGACTTCTGAAAAAGATCAGGGTACTTGTTTTGTCTTAGCTTTTCACTAAAGGATATAGTCTACACAGACTCTTCAGATCGAATCTTTTTACAATATGATGAAAAGACAAAAGGATTCGTATGAAAAAGCAAATCGTGATTGACCGCACCCGGTTGCATCGACAGACCTTTGTAGTGAACTGATATTTATATCATAATAACGATATAAATTAATATATAAGCTTACTCTGTATAATTTATATGTAAAATCTAATAATATTATGTTGAAGGCTCTTCTTATGTCAAAACTATTAACCATTGAATATTCCAAGCTCAAAGAAGAGATGGATTCGAGATTTGAATCTAATCAGTCTTTGACGAGTGTGGATGTATTTGATGTTTTTGTATCTGCCCTGCATAAAATAACAAATGTATTGAAAGAAGAAGACCTAAAGCCTCTCGTCTTTAATCAGTTTAAAGCATACGGCGATTTTGATAAGAAGATGCAAGAAGTCGTGCAAAATGTTGCTGATGTACGCAAGAGTACGGAAGATGCTATAACAGCGATAGATAAAAATGACACAGGCGGTCTAAAGAGTGCCTACTCTCAGTTAAAAGATTATCAGAAACGTATTCTTGAGCTTGAAGAAGATATGTACACAGATGATACAACAGGTATGTATAACCGAAAATATCTTTTTAATTATGAGCTTGATAAAGATGAAAACTGTAAATATGATGGCATCTTGATGCATATAAGCGTGAATAACTTTCAGCAGATTAATAAAGAATATGGACATGAAGCGGGAGATATTGTTTTAAAGTTGGTTGCTAAAACACTAAAAAAACATCTAAGCCCGATGGGTATACATCTTATCCGTTATATGGGTGTGAAGTTTGTTGCTGTTGCTAAAGAAGGTGTCTCTGTAAGGGTGCAGAAGGCCTTTAAAGATACAGTTGATCTTATTTTGAGTAAAAAGTTTAAAACCCGTGCCGGTCAAATCCTCAATATTGAACTTCAACTCAGCCATAAGGTATTTGAAAAAGGGCAAAGCTTTCAAGAAGTATATGAAAGCTTATAACTCCTTATATAAAGTATCTCTCCAGGTCTTTGATTACAGCACCGGGTACGGTCATAATCGTTGCAAATCCCATTAGATCTAAAAGAGGATATGAGATAGCGATATAATAGTCGGCGCGCATTGCTGTTGCTTTTGCACTTACTTTTCCGTCCTCAAGCGTCTCATTCTCGATCAAGACCATCCATGGAAGAAGAGCAGCATTTTTAACACCGATCTTGTCAGCAAACTTCATCGTACGTCTCCCAAGGTTTACACCATATAGTACTCTTCCTTGCGAAATCTCAAGTTTAAAGACAAGGTTCTTTTTTGCCTTTGTCTCCAGCTTAGTCTGTAATTCAGCAAGATTTCCCTCTTTGATCTTTATTGTATCTTGATAATAGGGACGAGAGATCATAAACTGATAATTTGCAAGTCCGTCAAATTCCCACTTGTCTTCAGATGGAGTCAATACAGGAAAGGCCTTGTTTATAGCATCTAAAAGAGGTGCTTCATCATTTAGATTGTAGTCAGTTTGCAAAAAAGCACGGATAAAATAACGAGGGTTTGTGATACGTACTTCTTTATTTTTTGTATTGATTAAAGCACGCATTGAACCTGCAAGAAAACCACGACCCGGCTTGTCTGCAAGTGCTTTTAAATGTGGGTGGGTAAAGACGATAGAATCCAATTTTGCCTTTGCTACCTTTGATACAGATACAATCTCAAAACCTTGAGCCTCAAGGGCAGCCTGAACTTCCTCAGTACTTGTTAATGGCGCGACCAGATAGGTACTGACCTCTTTAGGCCCAGAATATCCTGCAACAACTTCTTTAGACGAACATCCGCTAAAGATGAGTATGGAGAGGGAGAGAAGAGATAATAATAATTTACGCATTTGAATCCTTTTGTTGAATTAAGTTATTATGCGATTTTATTCTTAAAGTATTGTTTAACTTAGATAAATATTTATTATATCAATATATCTTGATATTGTGTTATACTGCTAAAAAAGTAGGAGAGAGCATGAAACGTTTACATATTCATATTTCAGTAGAAGATATACAAGAGAGTAAAAAGTTTTATACGGCACTTTTTGGGATGGAACCGACAAAAGAGAAAGAGGATTATGTCCAATGGTTAGTGGATGATCCGGCTGTAAATATGGCTATCTCTTCGGGACGAGACTCAGTTGGCCTAAATCATTTAGGTCTTCAGATGGATAGTGATGAAGCTCTGGCAGAGGTTGAGGATAGACTTTTAAAGGCTAATATCACAGGCCAGAAACAAGAAGAAGCGCAGTGCTGTTATGCGGAGTCAAAGAAGTATTGGGTTCAAGACCCTCAAAATGTTATCTGGGAAAACTACCATACTATGGAACAGATAGAGTATTTTGGCGGCGATGAGTTTACAGGCGGAACAGGATGCTGTACCCCGACCTTTTCCAAGAACGGACAGTGGTCAGCCGGCGGATCGTGCTAGGTGGAGACCTTCTTAAGTACGGTTTCTGCTTTAAATGATGAGACCCGTGTACTTATCTTGCGTTTTTTAGATAAGCACGGTCCATTATGTGTATGTGACCTGCAAAGTTCATTGGAGATGATACAGTCACGTCTTTCCCGTCATCTTAAGATACTCAAAGAGGGCGGATTTCTTCGTGTCGAGAGAAGAGGAACATGGGCTTATTATGAGATACGCTCTCCCTTGGACAGATTTCGCATGGAAGCGATAGAAGAGATACGCCATTTAGATATAAAACTACCCCCATTAAAAGAGAGTTGCAAGATATGAAAAAAGTTTTGATCTTATGTACGGGAAATTCTTGCCGTTCTATTATTGCAGAGGCCCTTATCAATGCGAAGTTAGACAGATGTGTAGAGGCCTACAGTTCTGGTGTCAGAGCAAGCGGAAGGGTCAACCCCTATGCCAAAGAACTCCTTGAAGAGCATGATATGTGGAGAGACGAGTATCACTCAAAGACGATCGATAAGGTCATAGATAAAGACTTTGACCTTATCGTGACGGTATGTGATCATGCCAAGGAGACCTGTCCAGTCTTTGTTAAACCGGTGAAGACTATTCATATCGGTTTTGAAGACCCGGACGGAAAAGGGCCTGAGGCCTTTGTTGATACACTTATGGAGATTGAGACACGCCTTCTTCCTATAATAGAAAAAGAGCTCTGCTCTTAGAAGAGAGAAAAGGAATTTTTATATGATTTTAGCATTTAGTCTGTTTTTAGTGACCTTAGTCTTTGTCATTTGGCAGCCAAAAGGTCTTCAGATTGGAACAAGTGCTGTTATAGGCGCACTTTTAGCCTTGGCTATAGGCATCGTCTCTCTTGATGATGTTTGGACGGTAACAAGTATAGTATGGGACGCGACACTCTCTTTTATAGGGATCATTATCCTCTCTATGGTACTTGATGAGATAGGATTTTTTGAGTGGGCAGCCTTGAAGATGGCTCGCTTGAGCAAGGGAAACGGGAACCTGATGTTTGTTTACATCATTATCCTTGGCGCTATAGTCGCGGCATTTTTTGCCAATGACGGTGCAGCCCTTATCTTAACACCCATCTTATTGGCAAAGATGAAGCATCTGAATATGAAGCCCATTGCCGTCTTTGCTTTTTTAATGGCGGGAGGGTTTATAGGAGATTCGGCTTCTAATCCCTTAATCATCTCAAACCTGACAAATATCGTTACAGCCGGCTATTTTGATATCGGTTTTTGGGAATATGCGAAGACGATGTTTTTACCGAACCTTCTAAGTATCATAGCCTCAATTGTCGTCTTATGGATCTTCTTTAGAAAAGACATCCCTAAGCATATAGATATTGAAAACCTTGCAAGCCCGGAGTCAGTCATCAAGAACAAGACAATGTTTAAGCTCTCCTGGTATTTTTTGGCTCTTTTGATGGTGGGTTATTTTATAGGAGATCATTACAATCTTCCGGTCTCTGTATTTGCCCTGGGAGGAGGATTGGTCTTTTTAGCCATTGCGACTTACTTCAAGGCGACAAAGCCTCTTATGACGATAAAAGCGGCGCCTTGGCAGGTTGTCTGGTTTAGTATAGGTCTGTATGTTGTGGTCTATGGTCTGAAAAATGAGGGACTGACGGCTTATATCGCGGTTATCATAGATGCAATGGCTGGAGTAAATGAGAGCTTTGCCATTATAGGAACAGGCTTTTTAGCCGCAGCCTTAAGTTCGGTTATGAACAATATGCCGACGATTATGATCATGGATATTGCTATCTCAGAAACAGGAAGAGAGGCCTTGGCCTACGCAAATATCATAGGTTGTAATCTTGGACCAAAGATGACACCGATTGGTTCTTTAGCTACTCTCTTATGGCTGCATGTTCTCGCGAACAAGGGTGTGAAGATCTCTTGGGGAGAGTATATGAAGGTCGGACTTATCATCACTCCTCCAGTTCTTTTAACGGCACTGCTGGGGTTAATCTAAGAATGTAACGTTTTTTTTAACTAAAAACATCTATAATGTCATTATCGAATAATATACATAAGGAAATTTAATGAAAAGCGATAGAATCCAAAGAACAATGATGGGTACAATGTTAGCCGTTATCTTATATCTGGTAAATATAGAAGAGCTGATGATAGCAAGTTATCTACTCTCTTTTATGGTAGTTATGGTCTTCTCTTGGGCTATATTTGATTTTTGTCCATCTACATGGGGATTAAGAAAGATCTTGAAAGAAGAGTGTAAGAGTACTAAGTAAAGCAAACTAAGGTTTGCTTTTTTAGACTTCTACTGACTTATATGATATGAACGTCTTGTTCATGTTCTGTACTGACTCCGGGTATGGAGTCTTCCCTGCCTTTTTCAGACCCACTTTCATCTTTTGCCCCGTACCATATGTAAATGCCGCGTGGCTATGACAAATAAGCCTGTAAGTACTTTTATCATATCTCTGTGCTCATTTTTATAAGAGGAATATAGGTCTTGTATTCGTGAAATAATATGTATAATACTTGTATCACGTACTCGAACAAGAACAAGACGTGGCCAGAGGAATACCGAAGGCATATAGTTTTGAAGGTTGAGATTACATAATGATTTCATTTCAGTGTCAATATATATGATATGTAACCGTAGTGTAATCTTTGTCTTTTATAATGTCAGGAATTTAAACGGGAGATACAAATGAAAATTACTACATTAAGCATATTAACTGCAGTAGCACTCTCTGCAACATCTGCAAGTGCTTTAACACTATATACAGATCCAGCTTCGGGTCAAGTCTTTACACAAGCTGCTGACGGCCGCATCGAGATGGGAGACTTTGTTGATGCTAAAACAGTTTACATGGAAAACCAGGCTCAAGACTCAGCTGCAATGAAAAAAGAAGTTAAGCAAAAGGGCAACAAGATCACTATCATGAGAAAGGACTCTCCGGAATTTCTTTTAGGTCAAGAGACTAATATCAATATGAAATTTGTACCTGAAGACAATCCAGATATGTGGTTCAAAGCGGGTGTACGTATTCAAGGTACAATGGAAAACGTAGATTCTGACAGTAAAGGAAGCCAGTCTGACGCATACCTTCGCCGTACACGTCTTGAAGCTCAAGCTGGATTTGGAAAACATGCTTCTTTTGTAATGGATCTTCGTAATGACAAGGTAAACTTGGATCAAAAAGGTGAGCAGACATTTAATGTTGGAGATGCTTACGTTAAGATCAAGAAGCCTTTTGACACGTCACTGGTAAACTTCAAGCTTTACCGTGCAAAGATCGATGTTTCACGTACTGAAACTGTTAAATCTGCTCGTGTAATTGCTTATGATCGTCCAAAAGTTGCTGATTATGCAGCGCAGTACATCACACATAACCGTCGTGGAACAAATGTTCAGGCCTATGGTGACTGGGAAAAGAAAGTACATTATCAAGTTGCAGTAGGTGATGCGACTTATGAAGGCAAGCTACAAGATGCGAAGGGTGAAGCGGTAGATGATGCTACAGGCGGAGAGATTACTAAGCAGAGTTTCTTTCACGGTGGTAAAATCCGTTTCTCACCATTTGACGGCTGGGAAGAGACAAAAAGAACTGAGACATACATGGGTGAAGGAAAGCACTTTTCTGTCGGTGCAGGTTACTGGGCTGTTAATAGTATTCAAGTTAAGACTACAGCTGCAGGAACAGAAGACCTAAAGAATGAGCTAATCAACCTTGAGGCATCTGCTCACTATAAGGGTCTGTTTGTTCAGGCTGAATACTTCAAGATGAAAGATATTGTCGAGGACTTTACTGCGGCTACTCTTAATAAGGGTACATCTACGGGTTGGTATGCGACATCTGAGTATGTGTTTAAAGACCTTGCTTATTTAGCACCGTTTGTCCGCTACGAGAAGTGGGACAAATTTGATGACCTAGATGGTTACGACTATACAGCGAAGATAGCCGGTGTAAACTGGTACCTTCGTGGAAATACGACAAAAGTCGGTCTTTATGTACAAAAAGAAGAAAAAGGTGTAAATATTGGTAACGATGACGTTACTACGGTACGCCTAACTTCACAGTGGTTCTTCTAGGAAGCCCACTGCTAACTCTCCTAACAGAAGCAGAAGTAAAACACTTCTGCTTCATTAATCACTTCATTCATCCCTTATGTTATAATCATATAAATATTACTATACATGAGGATAGCAAATGCAAACAAGTACTTTAATTATAATTTTAATTATTTTACTTTTGATATTGATCCCCCTGCTTCTATCTTATTTGGTCTATCCTGACGAAAAGGTCAATAAGCATCTGCCGAACCTACCTAAAAAAATAAAAAAAGAAGAACCGGTTATTTCAAAAAATGAGATCTTGAGTTTTGAAGAGATAGCTACTATCTTTTCACATAAGAAGAGTACAAAAGAGGACTTGCTCAGGGCTATTGAACAGCTTATAAGGCATCATGGAAAGATACAGGCAAAGCTTGGAGATCTTCCTCATCCCGACTTTAAACGTTATTTGACCCTGATAATTGAATTATGCAACAATCCGCAAGTTGACAAGGATATTATCGTTTCTTTGGATAATAAGTTACGAACAAAAAATCCAAAATACGGTATGAATATTGATGAGGCTATCAACAAAGGTATAGCAAGAAGAGGGTTCTAGAAAAAGAGGTCTTCCAGGTCTTCTTTATCGTTATGACTTGCCCCGCCTGAGAGAATACTCTCTGTTTGGATACAGTCACTGATAATAGAATTATCAAGGAAATGAATTTCTTCAGCAGTTTTGAGTACAAGAACCTCTTGTCTCCATGTATGTAGAGAATTGGCTATACCAAAAAGAAACTCTTTCATCTCTTTTATCATCTCAAGGTCTTTAACCTGCCCTAAGGCGCTTGCAAAGTTTTTTAATGCTTCTGCTAGATTATTAAACTTATGTAAGTTAAAAAGCTGAAGCCCATACTCATGAAAGGCAGTAGATATGTCTTTTAAACTCTTAGGAGTAGGGTCTAATAGTTTTTGATGAATAATAAGCTCTAAGATCTCTTCTATTGATTCTAAATTATCCATTATGGTATCAAGGTCGCCCGTAAAACTAGCAACAAAGTCTTCTGCTGATTCAGTCTCAATTTTTGGAGTATAAAAGATAAGTTCTTCTTTTTTAATCTCTTTATTGTTTTCTATAGCATCAATAAGAGCGATACTCATATTTTCATTTCGAGTAAGTTGATGAATATTTTTTTCTAGTTCACGGTTTTTGCTTTGAAGTTCTTTTAAGAGACTAGAAATACTTAGATTGTCTTCTTCTATTTGAGAATGATATTCACGAAGTTCTTTAAGCTCCGTAAGACGTTTACATGAATGAAAAAGTACATGTATCATCTTTGAAAAGTCAATGGGTTTGATTAGAAATTTTTCTATTCCTAAGTCGATAAGCTGAATAAGGTATTGAGCGTCATTATGTGCAGAAGTGACGATAATACTCTGCGCAGGATTTATCTTTAAAATATTTTCAATCATCTCAATGCCATTCATACGCGGCATATTTATATCAGTGATCACGAGATCAAACTTGGAGCTCTGATATTTTGTTAAACCTTCTTGTCCATCTTTGGCAGTTTCAAGTGAGGAGAACAAGTTCTTTAAAGACTCTCGCGTAATTATCTCTAATAGCATGATCATCTTCAACATATAGCACATTTAAAGCTCTGCAAAGTGGCAAGAGGTCTTCAGTACCGTACATAAGATTAGTTCACCCGTAAAGATGTATTTAGCATTTTTCTGGAACTATAATAGTTGATAAAGATCTTACCCTTAATAAGTACAATACCTGTTGTCTCATACATGGTTGTTTCTGTTTTAACACCATCTATCTCAATGGTCTGAAGAAGTGTTGTCCTGATTAGGGCTGATTTGCCGTCTTTTTCTATATTAAAGCTTCTCTCTTTAACTTCAATAAGATTGCTTTGTACCTTTTTCCATGAAGCGCGTAGATCACGTTTATACTCGTTAAAAGTAAGGCGTTTGGTATTAGAAGTCTCAATATCTTGAGTAGTTATACTAACAGGAGTACGTCCAAGAAAATGTTTTTGCATTGCTTTGATATTCTTATGTTCTTTAGCAATCTTAACAGCATCAAGCATCTTGGAAATATTAGTTTCATCCAGTTTTTTTACAGCAAATAGGTTTGTGCTTAAAAAAAGTGTGAATAAGGTCAGTATTAATAGTCGCATGGTTATCTCCCTTTGTGTCATTTATTATAACTCAAAAATCAGCTTAATAATCTTCTTTTGCCTCAAAACGGGCTATTTCTACATTTTCATGAAATAAAATAAGCTGATCTCCTTGTATCTCAATATGATCTGTTTTATCTAAGACTTGTAAAAATTCACTGCTCTGTACCATGGCCTCTTCGCAAAACATTTTGGTGCTAATAATATGTTTAAAGCTAAATAAGTCTCCTGCTTGGACATAATCTGCACTTATATTGTTACAGCCGTCACTTCCGTGTAGGCTTGAATCATTTAGATGAAAGAGAAGATGAATTGAGGGTTGATTGTCTATAGTAAGGGGGTCTTTTCCATTAAGTTCGCTAAGGCTCCAATAGGTGTTCTTGAGTGCCATGTTGGGTGTTGGGGAACAGGCACCAAGAAAGAGAAGAGAAAAAATCAAAAGGTATATAGGCATATTTATCCTTCAGCATTTGGGCGAAAGATAAGGAAGGGCACATTTCCGTTTGAATGCTTTAGCCATACATTATCTTCTTTGGCTTCCATCTCGTTTTCACCAAGTTGAAGCTCTATTTTTCGTAATTTTCGTAACTTAGTTATAAGGACTTCGATCTCCGGATCATAAGAGAGTAGGATAATATAAGTATTTAGTCCCTTGATTATATCAGCATTACTTAGTTTTGGACTTGCAGCATATTTTTTTATTTGAACGATATATGCCATCTTAAGCATGGCTCCAACGAGGTTTGCTCGACTTTGTAAGGTGAAAAATTCACCCAGAGTCTCTTTGATCTTCTTCACATTACCTAAAAATGCAAGTTCCTCACATTTTTCTATCATCTCTTTCCATTTAGACTCTAAGTCCTGAGCCTCATTGAGTTCGATTAAAAAAGGATGTTCATCCAAGAGAGTATATGCCTTCTCATACTCATTATTATCATAAGCAAGAATGAACTTTTGTGCCGCTATGGCATATTTTTCCAAGACCTCTGCCTTGTCATGCAGATGAGGAACATTTAAAATAAGTTTTGCATATGTCTGCACCGTTTCAAAGTCTCTCTCTTTGAGTTTTTCTTTTGCGGCTTCAAAGACTTTCTCAGCCAAGTCCATAGCCTTTTGAAACTCTGTAGTCTCTTTAAGATAGCTATGCTTAGAGATAATGGTGAGAAGCTTTTTAAAATCTTTTTCTTTTAGTCCGGAAATAAGGTCTCTAAAAACATCAGGATCATTGATAAGTGTTTGAATAAGAGGCATTTTTGAAGGTACATTATTAAAATTTCCCAGAATAAGCTTGGCCGTACCAGCATCATTCTTGCTCAACATGACTGTCTTGGCTTTTTCAAAAGATTTTTTCCATAAGCTCTCCACCTGTATGTATGAGGGAGTCAATTTTAAAGTAGGAGACTGCTCAGCCAGAGAGTAGGCAGCAGGGAGCTTTTTAGTGCTGATAAGCTGAGTAAAACGTTCATAAGAACCAAAATCACGTAATAATACTTGTATAGTGCTGGTGATCTTTGGTACGCCTTGAAAACTATTTAAAAGTGCCTTTGCTTTGTCAGTCTCTTTGTTGATGAGTAGGCTAAATCCTATCTTATAAGTCTTTTCCCAGGTCTCATCAAACTCTTTTTTGGCTTCAGTGAATTCTAATAAGGGATTGTTCTTAACTACCTCATAGGCTTCTTTATAGGCTTTATTGCTAATCGCCTCTCTTAGATCTTCTTCGTTTTCAAGATTATAATAAGCGAGTTTCCCGTTTAGGCATCCGATGATAAGATGGTTTTTCTTCTCATTGAAGTCTATATAAGAGGGCACTCCTAGAGAGGAGATATAATGCGTATCTATAGCTTCATATGTGAGCAGAGAATAGATTGCAATAGCGTGTTGCGATCCGCTGACATAGAGTACTCTCCCGTCACAAGCCAGACCACGGACTTCACCGTGGGGTGTCATAAAGCGGGCAAGAACCTCTCCGCTAAGGTAGTTTAGAACAACTATCTCGCCTTCAGTGCTCCCGGTGGCGACGATATACTCTGTCACAAAGCAGATGGCAGATACACGTGACTTATGCTGTTTGTATTTTTTTGCCCTTGCCTTGGTATGGATGTTGGTGCATATCATAGAACCTTCAAAACCGCATGAGATAAGATAGCTCCCATCAGGAGAAAAGCGTAAGAAGGCGACATAATCCGGATGCGAAGGGAAACGGGATATAAATAAGCCTCGTTCAACATTCCATAAATAGACTTTTCCATCTACTCCGCCACTGGCGAGGTACTTTCCATTTGGTGAAAAACGTAAAGACTCAATCTCATCTGTATGCTTTAAGAAACTATGCAAAACTTTTTTAGCATGAGTGTCGATGATACGGATAACAGGCTTTTGTGTCTCAGTATAAGCTAGGTAGTTTCCATCAAGAGTGAAGTCAATGTTATGATTATTCTTGTCTGCTTTTGCCGCAGCAAGTTGCAAAGCAAAACGACTCTCATAATTTTCATTTGAAATGATACGAAACTTATGTTCCGCATCTGCAATACCAAGAGCATCTTTTCCCACAGTTTGCATAGCAACAATAGCATGCTTAAGGTCTAAAGTTTTAAAAGGAGTCATAGTCTTTCTCTTTCTTATGAAATAATATCAGGAATTTTACCGTCTGTGAGGCTTAGCCAAAGATCACGAGGGTGTCGTTGCTCTTGTTCAGGGGAAAGTTCTATTGTGATTATATTATCTTTTTTCAGTTTTAAAATAAGATTATGCAATTCTGTGTCATAAGCAAATATTTTTATGTATCTGTCAATCGCCTCTTGGATAAGAGATAATTGGCGCCGTATTACAAGAAATTTAATCTGTGTTATATAGCTTAATCGTAATAGAGAACCGACTTTTTGAGAACGTGACTTAAGTCGAAGAAGTCTTCCTAGAATATTTTTTACCTCTTTTGTATTTCCCAATAAAGCCTCTTTTTCGGCTTCTTTCATCTTAGTACTCCACAGCTGTTTAAGTTCTTGGGATAGGGGTAAAGGATGAAGCTCTTTATGTTCATCAATAAGGCTATAGCAAGAAGGCAAGTCTTCATTTTGATAATAAGATTCGAGTTTTTTAGCCAAGTCAAGAAGATTAGAAAGCTTTTTGCATTTTACCTTCATATAAGAGATGGGCTCTAAGGCTTTTTCCTCAAGTTGCGCAAGGTCATAATCACGAGAAAAGATATGCTGATGAAACTTCTCGTATAAGTTGTCTATCGCATCAATAATTTTTTGATAACTCTGTATCTCTTTTAAACAAGGGTAATGCTTTGTTATCTCAAATATTTTATCATAAGAGTGTGAATTGATAAGATGTGTGAACTCTAAAAAACGTTCAGGTTGATGAAGCAAAACCTGTATAAAACAGAGTTTAGCATGTACTCGGCTAAAAGGTTCTAATACTTTAAGAAGTTGATGTGTCTGCCCCTTGAAAATATAGACCTGAGCCTTTAAAAATGTTTTTTCCCAGACCTCTTCCATCTCTTGATAGGGCAAAGTACGTTTTGCAAGGCTGGCTTGTTCAGCAATACTATACGCTAAGGCATAATTATGATGTGCCACTGCTGTTTTAAATCTTTCAAAATGTGAGATTAGGGCTTGAAGCTCTTTTATTGACCTTTTTTTAGAAGGTACATGAGTAAACTTGTTAATAAGTACCAAGGCGAGGTCAGCCTCGTCTTCTTGAACATAATTGATAGCCTGTTCTAAGGTCTCATCCCAGATATTTTCAAGTGTCTGCACTAAATAAGACTCTCTCAGAAGAGGGAACTTTTGAAGCAAGTCATAGCTTTGAGCATAAGAAGAGGTACTAATACGAAGTTCTAAAAGCTCTTGAGGATAAAGATGAAATAAATTGACGCTTCCGTCCTCGCATCCTACAATTAAAACATCCTCAGGTGTAATATCTAGACTTGTTACCTTTGAGTCAAGCTGTATATATTCTGAGTCAAGTATCTTCTGCTCTTTGAGGTCAATTAAAGAGATATGACGGGCATGTCCAGAGGCCAAGAGATAAGAACCGCTGCTTGTAGGACATAAGGCGTTGATGTTTCCCAGGCGTATCTGGTAATGCTTGTATATCTGAGAGGTGTTAATATCAATAATATCAAGCCCCCCTTCTATATTACCCGCAGCAAGATGCTCTTCATTGATAAAGCACAGAGCGTTAATACGGACATGGTTGGGCGTTATACGCTTGGGAGAGACTTCGGTATGGATATTGGTGATAACGATGCTCCCGCCGTACCCGCTTGTCGCAACGAGACTGCCTGAGGGACTAAAAGCAGCGCTGGAGACATAGTTTACCTTTGGTTGTGAAAAGAGGTGGGGTGTGTATTCGGGAAAGGAACTCAACCTTGAGACCTGCCCTGTTGAAAAAAGATTCCATAAATAGACGCGTCCGGTGAGGGACCCTGCAACGAGATAGCTTGAACTCGGGTCAAAACAGAGAGTTTCCATCTTATTTTGCAGGGTAGGGAAGGAGTGGTGAAGTTTTTGTGCCTTCAGGTCGATAACACGGACTACGGACTGATCTTTTTTACTAAAAGCTAAATATTTTCCATTCGGACTAAAACTAATACTCATCTTTTCATTATGGACATAGGCCTGCTTAAAGCTAAACTGCTGCTCTATCTCCATAGTAGAAATATCTACAATAAAAAAGTTCTTAGTCTTATCAACGAGGGCTATCTTCCCCTCATCAAGAACACTCAGATAGACGATCTGTTCGTCGAGTTTTAATTTTGCGCTTGCTATCATAAAAATAATCTTATCATAATTTCCAGTGAAATAATGGCAAGATTAAGCATTTTGGCATCTCTTTTGCTTAATTAGAGTATGTATATTCAAAATAACAGCTCATATTTATACTCAGTACAAGATGAAAAGCCTTTAAGCTCTTTGAAAAAAGAGAATGATGAAAAGGTCTCAGCAGATCCTTCTTTGAAAAATTTTAGTGAAAAAGCGACACTGGCCTTTGAAGATCTTGCTATGGGTCTTGACAAAGAAGAGAAGAATGACTTAGTTGAAAACCTCAATAGCATTTCTAAGACAGCCGCTTTTTTTTCGATGAATGGATTTGAATCCCAAAGTGAACGTATACTGATAAGTCAATATTTTGAGAATTTCGGAGGTGTATTAAGTGAGGATGCTATTAAAAAGATGATCTATTCCAAGCTAAATAATCCCAGTTGCAAAAACAGAGATTTCTTAGAACGCTTTGCCAAGGCTCTAGGTGAACCTCTTCAAAGCATAAATATCAGAGTTTAAAAATATCAAAAAAATCTTACTCTCTTCTTTTAAGGAGGCTCTTCTTCTATTTAAACTTTTTCTAATTTTTTATTATAATATGTGAATTATATGTATTGGAGAAAAGATGAGTAATAAGACCTTGGATGTAAATGATCAACTTTTAAGATATATTCTAAAAACGGGAGTCCATGAAAGCGAACTTCTAAGAGAGCTAAGAGATGAAACAAGAGAGCTGGAAATGGGGAGAATGCAGATTGCACCGGAGCAGGGGGCTTTTATGGGCTTTATCGCTAAGCTTATTGATGCGAAGTCTTATGTAGAAGTAGGAGTATTTACGGGATACAGTATGCTAAGTGTTGTTCAGGCTATGGGAAAAAAGTCGAGGGCCATAGGCTGTGATCTTTCAAAAGAGTGGACAGATATTGCCAAAATCTATTGGAAAGAGGCCGGTGTCGATCAGCAGATTGATCTGCGTCTTTGTAAGGCAGAAGTCACATTATCTAAACTTGAAAATGAAAGCTTTGATCTGGCCTTCATTGACGCGGATAAAGAGAGCTATAATCTGTATTATGAAGAGTGTTTGAGAATATTAAAAAGAGGATCTTTGCTGATGATTGATAATATTTTTTGGGGAGGATTGGTAGCAGATGAGACTGTAGATGATGCAGAAACAGAGGCTATTAGGAATTTAAATAAAAAGATCATGTCTGATGAACGTGTTGAAGCTTCTATGCTTAGTATTGGAGACGGTCTGATGTTGGTTAAGAAATTATAAGTAAGGCAAATATATAATAGTGTTATACTTGTTACCGGAGATTTATACAAAGGAGATATCATGCAAAAGAGAGTATTTTTGGGAATCCGAATTGTGGCGGGTCTGATCTTGCTTGTATTTGGATCTAATAAGTTTCTTGGTTTTATGGAGATACAGCCCGGTTCTTTAGAGATGGGTGCTTTTATGATGGCACTTTTTCAAAGCGGCTATTTAATGAAGCTTGTAGCGGTAGTGGAGATGGTCGCAGGTCTTTCATTTTTAGCAAATAAATATGTAGCCTTGATGGCGGTAGTCCTGATGCCTGTTATATTAAATGCATTTTTAGCCCATCTCTTCTTAGACCCCTCTGGTATAAGCGGAGCGGCACTGCTTCTAGTCTTAACCATACTCATTATGCTAGAGAATAAAGCTCGATATAAAGAGCTTCTCAGGGCTTGAAGCATATGAAGGGTTTTACATCAACCCTCGCATCATCAGGTGTTGGTACATCGGTTTTAGCATATATACGTCAAAGACCCACCATGCAGAACGTGGAACAGAGATATCTTTCCAAAACGGGATAGATGGTATTGGACCGTCATATCCGAACTCTGCCATAATGATCTCTCCATAGCGCGGTTTCATCGGGCAGACCGTATATCCGTCAAATTTCTCTTTTAGCTCCTTGCCTTCCATAGCGGAGATAAGATTGGCTGTCATGATCGGGGCATGATGACGCGTTGATCCACCTGTCTTGCCCATAGGAATACCACAAATATCTCCGATACCAAAAACGTTTTTATAACGGCGGTGTTGAAGTGTGTACTTATCGACTTCTAACCAGCCCCTTGCTGTTCCTTTTTGCCAACTGAGCATTGATTCTTTTACTGCGTCAACAGGACCCATTGGCGGTACGATATGGATAAAGTCATACTCAATATCGACCTTTTCATACTTGTCGAGAGTCTCGTACATATCCAGATCTTCGTCATACTCGCCTTTTTCTTGCCAGAAGTGATCAAAGGTGGCTATTTTTTTCTTTACATCTATTGCTTTAAGGTTGTGTGTGAATTTTGTAGACATACCTTCATAGCTGTCTTGGGTTCTTTGAAGCTCTTCGTCTACATTTTTTAGACTAAAGAGTTTTGCATTGTTTGTTGTAAAGATAAACTCAGCAGATAATCCATCTTTTTTCAGGTAATCAGCAGACAGGTAGAGGATTTTCTGTGGGGCACCGCCACATTTAACAGGTGTGTTAGGATGGGTATAAATAGCTCTCGGCTTCTTACCCTCTTTGGCTGCTTTTTTCAGGTCTTTAAACCATTGGTGGGTAAGTTCACCGCCATCGTGCGTACCTTTCTCAAGGTCATTGAGATAGACGGAAGAGATACCGTTTGTACCGATATCAGCAACCGTTAGCCCCTCGATCTTCTCATAATGGTACTGGAGACCTGTGGCAACAACAAGGTAATCGTAGCTTATCTCTCCTCCGCTGCGAAGAGTGATCTTGTTGTTGTCAGGGTCAATACTCTTCGCCTCGTCTTTGATCCACTTTACATCATCAGGAATAAAGCTCTTATTGCTCATCTCTATCTCTTTAGGCTCGTATACACCTGCTGCGATAAAGACCTGCCCAGGCTGGTAAAGATGGACATCATTAGGTGCAATAACAGTAATATCCGGATTTTTTAAAGAGGAACGAAGACGGGCCATAGACATAATCCCACCGGCACCGCCGCCAAGAATGACAATCTTACCCTTCGCATCTGATGCATGAATATCAGTTGTGGTCGAACCGGCTATGAGAGAGGCGGCAATAGGGGATATTCCCATAAGCTTAAGAGCTTCTCGTCGTGAAAGACCGTCGGTTATAGAGTTTAAAGGCTCGGTGGGAATATTTTTATGCATAATAGAAATCCTTATATCTTAATAATAAGCATAAATATAACATAATCTCATTATAAACATCTTATAAAAACTAAACAATTATCCTATCAAGCATAAACTGTATAGAGGTTCGTCCGTTAAAGACATTTTTATTCAGGGTGTATGAGCAAGAGATCTCTTGGCCTGCTCGAAGTTCTTCATCGCAGCGAAAGTACATCAGATCATAGGTCTGTCTGTCTTGAGGAGATAGTCGAAGTTCGATTTTTGCATGTTCTTTCTCTTTTCCTAACTTCTTTACGGAAACGATCTGCGCATTACTTGCCAGAAATCGCGGTCTGGGATTGGCCTCTCCGTAAGGTTCAAACTCTTCTAAAAGGTTTAAAAGCTCAAAGTCTATGGCCGAACTCTCTATCTCTCCTAGAATCTCTTCTTGGGGGATATAATCCTCGTCGGGAATTGATTCGGCTTCTATGTTGATAGCTTCTTTAAAAGAGGCAATATTCTCTTCTTTCAGGCCTAGTCCGGCAGCCATCTTATGTCCGCCAAATTTATCAAGAAAGAGTTCTTGAGACTTGATAAGGTTATAAATACTGATCTCTCCGATGCTTCGAGCAGAACCCTTAGCGACACCGTTTTCAATAGAGAGGACAATTGAGGGTTTTGCAAATTTCTGTACAAGTCGTGAGGCGACAATACCGACAACACCCTCATGCCAGCCCTCATGTGCTACAACGATGATATTGTCATTGGGATGAACCTGCATCATGGCATGTTCGGTCGCTTCAGCCTCGGTTGTTTTTCGTATCTGATTGAGTTGATCAAGAAGTTGATACTGTTTATAAGCTTTTGCTTCTGTATCTGCATTTAAAAAAGCCAGAGCGAAAGAGGCATCTTCCATGCGCCCTGCGCTGTTTATACGTGGTGCGATCTGAAAGGCGATATCTTCGGCTGAGAGTTGTTTTTTAGCTAACATATCTCGAATGATGATCATGCAGGGACGCATAGATGTTGACATCATCTGCAAACCTTTAATCACAAGGATACGGTTTATATCTTGCAGGGGCATGATGTCGGCAATGATAGCCAAACACAGAAGGTCTAGAAACTGAGACAGGTTTACACTAGAACCTATCTCTTTTTTGATAAGACCCATTAAAAGCCAGGCAACCTGAGCCCCGCATATCTCTTTAAAAGGATAGTCGCAGGCTTCAAGCTTAGGATCAACTATTGCATAAGCCTCAGGAAGGGTAGAAGAGGGGGTGTGATGGTCTGTAATGATAAGGTCAATACCGCGTTCTTTACAAGCCTGTGCCGCACCAAAGGCGTTGATACCGTTATCTACGGTAATAACGACATCTGCTTCAATCCGATCAATGATCTTTTCAGATACTCCGTACCCATCAGTGAAACGATTAGGTATAGTCGCTTCTACAGGGTAATCAATGGCCTTGAAGAACTCTACCATCAAGGCTGTTGAAGTCACTCCATCTACATCATAATCCCCGACAATATAGATCTTTTCCCGATTTTGTATAGCAAGGGCTATTCGTTTTGCAGATTTGATACCATCATGTAAAAGTGCGGGATTGGGAATATCAGAGAGTTTTTTGAAACCCGTGCTAAAGCGCTGAGACAGAATCTCATGCAGACGGGTCTTGGAAAGTTTAGGCATTCGAAGCTAAAGCTGCTTTGACAAATGCCAAGATAGCCGGATTTGGTGTTGTCAGACGTGAGGTAAACTCAGGGTGAAACTGAACACCAAGGAACCAAGGATGATCTTTGATCTCTACAGCTTCAATAAGCCCGTTAGACTCACCTGTAATCATCATCCCGGCTTTTTCCAGTTGATCTCTATAAGCAGGATTTGCCTCATAACGGTGACGGTGACGTTCATGAATCACTTTTTCACCATAAGCTTCACGTAGGTGTGATTTTGCCTTAGTATCACATGGGTACTCACCAAGACGAAGTGTTCCTCCCATAGGGGACTTGTGGGTACGAAGCTCTTTCATACCTGACTGATTGATAAAGTTGTCAATCAGATAGATCATCGGATTTGTTGTTTCAGGATTAAACTCTATAGAGTTTGCATCTTCAAGTCCAAGTACATTTCTGGCATATTCGACAAGCGTCAGCTGCATACCTAAACAGATCCCAAGATAAGGAAGCTTTTCTACACGTGCATACTCAATGGCTTGGATTTTTCCTTCAACACCGCGGTTTCCAAATCCACCTGCGACAAGTACAGCGTCACAGTCCACAAGCAGGGTTTCAGCACCTTTAGCCTCTATATCTTCAGAATCGACCCAGCAGATCTCAACTCTTGTATCAAGATGTGCTCCACAATGGATAAGAGATTCGATAAGCGATTTATATGACTCTTTTAGCTCTAGGTATTTACCGACAAAACCGATGGTTACTCTACCGCTTGGCTGAACGATCTTTTTAACAAGGTCGTCCCATTGTTCCATTTTCGGATTTAGTTCATCCAGGTCAAGGGCTTTTGAAATCGGTCCAAGAATATTTTGCTGCATGAAAGCGATTGGGACAGCATAGATGGTTGCTGCGTCAAGTGCCTGAATAACACAGTCCTGAGCCACATCACAAGAAACAGCAAGTTTTTTCTTGAATGTCTTTGGCAATACTTTCTCACTACGGGCAATGATCATCTGTGGCGTGATACCGATACGACGAAGTTCTTGAACTGAGTGCTGAGTCGGTTTAGACTTGTGTTCACCTGCAGCTTTGATGAATGGGATAAGTGTTACATGGATATAAAATACGCCAGCAACTTCATCATCATGTTTCATCATACGAATCGCTTCCATGAAAGGAAGGCCTTCGATATCACCGACAGTTCCGCCTAGTTCAACAATAAGTATATCATGTCCTTCACCGGCAAGTTTGATACGATCTACGATCTCGCCAACGATATGGGGAACGACCTGGATGGTCTGTCCAAGGTATCCGCCAGAACGTTCTCTTTCGATGACTGAAGAGTAAACTTGTCCTGTAGTGAAGTTAGATGTTTTAAGATATGAGCTGTCAAGAAAACGTTCGTAATTTCCGATATCTAGATCAGTCTCTGCTCCATCTTTTGTTACAAAAACTTCTCCATGTTCAAGCGGAGACATAGTACCCGGGTCAACATTGATGTATGGATCGATCTTAAGCATACCAACCTTAAGGCCTGAATGTTTAAGTAGAGTACCTACACTCGCTGCAGTAATACCCTTACCTAGACTACTTAACACACCACCTGTTACGAAAATATACTTTGTCATCAAGTTGCCCCTGTATTTATATTATATTATGCGAATTATAGCTCAAAAAGCTTTATTTTAGCTAGGTTGAATCCTAGACAAAGTCGCTTAAGGCGGGTATAATCCATAAAAACTATAAAATGGGCTTTTAAATGCATGACACACTTCTATATGGAACCATAGGTATGGCAATATCTGTGATCCTCAATCTGGTCTTAAAGCGCTTTGGTATTCCCCAGATTATCGGCTATATCATTACAGGTACGATTATTGTATATGCCTTTGATCTACGTCACGCAATTCATTCTGAAGTCCTTCATATGGTAGGAGAATTCGGTATTGTGTTTTTGATGTTTACTATTGGACTGGAGATATCAATCGACAAGATGAAAGAGATGAAGCGGGATGTTTTTTTTAACGGGGGCCTGCAGGTCGCTTTAACCGCTATTTTCATCTATCTTGTCTGTGTTTATCTTTTTGACATAGGAGTTAAGACATCACTTATTATCTCTTTGGCTTTTTCCCTCTCCTCGACGGCTGTTGTTCTTACTTATTTAAAGCAGTCTAAAGAGATCTATATCCCTTATGGACAACGTTCTATGGGAATCTTGATCTTTCAAGATATTGCCGTTATCCCTATTCTACTGTTGATCGGTTTTCTTAGCAACGACGGTAATAATCTGCAGATGGTGCTTGTGGAAACCCTAATTTCTGCGGTGGTTTTGTTGGGATTTATGTTTATTGTTGGAAAAAGGGCGATGACCTGGATCTTGCAATTTTCTGCAAACTCCGGAGTGGAAGAACTCTTTATGGGTTCTGTATTAGTCATTGTTGTCGGAGCCTCATTGCTGGCGGGATATGCAGGGTTCACCTACTCTCTTGGTGCCTTTATGGCGGGAATGATCATAGCCGAGACAAAATATCACCACAAGGTAGAATCAGATATTGCCCCTTTTAAAGACCTTCTTCTGGGCACTTTCTTTGTGACAGTGGGTATGAAAATAGATCTTAATTTTTTCTTTTCACATCTGGGGATTATCTTTGGACTGTTTTTCGCAGTACTTCTTCTAAAAGCGCTATTGATATATTTTATTGTACGAACAGGCTCCTTGAAGAGTACCTCGGTAAAAACAGCCCTGGCACTTTCGCAAGTCGGTGAGTTTTCTTTTGCAATTTTTGAACTTGCCAGTGCACATGCCCTTTTAGGTGAAGAGTTGAGTCAGATACTGGTCTTGATAGTTGTTCTTTCTATGTTCTTAACACCCTTTATTATCACGCGTATTCATACACTTTCGAAGCTCTTTGGCAAAGAAGAAGTGATAGAAAATGATTTTACGACTGCAGCCGGAAAAAAGAATCATGTCATTGTCTGTGGCTATTCTATCGTAGGAAAGTTTGTAGCCAAAGAGTTGAGAAAAAGGGGTATCGATCATATCATTGTCGATAATTCACTCAAGCATGTTAAAGAAGGTCTTGCTGACAACGAAGAGATTTATTACGGAGATATGTCAAAGGCTGGAATCTTGCAGTCCTTGCACGCAGAAGAGGCTTCGGCTGTTATTATCACTCTTGACAATGCAGAGAAAAAGCGGCTGATATCCGAGGCGGTAAGCCGGTATAAAAAACCGATAAACCTTATTGTCAAGGTAGTAAGCCTTGAAGAAAAAGAGATGCTTGCAGATCTCCCTATTCACGTTATAGTAGATGGGAAAGAAGAAGTAGCAAAGATATTGGTTGAACAAAGTATGTATTGTAAGATTCAAAAGTAATATAAGTCTTTACAAAATCTTAGTGAAAATGCAAGCGCATTAACTCACTAAAGCTGGCTTAGTTTCCTCTTGAACCCGGCTTGATAGCCTCAGACTTGCCTTCTTTACATAAGGGACAATCTTCAGGTGAGTACATCTCAAAGGTAAAATCATCAAGTGCAAAAAATGGTACGCCATCGGGCAACTTACAATTTGGCTTTTTTGTGACATCAGAGTTTTGACGAGAACAAAAACCGCGATTAGCTAAAGCCGCAAAACCGACAATCTCTCCGCCAAGTGCTTCTATAGCAGCAGCAGCTTCCATAGCCGATCCGCCGGTTGTGATGATATCCTCACAGATAAGGACTTTTTCACCTTTAGAGATCTCGAAACCGCGACGGATGCTCATAGTTCCATCAACACGCTCAGCAAAGATAGAACGTTTATCAAGAGCAGTTGCTAAAGCGAAACCGGCAATAAGTCCGCCTAAGGCTGGAGCACATATTGTGTCAACTTCAAGACCGCTTTCAACGATCTGCGCGGCAACACCTTCGGCCAGTACTTTAGCATTTTTAGGGTCTTCAAGAACCTTTGCTGACTGCAGGTAAAATTGAGAATGATTTCCTGAGCTAAGTTTGAAGTGACCTTCTAAAAGAGCATCTGCATCCATATATATTTTTTTAACGTTCATGTCTTGTCCTTAGGAAAAAGTAAAGAGAGAGAAGCTTGAAGTATCTCTCTTGTTGGATAGGATAGGGATTATACTTTTAGTATTTCTGCTTCTTTATTTTTTAAGATCGTGTCGATGTCAGAAATAAACTTATCTGTAATTTTTTGGATTACATCTTGAGCTGCTTTTGACTCGTCAGGTGTGACCTCTTTCTCTTTTTCTAGCTTTTTAATATCATTATTCGCTTTTTGTCTGTCATTACGGATAGAGATTCTGGCATCTTCACCCATACCCTTCATCTTTTTAACAGTCTCTTTTCTTTGATCAACAGTCATCGGAGGAAAGTTAAGGATGATCTTTTCACCATCAGAATTCGGATTTACACCGATATTGGCTTTTGAGATCGCAGACTCAATGTCAGCGACAAGAGGCTTTTCCCAAGGATTTATAACGATAGTAGTAGCATCTGTTGCAATAACAGAACCTACTTGATCAAGTGCCGTCTGTGTTCCATAATAGTCAATTCTTATGCCATCAAGGATCGAAGTCATTACCTTCCCTGTGCGTAGAGTTTTGAAGCTATGGTGCATATGCTCAATAGAACCTTCCATGTTCATTTTGCATTCTTCTTGAATATCATTTATCATAGTGTTATTTCCTTATTTTATTTTTTGACAATAATCTTACTTGTGTAGGCGTTGCCGGCTTTGATAATCACACGTGTACGTCTCAGCTTAAGCGGATAGGTCTTATCACTTTTAAATTCGCCGTCTTCAGGTGTAATATATTCCCAGCTTCCCCCACTGACGTAGAGCTCTGCCTTCTTAATTGTTGACGGCATTGTAACGTTAATATAATTAAGCTTTCCATTAATCGGATAGTTTTTTGGTGAATGCCATGTGGCATTTAGATATTTGATACGGAGTTTTTGCTTAAGGTTTACATCCCCTGTCAAGGCAATACGGTCCAGATCATTTGTTGGACTCTTCTCTGATACGGCGCCTACATTTTGGTTTACTATAAGATCAAAACCATAAGAACCGATCTCTTGTTTTATACTTTCATCAAACTCACCATAAGGGTAGGCATAATATTTTGGCTTAAACCCTAGGTGCTTTTCAAAAGAAGCAAGTCCTTTGAGCGTATCTTTCCTGACGTCTTGGACAGAAAGAGAGACCATATGCTTATGTCCATAAGAGTGCAGGCCCATCTCGCCGTATTTAGAAGCTTCTATTACCTGTTCCCAACTCATAAAATCACCATAGTGCTTATCGGTAGCTTCTATATAAACAAAAAGAGCAAAGGGATACTTGTACTCTTTAAAGAGTTCCAAACCATTTTCGTAAAAGCTTTTAAAGGAGTCATCAATGCACAGTACAACCCAGTTATCAGGAATATTTTGATGGTTTTTCAGAGCTTTGTTGAGCTTATTCAAAGAGATGACTTCATAATCATTGTTTTTGAAGTAGTCAAATTGTTTTTTTAAGGTGTTTATGGAGACATTTGTTGAGGCGTGTCTATCATCACCAAAACGATGATAGACAAAGATATGGGCGTCTGCGTAAAGCGTAAGTGATAAAAGTGCGAATAGAAATATCTGTCTGATAAGACCAATGTTTAAAGCACTGTAAATACGTGGGCTTTTTGCCGAAGAAAACTTAGCGTAGTCTAATAGGCTCTTGCTCATTAGACGTATGCCTTAGACGGCGCATGTCTCATTATTTACTAGTGTTGGCTTCAGTTGCAGGCATTGCAGATGGTGCAACAACTGTTGTCTCTTCAATGATAGTATCAACTACAGAAGAGTTATTCGATTGAGCATAAAAGTAACCCATAGCAATAGTGTTTGCTACAAATAAGAAGCCTAAGAAGAAAGTCATTTTAGCAAGAAAACTTGCCGGGCCTTTTGCACCAAATACAGATTCATTTGATCCGCTATAGGCACCAAGACCAATACTTGAGCTTTTTTGAAGAAGTACAGAAATCGTTAAAAGAACGACTAAAATAATCTGAACAATCAATAATATAGATATCATTAAGTTTCCTAGTTTAAAAATTGCGTAATTATAGCAAAATATAACTTTATAAATAGTTTATTTCAAAATATTATATTTTATGTGAATGTGTATAATCGTAATTTAAACAGTATTAAATATAAATATCTAGGTTCTAAGAATGTATATATAAGTTTTTTTTTAATACAATCCATTAACTTAAAATTAAAGGGAGTTAGAATGAAGGTAGTAAATTATTTATTGCTAGGGCTAGTAGTATTAATGACGGGGTGTGCTCAAAAGGTACAAGTAAAGGCACTTGATCCGGCAGAAATTGGGGCAATGGCTTCTAAAAAGAAAGTTGCAGTAACAGGTTTTAAAAATGATAAGGTTGGTCTTTCTGGAAAGATCGAAGCAGAAATTGCTAAACATACCTTAGATGACAAAAAATACTTTACTGTACTAAGCAGAGCAGACTTAGACAAGGTGATGAAAGAGCAGAAGCTACAGTCTTCTACTCTTATGAGCGCTAAAACAGCTTCAAAAATTGGTAAACTAGTAGGTGCACAAGCATTAATTAACGGTAAAGTTACTTCATCAGGTAAAGAAGGCTCATATGTTGAAGACAGAGAAAAATGTCTTCAATATTATAAAGACGGTAGTGGATGTGCACAATTTAAACATTATAAAGTGACATGTAAGACTACTCAGGCCGGTCTTAATGCTAGTATCAATATAGTTGATATGGACAACGGACGTATTGTTCATGCTGATACAATTTCTAAAGAGTATAATGCCGACTCTTGTAAATTTGATTCAGCAGCAGCTTCTAAGAGTGTTGGTGGCGGCTTTTTAGGTGCTGCACTAGGGGCTATAGCAAGTACAGCGAAAACATCAAATGGAACTATTCTTACTAAAGAACAAGCTCTTCAAAGATTGTCAAATGAAATCGCAGATGAGTTCGTTCATAAGCTTGCTCCACATTATGTTTACTTTGAGGTTACATTATTAGACTCAATTGAATTTGAAGTTGAGGACGCTCAAGCTGCTACTCTAGAGGGTGCCTTAGGTTATATTAAAGGTGGACGTATGGACAAGGCTGAATCAATTATGAGCAAGCTAAATGACCAGCTAAATGGAAAAAGTTATGTAGTTGCTTATGATTTAGGTGTAGTTAAAGAAGCTCAAGGAAAACTTGCAGAGTCTAAAAAAATGTATGCAATGGCAGACGAATTATCTTTGCAGCCAGTTCCTGAAATAAATGAAGCTGTTCTTCGTATTGAGAAACTAATTGCAAAACGTAGTAAAGCACAGGCTCAGATCAACAGATAATGAGAAGAGTTCTTACTTATGTTTCATTAGCACTTAGTTCGATTATTCTGACTTCTTTTGGAGGCTGTGGCAAGCCTCCTGCACCTAAAGATGCGCAGATGATCGTGAAGCCTTATCCTTCTTGGTACACAGATGCTCATGTTAATGATTTTCAGTATATGTACTCTACAGGAAACGGTGAAAACAAAGACGAGGCTGTCAGAAATGCTTTAAACAATATGATTTCTGAGCTTGGAATTACAATTGAATCTACTTATGAGAGTAAGACTGAATCAAAAGTCTCTTACGGCGAATCAGTCAATAAAGAGATTAAGAATTCTATCAAAGCAAATGTTTCAAAAATACGGATTAGTAATTATGAAGTTGTAAGCTTTGAGAAGATGAGTTACAGAGAGACGATTGTAATGGTAAGATCGGATAAACAGAAGTTTGCTGATAGTTTGAAGAAAGCTCTAGATGGTAAATTTGATGCTATAGCACAAGAAGAAAATGCTGTAAAGTCGAAGGACAACCTGAAGAAGTATAATAAATATACTGAACTCGTGAGCAGGGCCCAGGCATTGAGATCAGAGATTATGGTTTTATCTAGTGTAGATAAAACTTTTGAGCAATCTATATATCTGAAATCGATAGCTAAGCTAAAAAATTCTTTTTTGAAAGCGAAAACAGAGTTGAAATTCTATGTTGAAGGCGATAAAAATTCGGCTTATTTCAGGACAAAGATTCAGAACTTTATCTCTGATAAGGGCTTGAATCTGATACCCAAAAATAAACCGGATGCTATTAGAATAAAAATCAACACAGAAACAACGACAAGCATAGTCAATGACAGTTTCAAGGTAGCTATTTTTACTGTAGATATTAAATCATTTGCTAATCAAAATCGCATAGGCGGAAAAACATTGGTTCTAAAAGAGCGTTACAATAGATCAATGTCAGAAGCTAAGAAAAATGCTTCTATTCACTTAGAAGAAGATATGAAAAATCAAGAGACAGAAGAAATTCTGGGTTTAAAGATCAAATAGATAAAGCTAGGTCATATGACCTGCTTGCCAACTTCTTTCACATTTAACTGCAAATTTCACTTAAAACATATTAATAATCCTATATAATACATTCTAAATTTTATAATCAAAGAACATCTAAATGAAAAAAGCATTAATTTTTGTACTACTGTTACTGGCAGTATTTATCGGGGAGATGCTTATGTTTGAAAACAACACCCATATTCAAGAAAAAGATCCATATATCAGTGTAACAAGCTTTCCTCTGTTTGAGATCAGCAACAAACTTATTGCTAATCAAGTCAAGATTAATAAACTTATTCCTTTTGGTATCGAGACTCACACCTATATGCCTTCAGTAAAAACAATGACAACAATCTCAAAGTCTAAGCTTTTTATCTTTAACGGTCTGGGAATTGAACCGTGGATCAAAAAAGAGTATCCAAACCAGATAGATATGAGTCAGTTTATACAGTTAAATGAGACGGGTGAAGGTCATGAAGATGATGGACACGGACATAGTGATGAGGGTATCGATCCGCATTATTGGCTAGATATAGAGAATATGATAAAAATGACGCATGTTTTAGCAAAAAGATTTGGGAAAGATTTTCCGGAATATAAGAGCTTGATTGATGAAAACTCAAAGAAGTATATTAATGAACTTCAGACCTTATCAGCGGAGTACAAAGCAGCACTAAAGATATGCAAGCGAGAAGAGATTGTAGTCAACCATAATGCCTTTGGATATCTTTCCCATGAATACGGTTTTTCTGTTCATTCTGTGACAGGTCTTTCTCCCGACGAGCAAGTCAGTGCAAAGAAGATGAAAGAGATTATGGATTTGGTTAGACAAGAGGGCATAAAGACTATTTTCTTTGAGAGTTTTATAAGTCCGAAAGTCTCTGAGACTATCTCAAAAGAGACAGGCGCGCAGGTACAGTCACTTCAACCCTTGGCTAATGTCACAGCAGACGAGGCAAAGAGGGGATATATCGCATTGATGCGAGAAAACTTAGATAAGCTCTCAGCTGCCTTGGAGTGCGAATGAAGTTTGATACCGCTGTTTTTGAAGCCCAAGGTCTTTCGTATAAGATAAACGGGACGGATATTATCAAAGATATTAGTTTTGTAGTACAAAAAGGTGACTATAGCGCCGTTATCGGGCCTAATGGAGGGGGAAAGACGACACTTATCCGTCTTCTTCTTGGATTAGAAAAGAAAAGCAAGGGGAGTATTAAACTCTTTGGTCAAAAACACAGAGCCTTTAAGTCTTGGGATAAGATAGGATATGTTCCTCAGCGTGTTTCACAGATAGATCAGTTCTTTCCGGCGACCGTTGAAGAAGTCGTAAAAATGGGAAGAACAGCAAAGCGAGGTTTGTTTACCAGAGAATCACAAGAAGATAGGGATGCGGTAGAAGAGGCCATGATTAAGATGGATGTGCTTACTCTACGTGAAAAGCTTGTGGGGGAACTCTCCGGTGGTCAGCGTCAACGTGTGATGATTGCTAGAGCCTTGGCTTCTAATCCTGAAGTCCTTATCTTGGATGAGCCGAACACGGGCGTAGATATGGTTTCTCAAAATCGTTTTTATGCCCTTCTTAGAGAGCTTAATCAAAAAGATGGAATGACAATCTTATTTATTACACATGATGTTGGCGTGATTGCGAACGATATACAATCTATGCTCTGTATAAACCAGACACTCTTGGCCTGTAATAACCCACACGAGGTCTTAAGCTGTTCAGAGATGAGTAAACTATATGGGATTGATGCACACTTGATTCATCATCACCATCATTAAAATGTATACCTTGAATAAGAAACGTGTTTATGCAGTTCTATCGAGTACAATAACATTAATAGGAGCAGGGATCTAAATGATAGATATATTTCAATACGACTTTATGATAAATGCCTTCCTGGCCGGCATCATCATCGCCGTTCTAGCATCAGTATCAGGCTCATTTATCGTCCTGCGCCGATATGCGATGCTCACAGAGACCTTGGCGCATGTTGCCTTAGTCGGGGTTGCTATAGGTATGGTTACTGAGCAAAATCCTATATGGGTGGCTGTTCTTGTATCTGTTCTTTCTGCGTGGCTGATTGAATACCTCCGTTCTTATCTAGGGCTGTATTCAGACTCTATCTTGGCAATATTTCTTTCGGGTTCTTTAGCTTTGGCTGTGGTTATTGTCTCTGTGGCGGGTTCATTTAATGCTTCTTTATTCTCTTACCTCTTTGGCTCAATCCTTTCAGTGACAAATGAAGACCTTATAATAATGCTTGTTTTTGGATCTCTTTCAATGGCCGTTCTTTTGGGACTGTTTAAGGAGTTCTATTTTATTGCCTTTGACGAAGAAGTCGCTCAGGTTAGCGGGCTAAAAGTAAAATTATTGAACTTTCTGCTTGTAACCATTATCGCCGTTATCATTGCTCTGTCTATTCGCGTAGTGGGAACACTGCTTATTGGTGCCTTGATGGTTATCCCAACCATATCTGCTCTTCGTTATAGACTTGGATTTTCAAAGACCATCCTTCTCTCTTTGCTATTTTCTATCTCAGCTGTATTGATCGGAATGACACTCTCTTATAACTTCTCTCTTCCAAGTGGTGCGACGATTGTCCTTGTTATTTTGGTGATTTTTGTTATCTCAATGCTGATAAACAGAAAATGAAGATAGAAAAAGAATTTTCGCGATTTGCGCATCAGTATGGGCAGTATAACACTATCCAAAATAGAGTGGCTCAAAAGCTTGTTGATGATGCCGGAGACAAGCCTCAGTCTATATTAGACCTTGGATGTGGAAATGGAACGCTGTTTAATAAAGTATCTTGGGAGTATAAAAAGTTTCTAGGAATAGACTTCTCGCAAAAAATGCTTGAGCTCCACCCTAAAGATGAGAAGGTAGAGTGTCGTCTTGGGGACTTCAATGAGGATAAACTCTTTGAGGAGCTAGTAAAAGAGAGATATGACCGTGTCTTCTCTGCTTCATCTTTGCAGTGGGCGCAAGACCTTGATACAACGCTTTATCAGATATCCCAGTTAAACGCACCCATCTCCTTGGCTATCTTTACCTCTAACACTTTTAAGAGTATGCTTGAAACAGCAGGAATCTCTTCTCCTTTGCGCTGTGCAGATGAAGTCTCTTATCTTATTGGACAATACTTTCATTGTGATATTGAGATTATGAGGTATGAATTGACATTTGAGTCAGTAGAAGAGATTTTCACCTATATCAAAAAGTCGGGGGTCTCAGGCGGAAGAAATGTTCTTGGTTATAAAGAGATGAAGAAGCTGATGAAAAGCTATCCAAGCAAGAGCTTGGAGTTTGAAGTACTATTCGCTAGAAACTAGAGCTTTTTATCAACAGATTCACGGATCACTCTGATTTTTTTTAAATCCGTTTAATCTTCGCAATCATGCTGACTAACTAAGATTATCTATATATAGCCTCAATTTCTAAGAAAACAAAAGTCCTTTGCCAGCAGACTGAGCAGATTATCTCTTTGAACTCCTCTAATCTTCGTAATAAAACTGACCAAGATTCAAGAGGCCAGGCTGAGTATATGTAATATTGCACTTAAGTCAGGTTGTCTTTCTCCAGAGTATAGAGCTCATATCTGATATGCTTGAACCTTTCGGAGAGTTCAGGCTCCACAAGCTTATAGACCTCTTCTAAGACGCGAGACGACTCTTGTGCACGTTTATAGTTAGAGATGATGATACTATCAAGAGATGAACGCTCCATCTCACTTGCTATAGTCGGACGGAGTACATCATTTTGTGCATCACGCGATTTTAGAAGATCTTGAATATCATCAATCTTTGCAAGATGTCGGAGATTTTTAAGTTTAGAAGAGAGATCTTTGTTATTATCCTTATATCGCGCCATATCTTCGATAACGCGGATACCTTCTTTTAAGCGGTTAAGATTTGCATCAATAACCCTATATAGGCCCCTATCCATTATCTAATGATTACTTGTTTTTTCTACGCGAAGCTTTGGTCATCTTGGCTTTTTTCTTAGCCTTGGCTTTCGCATCTGCTGTAGTAACCTTGCGCTTACCGGCTTCTTGTTTTAAATTTGGATCGCTAACGCCGCCAAAGGTGTTTACTTGTGTACGTGCCTGCCATGCTATCTTTAGTCCGTCGTCCATCTCTACGCTAGAACTATTTGCTTTTGTTGCCATTGTTGTGCCTTTTATTTTTGTGTCATTTCATAAGTGAAATGAGATTTCTAAATAGATCTTGATCTACTTAGAGACTCCATTTAATCTGCCGAAGCAGATTAATTAGTCGTCGTTTCCGAAGATACCAAACAGCTGTAAAAGAGCCGTAAAGATATTTAAGAAGTCAAGATAAAGAGCGATTGCTCCATCTATTGGTGTTTCATACGCACCTTTGATGATGTTCTGAGTATCATAGATAACCAAGATACTAAATAGAAGTACAACAGCACCTGAGATAACAATATGAAGTAAAGGGTTGCCTAGAAAGATATTTAGAAGTGAAAAACCGATGATTACAAACAGAGCAATCATTAATGGTTTTGTATATGATGTAAAATCTTTTTTAGTTTTTATAGCAAAGAAAGACATTGCTCCAAATACAACAGAAGTCATTGCAAATGCATTACCGATAATCGCACCTCCGCC
>CBFDAB010000002.1:0-43107 GCA_965602745.1 uncultured Campylobacterales bacterium
ACTAAGGAACATCCTCTATTTGAAGGTATGGATCAAGAACATTATCTCTACTTTGTTCACTCTTTTCATGCCCAGTGCGATGATGAGAGAAACATCATAGGCGAGACAGAATACGGATATCGTTTTACTTCATCTGTACAAAAGGATAATATCTTGGGTATTCAGCCTCACCCTGAGAAAAGCCATAAAAATGGTTTGGCAATTTTAAAGAACTTCATAAATCTATAAAATAGGCTTCTTGAAAAACTGTAAGAACTCATACAATATGAGTCTAATAAATATAAGGAAAAAATGTGGATATTTTACCGGCAATAGATCTTAAAGATGGAAAAGCTGTACGTTTAACTAAGGGGCTGATGGACAGTGCGAAGATATATTCGGATGAACCGTGGCAACTTGTTAAGACCTTTGAAGAGATGGGCTCCGAATGGACACATATAGTCGATCTAAACGGTGCCTTTGCCGGAGAACCTAAGAACCTTGAACAGATCCGTAAAATACGTGAAAACTGTAAGATGAAGCTTCAGCTTGGCGGCGGTATTCGTGATGAGGAAACAATTAAGCAATACTTAGAGCTTGGGATTGATAGACTTATTTTAGGTTCTATCGCAGTAAAAGATCCTGAATTTGTAAAAGAGATGGCAAAGAAATACCCGATTGCAGTTGGTATTGATGCTATAGATGGATATGTGGCAGTCGAAGGATGGGCGGAAACATCACAGATGAAGGCGACTGACTTGGCAAAGGCTTTTGCCAATGCCGGAGTAGAAGCAATTATCTGTACAGATGTTGGAAGAGATGGAACATTAAGCGGAGTTAACGTAGAATTCACCCAATCAATAGCAACTGCTTCAGGTATTCCAACGATAGCGAGCGGCGGTGTGCGCGATGAATCAGACATTGAAAACTTGATCAAAGCGGGAAATGTTTCAGGTGTAATCATCGGAAAAGCGTTTTATGAGGGAACAATTGACCTTAAAAAGGTTTTTAAAGTTCACTCAAAGTAGAATAAGTTATTATTAGAGTAATATTTATAAATTCTTGCAAGGATCAATATTGAAATTAATTGTAGTAGATGATAGTTCAACAATGCGTCGTATTATTAAAAACACTTTAGCACGCCTAGGATACAAAGATATTCTAGAGGGTGAAGACGGAGTTCAGGGATGGGCTGTCTTAGACAGTAACCCTGATACTGGTATGTTGATCACAGACTGGAACATGCCAGAAATGAATGGTCTTGAACTGGTGAAAAAAGTTCGTGCCGACGAAAGATTTAAAGAGTTGCCAATTATTATGGTTACAACTGAAGGCGGTAAGGCAGAAGTCATTACTGCATTAAAAGCAGGTGTAAATAATTATATAGTTAAACCATTTACTCCACAGGTACTAAAAGAGAAGCTTGCTGCTGTAATGGGCATCGACAACTAGTGCAAGAGACGTATAATGAATTAGTTGTAACACCTTCTTCTTACCTGGAATATTTTAGTGATTTTTTAAGTTCTTCTTTACCGGTTGGTTTTGAAGAAGATGGAAAGCAGTTTATCGTACGCAGTGAAGAGGAGTTAGAGACCTTATCATGGGGTTTAGAGCAGTTTGCACAAGCCCTTAGTGAAGCCTTAAACGAAGAAGTGACAGTAAAAACAGAACTTTCAGAGAAAAAAAATGAAGACTGGATTAGCAAGTACCAAGAAGGTATAGAAGCTGTGCAGGTAGGAAAGTTTTATATTCATCCGACTTGGAGTGAACCCTCAAGTGAATTAGAAAATATCAAAATTGACCCAGCTCTCGCCTTTGGAACAGGTCATCATCCAACGACTGCCTCGTGTTTAAAAGCAATTTCTAATCATGTACATGAAGGTCTGGAAGTGGTTGATGTTGGATGCGGGTCTGGAATCTTAGCCCTTGCTGCTTCAAAGCTTGGAGCTATAGTAGATCTATGTGATACGGATATACTTTCAGTAAATAACGCAAAAGAGAACTTTCTTCTTAATGAAACAAATTTTCGTGAGATTTGGGAAGGTTCAATCACAACTACAGATAAGAGTTATGATGTCGTTATCGCAAATATAGTGGCAGATGTTTTGATCTTTATTTCCAGTGATTTGAAAAAAGCTACAAGATCAAAACTTATCCTTTCGGGTATATTAGATAAATATGAAGAAAAAGTACAAAAGAAATTTTCTGATATGAAATGTGTTGAACGCATTTGTGATGGAGAATGGATCACTTTAGTTATGGAGAAATAATGAAAGAACCAAAAAACGATAAAAATAATAATTTTTTTAACCAAAACCCTTTATTAACCTTTGCCATCTTTTCAGTGGTAATAATTTTAGTATTTAAAACTCTTATCGGTGAAGATAATGCAGCACTTGGCGGATCAATGAGCCAAGGCGCTGTAAAAAACAGAGACGTGACCTATTCTGAGTTAAAGAAGATGGTTGAGACAAATACTCTTAATGAAGTTGCTATTGGACAAAACTATATTCGCGGATATGCAGTTGAGGGCGATAGAAAAATTATTTATACTGCGCGTTTAGTTCATCAAGACCCTGATCTTATCAAGCTCTTAGATGAAAAAGGCATAGAATATAAGGGCTTTTCTGAGTCAAACTGGTTTACAGAGATGTTTGGCTGGTTGCTTCCGTTCTTTATTATTTTAGGTATATGGATGTTTTTTGCTGGACGTATGCAAAAGAGTATGGGTGGCGGAATACTTGGCATGGGAAATTCAAAAAAACTTGTAAATTCTGAAAAACCAAACACTAAGTTTGATGATGTTGCAGGTGTACAAGAAGCCAAAGAAGAGGTAAAAGAGATCGTTGATTTCTTGAAATATCCTCAGCAATATATTAATCTTGGAGCAAAAATCCCTAAGGGGGTTCTTCTTGTGGGTAGCCCGGGTACAGGTAAGACACTTCTGGCTAAAGCTGTTGCAGGTGAAGCGGATGTACCTTTCTTCTCTGTTTCAGGCTCTAGTTTTATAGAGATGTTCGTCGGTGTCGGTGCAGCGCGTGTACGTGACCTGTTTGAACAGGCAAAAAAAGATGCACCTTCAATTATCTTTATAGATGAGATCGATGCTATCGGTAAAAGTCGTGCAGCTAGTGGAAACATGGGCGGAAATGATGAGCGTGAGCAGACACTAAATCAACTTCTAGCAGAGATGGACGGGTTTAGCACAGATATACCGATTATCGTATTAGCAGCAACAAACCGCCCAGAGATCTTGGATCCTGCATTAATGCGTCCGGGCCGTTTTGACCGTCAAGTCCTTGTAGATAAACCAGATTTTGAAGGTCGTCAACAGATACTTAAAGTTCATGTCAAGGGTATTAAGCTTGATCCTAAGGCTGATCTTGTAGATTTAGCGCGTCTCACAGCGGGTCTAGCCGGTGCAGATTTGGCAAATATTATTAATGAGGCTGCGCTTTTAGCAGGACGTAAAAAACAAGAAACAGTAACACAAGAAGACCTTTTAGAAGCAGTTGAACGTGCTATAGCAGGTCTTTCTAAAAAGAGCCGTCGTATTGATCCGAAAGAGAAACGCATCGTTGCTTACCACGAATGTGGACACGCCCTACTTGCGGAGATCACCAAGGGTGCTAAACGTGTATCTAAGGTCTCTATTATTCCACGTGGGCTTGCCGCTCTTGGATATACCCTTAATACACCTGAAGAGAACAAATATCTAGCACAAAAACATGAGTTAATGGCAGAAGTCGATGTACTACTAGGTGGGCGCGCGGCTGAAGAGGTCTTTATTCATGAGATCTCTACAGGTGCATCTAATGACCTTGAACGTGCAACTGATATTATTAAAAACATGGTTCAAGTCTATGGTATGAGTGATGTTGCCGGACTAATGGTACTTGAAAAACAGCGTTCTACTTTCTTAGGTGGCGGTATGGGTTCTGCTAGAGAATATAGTGAGAAGATGGCTGAAGATATGGATCAACATATCAAGTCAGAACTTTCTAGTCATTATGTAGATGTTATTGCCTCACTGAATACATATAAGGGTGCTATAGAAACTATGGTAACATCTTTATTTGAGAAAGAGACTATTGACGGAGATGAAGTACGTAAGGTTATTTCTGATTTTGAAAAAGAAAATGGTCTGCCAACACGTCTTCAAGAGATGAAATCATCTCAGACAAAGAGCAAAACAGAAGAGACAGTAGGAACTGAAGAAGACGAAGGGGATGAAGCGTGAGTCCACGCTCTGATACTCTAATCATCTCTCGTCATGGTTGGGATATTTTATTTCCTCTTGGGCTGCTTACACTTATACTCTTTCTAACTGTAGGCTTAGAATTGTTTACCCTTATACTTTTACTTATCTTCTCTTTTTTACTTTATCTGCATAGAAACCCTGAACGTATCTCTAATTATGCTCAAGAGGGTTCTATTCTTTCTCCTATTGATGGAAAGGTCAAGCAGATCATCTCTATAGAAAACTCTCCTATTGACGGAAAGCCCGGGTTTGAGCTTGTCATAGAATCAGCATATACGGATGCGGCACTTTTACGCTCTCCGATAAGTTCTAAGATGAGTATTGATATGCTTCAGCATGGTTCAATGCTAACTCTTAAATCTTCATCCTCAAACCTAAATGAGAGAGCTGATATACGTTTTAGCTCAAGTTCAGGTGATGTTTTAGTGAGACATGTTTTGGGGTCATGGACACGTCCTATAGGTCTTATAACTGAAGGTGATATCTTACAAAACCAACGTTATGGCTTTATGCTTAACGGAACAAGCTCTATTTTTCTCCCTTCTAACTCAAGAGTAGCAATAAAAGAGGGCATGTCATTAAGAGCAGGGGAGTCAGTTATAGGGTTCTTTAGTGAAACAACCTAAACAACTTATTTATATCCTTCCTAACCTCTTTACTGCCGGAGGTGTCTTTTCAGGCATGATGAGTCTTATTATGAGTGCCTCGGGAAAGTTTGAATATGCCGCCTGGCTTATTTTATTAGCCCTCATCTTTGATGGTCTTGACGGTCGTGTAGCCCGTCTTACTAATACAAGCTCGAAGTTTGGTATGGAGTTTGACTCTTTAGCCGATATCGTCTCTTTTGGAGTCGCGCCGGCTATGCTTTTATATCAATACTGTGGCATGGATTACGGTCGTGTGGGAATGGTTGTAAGTGGTCTATATGTCGTTTTTGGTGCGATTCGTCTTGCACGTTTTAATGTAACGACTTTGGAGATCGAACCTTCTGTATTCATAGGGGTTCCTATTCCTACGGCTGCTGTATTTATCTCCATCTTGATACTTCTGTATGAAAAATATACTATCACCTTATATATACCTCTTCTTATTGTAACACTCTTTGTAGCGGTACTTATGGTGAGTAATATACGTTATCCAAGCTTTAAAAAGATAGATCTGCAAAAGGCAAACTTTATTAAGGTCTTGGTTGCTCTTGTTATAAGTGCTTCTCTTATCTTTATCTGTCCAATAGAGTCTTTAGCCGTACTCATTGGTGGATATCTTATATTTGGTGTAAGCAGAGCAAGTATCTATTTTATTAAACAGATAAAAAAAGCGAAGAGGCAAGAAGAACTCTAAAGACTCTCTTCTTTTATTGTACAGGCTTTGTAATTCTAAAGTTGAAAAACTGGGATTGAAAATCCTGAACACCCATATTCTTAAATGACATCACCGCACCATCATTGTTTTTCATCTGCAGGTACAATAGTCCTAAGGCATATCGACTCTCATAATGGTTTGGATTCTTTCTCTTTGCTATCTCTAAAAGAGCGATAGCATTGGCCGGGTGTTTTGCTCCCGTTGCGGCGATGGCTGCTAGAAAGAGAGTGTGTGAATCTTGCTGTTTATGTGTGTCTATGAGCTCATTATAGATGGTATAAGCCTCTTCGAAGTTCTGGGTATAGATATTGACTAGGGCCAGAGACTGCATAACACCTACTGGATGATCTTTTTCAAGGTTTAACTTCTCTTTAATCTGCATTCTAAGAGGATAAAGAGAACCTGTTATCTGAGCGTATAGGGTATACAGATATTTAGTTATGAAGGGCCCGTAATAGAAGTCATTCATATTAAAGTCTTGGCGTTTTAGATGGGTTAGTGCGTTACGTGCAAAGGCTTTACTCTCCATTGAAGAGAAATGCGTATCAATATAAAGTAGATGAGGCAAGATATCATTAGGAAGGAGGCGGATGAGCTTTTGAGAAGACTCTTTTGCCAGATCTTTTTTATCTACACTCATGGCAATAAGGGTGTCAAAAATAATAAAAAGCGGACGCTCTTTTTTTCTTCTTTCGAGCCAACGATAAGTGGCTGTGAAATTTGCCTCTTTAAAATGCACTAAGGCTCTAATAAAATCAAGCTCCTCTGTCTGTGCTTCTAGGGCAAGATCTTGTTTTAATATCTGGTTAAACTTCTCATCTTCTTGGGCAAGGAGCTTTGCCGTCATCATCGCATAAACACCTGAGAGGTAGTTCTTGGCATCTAAGTGGTAAGACTTCAAAAAGTGTTTCTGGGCTGAGGCTATCTCTCCAAGTTGGGCATAGGTTAAGGCAAGATTATAATGTACTATAGAGTGTCTAGGATAGATCTTTGCCATATCTTGAAGACGAGTATTAGCTTCTTGAAGATGAAAGTTCAAGGCGAGTTGGATAGCCTGGGCAATATTAAGATTGACATTTGAAAGAGAGGCACTTTGGCTTAGATGTTGACTCGCACTTGAGATCTCATCAATAGTGATGTTCGCATTTCCTTTTCGTATATAAGAGATACTCTGGTTTGCATTGAAGATCTTAAAGGGTGAAAAATAAAATAAAAGCTGATATATAGTAAATTGGTCATGAATGATATTCTTATGAAAGTTATGCTGGGCAAGATTAACATCAAAGAGGGAGCTTTTTAAAAAAGTCTCTATCGGATAATGTGTATATACCTCTTGCGGATACATATCAGTAATATTTTCCAAAAGATTTGAAGCAGATCGAACCTGACCTGATTTGAGATTTACAAGAGCCAGAGCAAGTTGGCTTTTACTCGGACTTATACCTTGTTGAATGGCAGAACGAAGGTATTTCTTTGCCAAGTTCAGGTCTCCTAGATTGGCATACAAAAGACCAAGGCTTAAGGCTGATTCATCATGATAATCTTTTTCCAAGTCAGATATAGCATTATGATAAGATGAGAATAGGGTGTTGATCTTGGCATGAAGCTGATCTTGTATATTTTTGTAGTCCATGGAAGTTCTATGTGATAAGGGTGAAAGTGCTTCAAGGTAATTGTCTTGATAAAAGTTTACAAGTGCATAATAATATGAATACATAGGAGAAGATGCTTCTTGAGGAAGGTAGGTGTGGGCCTTGTTTATATAAGACTCAAAACGCTTTGTGTCTCCTAATTCTAAAGAAGCTACAGCTGCATTGATAGCACTTACGCAGAGGTTCTGATTATTTTTAATAGCGAGTTCAAAGCTCTGTATTGATTTTTCATATTGTTTGTCTTTTAGCTCTGCCACCCCAAGGTTGTAATAAGAGATAGACTCACTATAAGTAGCAATTTTTTCATAAAGTTTGAGAGCATCAGGCTTTTGTCCCTGAGCATATAAGATATTGGCTCTTTTTATCATCTTTTCTAGCTGAGAGGATGAAAGCTTTTCTACATCTACTTTTTTTGTCTGCTCTTGTGTGATATTTATATATTTTGGCCTAGGACGAGGATCATCAGAAGATAAGAGCAGAACAAGGATCAACATTATAATAATAAGAGAAACTACTGAACCGATAATAATGTATATATTTTTTGAAGAAGGACCGGGAGTCTTTACTTTTTTATCTTCCTCCTTAAGCGAAGAAGCAACACCTGCGGCCTCTTCTTCTTCAATAATTATTATCTCTTCTTCTTCAGCCACGCACTTCCTTTTAAAAGAAAACTAAAATTTATAGATAAGGTTTAAGAACCTTAATGATATGGAATGTATTATATCACATTCATATAGAAGGGTTTAGCTAAGGTCTATGCTTTTGTTCTTCTTATTATTAGAACTGTTTTTTTTGATGTTTTAGATTATGATACTTAAATTTATATTCTTATTTAAAAACATAGTATAATTATCATAAATCAAAGAAAATGAATGAAACTCAAATACCTTTTATATATTTCTCCCTTTCTTCTTCTTAGTATTGTCTTGTTGATAAGTATATTTGGACTTAACACAAAGTTATCTTGGCAGATAGCTGATGATGTAAGTGATCAATTAAGTCTCTCTCTTCGCTCAGAACTTGACGAAGAGAAAGAGAATGCTCTTCGTTTCGCCATTGTTCTCTCTGAAAACAGCGATATAGTGAATGCTCTTGTAGAGGGTGATGATGATTTTGGGCATTTGAAACTCAACCATATAATCAATACAATTAATAAACATGTCAACACAGAGACTCGCGCACAGATAATTACTGCTGATTATCATATTTTTTCTCGAAGTTGGGATGAAGAAAATACATGTGCGGGTATGCCTTTAGACTTCTACCGAGGCGATCTTGATGACGTGAAAAAACATAAAAAGCCAAGAGTGTCTATAGAAGTCGGACGAAGACTGGGAATTAAAGCGACGGTTCCTATTTATAAGGCAAATATATTGCAGGGCTTTGTAGAAGTCTTGCAGTTCTTTGATGATAGTACGAACTTTTTTCATAAGTTTGGTATTGATCTGTATGTCTTATTAGATGAGAGTTATTATAATACGGCAGTTTTTATGCAAAACAATCCCACCGTTTCCAAATATATTGTTGCGAACCGAAGTATGAATATGGTAAACCTAAAACTTCTTCAGCGTACTGATTTTAAGAAGTTACGTCAGGAACATGTTCTCTTTAAAGAGAACAAATATATTTTTTACGAACAGATGCATAATGGTGAGGCCAAAATTATTGGAGCATTTGTCTTTGTCGTTCCACAGAAGGCCTTGGAACATTTTGCAAGCAGGGGGGAAAACCTCTCTTTCTTGTTGGCTTTTTCTCGTAACAAACTTTATGATATTGTCAAAAAAGAGCAGTATGAAAATAGAGTCTATCACAGCGGATATGATAAGTCTTTGCTATCTTTAAAGGATACTGTTCCTCAAGAAGATAGAGAGTTGTTTATGCAAGAGGCAAAAGATGTGCTAGGAAGTTATACAAAAGAAGAGTTGATAGCAATGATGTTGCATTATAAGATGTCACGACGTATCAAAGGAGAGATTAAATGAAAATATTATTACTTGAAGATGAGTACTCTTTGCGCATTAGTATAGAAGAGTTTCTTATAGACCTTGATTATGACGTATATAGTTACAAGAATGGAAAAGAAGCCTTTGACGCCCTCTTTGATACCCATTTTGATCTTCTCTTGCTTGACGTGAATGTACCGGGGATGAATGGCTTTGACTTTCTTAAGGCGGCACGTAAGGAGAAGATAGAGATACCGGCTATCTTTATGACGGCGCGTACACGGATGCAGGACTTTGAAGAAGGATATGCCTGCGGCGGTTGCGATTATATACGAAAACCGTTTGATCTTACCGAACTGCAGCTTCGCATCAGCCAAGCCTGCAAGAGCTTTTATTTTGAGAATACGGATCTGCTGGATTTTGGTGACTTTCTTATATATGACACCAAAAAACATAAGCTTGCCTATAAAGACGAAGAGATCGTCTTAAGTAAAACAGAAAATGAGATCTTAGAACTCTTACTGCGCTGCAAGGCTCAGGCTGTTTCTGTCACAAGTTTTCAAGATGAGATCTGGGGTGAATATGTTGACCCTGCAAACATACGTGTTCAGATAAACAATCTGCGTAAAAAATTGCCTCTGGATATTATTAAAAATCGTCGAGGTCTAGGATATATAATTGAATAATTATTACGCCTTAAAAAATGCAGTTCTTTATACCGTACTTATAACAATGATTTTACTGGTTCCATTGTATATTTATACTCTTTACATGAAGAATATTCACGAGATCCAAAATGAGCTTTTCTTAAAACAGCATCACGCCTTAGTTATCTCTGCGATGGAAGAATATGACGAAACAGGTGAATCTTATTTTGAGTTTCCACGTTTTAAACGTTTGCAAACAGGTCTATATGATCTGAACTTTCAGCCGATTTTCACCCTGATCGAAACACCCTTGGAACACTTTTCTGCGGGCTATCATATAGATGATTCAAATTATGCATATCTGATCATTCCTCTTCCCGAAGATCGATATTTTGATGCGGATTATCTGATTGTCGGAAATCAGCTTAGTTATATCTCTGTGTATCAAAAGGTATTAAGTATAACCTTGGCAATTGTTGTTATTATATTTTTCTTATCGATTTTCTTTTTAAATCGTTTCAGCCTTCCTTTTCAAAGAGTCAATCAAAAACTTGATAACTTTATTAAAGACTCCATGCATGAGATCAATACACCTCTTAGCATCATCAATGTAAATATAGACCTTTTTAACCGAAAAAATCCTCATAATAAGTATCTTCAGCGCATTAAAGCCGCAAGCAAGACGCTTTCTAATATTTATAATGATATGGATTATCTGATCAAAAATCAACAACTTGTTTTTGAATATGAGTCAATAGATGCCACGGCCTTTGTTCAAGAACGTATTTTATATTTTGATGAAGTCGCCCAGATGAAAGGGATAAAAATAGTCTCAGATATAGAAGAAGGTGTCTATCTTAATTTTAATACAAACCAACTGCAAAGAATTGTAGACAATACTATCTCTAATGCTATAAAATATTCAGATGAGCAGAGTGAAATTGAAGTGAAGCTTATGCGAGATAAGGATACCTGTAAACTAATATTTAAAGACTACGGTATCGGTATTGTGGATACAAGTATGATTTTTGAGCGTTATTATAGAGAAAGTATCGATAAGGGCGGATTTGGGATTGGCTTAAATATTGTTAAAGCTATTATGGATGAGGCAAACATCAAGTTAGACCTTGTATCTATTCCCGATAAAGAAAGTTCTTTTACCTATATCTTCCCCTCATCCCTTGTAGAAAGTGCAGAAGTAAGTTCATAGTCATAATCTAACTTCAGTGGCTTTTGTAAAAGAGAGATATTATCATATCTGTTTATCTTATACTTAACTTATAAGTCTTACTCTTATATATATCAATAAAATTAATACAAATCTTTACACTATTTTTACACTACAGAGATATACTTACCAAAATCAACATGGAGAATGTGTATGAAAAAATGGTTGCTTTTAAGTACGACAATCGGTTTGGGTTTGGCATTTGCATCAGATTTGAGCTCTGCTATCGAGACTCCTAGTGCAAGTGAGATCATTGCTAAGGATCTTTTAGGACCGGTAAAAGTCTATAAGATGCCTAAGGGCTGTATAACAGGTGATGCGGACGCTATAGCTAGAGGAAAATTTATTTTTCATAACCTCAATGGCGGCAAAGTAAAGGGTGCCCTTCCTAAGGGGCTTGCTCGTAAACAAGGAAAAGCGGGTAAGACTTATGCTCCCGGAGACAAGATCCCGAACAAGCAATATGGTAACTGTGTGGCATGTCACAATATAGAAGGCGCTAAAGGTGCGGGTGATATTGGACCGGACTTAAGTTCATATAACGAGTACTTTGTGAAAACAGGCGTAAGAAGTCATCAGTATGTATATCAAAAGATTGCAGATGCACGTAGCGATAATGAGAACACTCACATGACAATTAACCTGACTACAGGCTTGTTCACCGAGCGTGAGACTTGTGATATCACATCATATATAGTATCAATTAAGAAATAAAGGAAAGCGTATGCAAAGAAGATCATTTTTAAGAGCAGTAGGTATGGCAGCAGCTGCTTCAGCAGTTGTAAGCCCGGCAATGGTGATGGGGGCAGATGCGCCTAAGAGTCCAAATGCATTAGGTATTGAGGCGGCAATTAATGCTGTTACTGGAGGCAAAAAAGCGGTTGCCTCTTCAAAAGTACATATGAAGGCTCCTGAAATCGCAGAAAACGGTGCGGTTGTGCCTATCACTGTTGAAGTAGATTCTCCAATGACTGATGCAGATTATGTGAAAGCAATTCATATTTTCGCTTCTAAAAACGGAAATGTAAGATGCGCAGACGTCTTCTTGACTCCTGCAAACGGAAAAGCTCTCTTTGCGGCTAGAATCAAGCTAGGAACATCTCAAGATGTTGTGGCCCTGGTAGAGACAAGTACAGGTGAGTTTTTAACTGCATCTCAAAATGTAAAAGTAACTATTGGTGGTTGTGGTTGATCACTGCCATATTGTAAAAAAAGAAAGACACTAAAAAAAGAATAAAAAGGAAACTTTATGGCAAAAATGAAATCACTAATCAAGATAAAACCAAAGAAATATAAGACTGGCGAGGTAGTTAAAGTCAGTTTTATGGTTATGCATCCAATGGATACGGGAACAGGTAAAAATAAGAAGACAGGTGAGATCATCCCTGCAAATTATATCAGCGAAGTGAAATTTCTCTTTAACGGAAAGCCTTTTACTACAATGAAAACATGGGAATCCCTCTCAGCAAACCCTGTTTTTAGTGTCTATTTCAAGGTGCCTGAAAAGGGTGAGTTGAAGGTCGTTTTCACGGATAACAAAGGTGAAGTAAACGAGACAAGCAAAAAAATCAAACCAAAAGGCTAGAAGATGATTAGTAAAAAAATTGTTATAGCATCTGCTTTAGTCGGTGTATTGGCTTTTGGCGGTGATCAGTTTGCAATGAGTGATTCTGATCGTGCTATGTATGCAGAAATGCTGGAAAACAATCCGGCTGACATCATGATCGCATCGGGTGAAGAGACACTTAGTGAGTTTTGTGGCGGTGACGCGGGTCTTGCAAAATTTTTAGACCAAAGTGAAGATACTCTTCCTTCCTACATAGCGGGTTTTCCACGCTATATAGATAAGCTTGGTATGGTTGTCGGACTGGATCAGGCGCTTCAGGCCTTAATGGCACAAAATGGACATAAACCTTTTAAGCTAAAGAGTAAAGATATGTTTGCGATGAGTGCTTATGCTAAATCTCTTGCAAATGAAGAGAAGATAAATATTGATATTGAAGCTAACAAACATATGAAAGAGGCTTACGCTCTAGGTGAAGAAGTCTTTACTACTAAGCGCGGCGGACGCGGTCTTTCATGTATGAGTTGCCACTCGACAGACATTATCGGAGCGGTACTACGTACTCAGCCTCTTCCTGATCTTGGTGCAGTTGCAGCCGGCGGGACATGGCCTGCTTACCGTATGACAAAGTCTTCACTGCGAACCTTACAGCGCCGTTTTCAGGGCTGTATGAAAAATGCTCTCTTAGCAGTAATTCCTATCGGATCAAAAGAGATGGTTGCACTTGAAGTGTATGTTACAAAACAAGCAAAGGGCAAGGAAATTGCAATTCCTGGTCTAAAGCGTTAGGGTAGATAAATGGATATATCACGAAGAGACTTTATGCAAATCGCTGCGGCATTGGGACTGGTATCAGTTTCTAATGGTTGCGCGAGTACTATCAGCGGAAAAAAACCTGCTGATATTTCATTAAAAGATTTGTATGATTTTAATGCAAAAGGCAAGGTGACACTTCTTCATATGTGTGATCTTCATGCACATATTAAGCCACTATATTGGAGAGAGCCGTCAACCTTGATCTCTGCTCCAAATCTAACGGGAACACCAGGATTTTTATGTGGTGAGTCTTTTGCCAAACATTATGGTCTTGAGCCTAGTTCATTAGATGCTTATTTCGATACGCATATGGATTTTGAAGCCTTGGCTAAAAAGTTTGGAAAAATGGGCGGTATCTCTCATATGAAAACGCTTATCAATCAGATCAAGAAAGAACGTGGAAAAGAGAATGTACTTTTCCTAGATTCTGGTGATACTTGGCAGGGTACAGGTGTTGCATTAAAGACTAGAGGTGAAGCGATTGTTACAGCGCAAAACTATCTTGGTGTAGATGTAATGGTTGGACACTGGGAATTCACATACGGTAAAGAACGTGTTAAAGAGTTGATAGAAAAACTAGATGCTAAGTTTGTTACTCAAAATGTTATAGGAAATGATCCTTTTGCAGATGAGTATGAAGAACTGATCTTCGAACCATATACAATTGAAGAACGGGGTGGAGCTAAGATCGGTATTATTGGTCAATCTTTCCCGTTTACTTCAACAGCTAACCCAAAAGAGTTTACAGAAGGCTGGAGTTTTGGACTACGTTTAGATACACTTCAGGAATATGTAAATGAACTGCGTAAAGTACATAAGGTTGACTGTGTTGTTGTCCTTTCACATGACGGCTTTAGTGTAGATCAAGAAGTAGCACGCAAGGTTAACGGTATTGACTTTATCCTAAGTGGTCATACACATGACCCTTCACCAAAGCCGATTACTATTAACGGGACTGTTGTTGTCATTGCAGGTAGTCACGGTAAGTATATAGGAAGACTGGATATAGATATTAAAGACGGTAGGGTAAAGGATTATGAATATAAACTTATTCCTATTGCCTCTAATATCATCCCTGCCGATCCTGAAGGGGTAAAGCTTGTAAACGAGCTTTATGCACCTTTTGATAAAGAACTTAATGAGGTTTTAGGTAAGACTGAGGGCTTATTATACAAACGTGACACCTTCCACTCGACCTTTGATCAGCTTATCAATGATGCGATCATGGACGAGATGAAATGTGATATTTCCTTTACTCCGGGATACCGTTGGGGAACAACAGTCCTTCCGGGAGATGACATCTTGATGGATAATGTTTATGAGATGTGTGGTATTACCTATCCAAACGTATATACCTTTGAACTTCAAGGTAAACGTATTTCTAGCTTGCTTGAGGATATAGCGGATAATGTATTTAATGCAAATCCACTCTATCAGCAAGGTGGTGATATGAGTCGTTTGGGTGGTGTCACTTATGATATGACAGTTGCAGCTCCTGCAGGAAAGCGTATCACTAATTTATTAGTTTCCGGTAAGCCTATTGATCCGAAGAAGACGTATATTGTCTCATCATGGGGTGGTAATCTTCAAAATGCAGGTGAAAATCTCCAAGAAGATAAGATCCGTGCGGTGTATGACATCACACGTGATTATATTAAACGTCAAAAAGTCGTTAATGTAAGTAATAAGAGTAATGTTACCCTGCTTGATTATGACTGTGGTTGTCCGCAAAAGGGTAAGACAAGCTGCTAAGGCAGTTTGTTACTCTTAGTCGGTATCTCTAAGAGCATGTAAACGTGTTTTCAGAGATGCCGACTAAGGGTGTACGGTGTTAAAAAGTCATTGGTTTTATAGTTAAAATCATGGGGTAGTTTGAGGTGATGATAGTTGGAGCTATCATCTGAATATGAGTATTAACACAAGTTCAAGTAAAATTGTATCATACTTATAATTAAATTTTGACAAGGTTATAAATGAAAAGTAGCAAAACTATTAGAATAGCGGCCATAGCAGCTGCATGTTTAGTCGGTGTCACATCGGCACATGCCTTGAAGACAGAAAAACGTGATCTTAAGAACAATATGAGTATTAAGTATAAGGTCACGCCTAAGGCAGTTGAGTCAATTGATGAAATGTTTAGTGAGGGTGTCCTTTATGGACGTCTACGTTCAAACATGTTTCACTGGGACTGGGAAAACGAAAAAGCAGGTAGCACAAAAGATAATTCTGCATGGGGTGTTGGTGGTAGTTTAATCTATAGTACTGGTTACCTAAATGGCTTTGGTGCAACTGCCGGTATGTATACATCTCATACAATTGACACTAAGAACACAGATGGCGCTTACCCGGGTAAAGATTTTGGTAAGGCTGGTAAGGATACTTATAACCGTGGTGACGGTCCGGGCGCTCCTATGGATGTACTTGCTCTTGCATATGTAGAGTACAAGCTTGGAAAAAGCAGTGTAAAAGCCGGTCGTCAGATCTTTGAAAGTACTCTTTTGCGCTCAAATGATACGAAGATGATCCCAAATACATTTGAGGGTTACTCTATTGATAGTAAGGACATTTCTGATACAAGACTAAGGGCAGCTTACTTCACAAGACAGAAGCTTCGTGATCACACTAGCTTCCACAGTGTTATCGCTTCTGGCGGCACTAGTTTTAATGATGACGCCGGACAACATAAGGGCTTGAGCGCTACTAATATTATAGCTGCGGGCGAAGATGTTAATCCGGGTATGATCGTTTTAACAGCAGAGAACAAGTCTCTTGAAGGTCTTAAACTGAACTTTGACGGTATGTACATAGACGGTTACGTATCTTCTGCGATTTTTGAAGCAAACTATAAGGTCGACGTGGGCGATGGCTGGAGTCTGACTCCGGGTGCTCGTTATATTCACCAGATGGATGAGGGTGCCGGTGCAATCGGCGGTGCAGCACTTTCTGGTAATACAGGTGGGTATAGTGATGCTAATAGCGTAGATGCTAGTGCATGGATGGCACGTTTACAACTTGCAAAGGGTGCTGGTAAGATAATGGCTGGTTATTCAGTTATAGCTGATGATGCCGACATCATCGCACCATGGCGTGGATTCCCAACAGGGGGCTATACACGTTCAATGGCACAGTATAACTGGGAAGCGGACACTAAGTCATGGATGATCAAAGCTGCTTATGACCTTGGTAAGGCCGGTATGGTTGAAGGTCTTCGTGGTTCACTTGATTATGCTCAGATGGATTATGATACTGAAAGAGCAGGTATCAGTAAAACAGATAGAAGTATCATTCACTTAGATGTTCAGAAGACTTTCAAGTCTGCTCCAAATCTCGAGCTTAAGCTTCGTATGGCAATGGTTGATGCAGATGCGTCAACAGGTGTTGTTGATCAAAACTCATACAATGAGTACCGTTTCGAAGTTAACTACCTGTTCTAAGAAGGAGATATAGATGAAATCATTTTGGATTATCCTTATTGCAGTGAACTCTCTTTTTGCCTTTGAATATGGCTTGAAGCCCACGAAGGTGGGTGAGGGTGTGTACTGTTTTTTTGGAAAGCCTGAGGTGATGGATACGAAGAACAACGGTAACATGGTTAACTCATGTTTCGTGGATACGGGGAAGAGTTGGCTAGTAATCGACTCTGGACCGACTTATCTGTATGCCAAAGAGGCACACGGATCGGTAAATAAGATAAAAAAAATGCCGGTGACTCATGTTATAAATACGCATACGCATGATGACCACTGGCTTGGTAACGGTTATTATCTTTCAGTTGGGGCAACTATTCTCGGCTCTGCTGAATTTAAAGACCTGTTAAATGCTAATGAAACTCCTAGGATGGAGCAGCGTATTTCTCCTAAGGCCTATTCCTTAACGGTGCCGACCATCCCTGCATCTCTTATCTCCCAAGATGAGATGCTAAACATAAATGATATGAAAATTAAGATTATATATGTAGATTATAAAGCCCACACCAATAGTGATCTTTTCGTCTATATTCCGAAATTAAAGGCTCTTTTTGGGGGTGATCTTATCTTTAACGACAGAATCCTCTCTTTAAGGGATGGAAATATAAACGGTTGGATAAAGATTCTTGAGAAGATAAAAGAGATGGACCTAAATATCATTGTCGGCGGTCATGGAGAGTTGAGCGATATATCGGCATTAGACATGACATACAATTATCTTAAAGAGTTAAGAACGGAGGTTCTAGAGGCCTTGGATAAAGAGATAGAAATAGATGAGGCAGTAGAAAAAATTAAAATGCAAAAATATAAAGATATTGCACTTTATGAGCTCATGCACAGACAAAATGTGGAAGTTACGTATCGTATGATGGAGTGGGAAAATGAATAAACTGTTAACAGTTCTCTTTCTCTCTTCAATGATCAGTTTGCAAGCCGTACAATGGCTGACTTTGGAAGAGGGATTAGACAAGGCGAAGAAGACGCATAAACTGCTAATGCTTGATGTCGTACGTGATAATTGTCATTTCTGTAAAGAGATGACAAATAATGTTTTTAATGACAAAGAGATGAGTGCTTGGATTGAGTCTTGTTTTATACCGGTAAAGCTGAACCTTTCACACGAGATCTTGCCTGAAGGGATTAATGTTCAAGTGACACCGACCTTTGTCTTTTTGAGCTCAGATAAAAAGATTGTAAAAAAAATTAAAGGTTCTTGGAATATAAAAGATTTTAAAAAGCTGAGTCAAAAACTATGCAAGGAGTATTAAAATGCGAAAATTACTAATACTGATAAGTCTAGTCCTTACTCTCTTTGGAGAGACAGAGTTTGCTGAGCCTAAGCCTTCTATGCTAGAACCCCGTCAAATCGTATTGTCGATCTCAAGTGCTGATGAAAAAGAGATAAACCATGTACTAAGCACGGCAAATAATGTCTTGAAGTTTTACGGACCTGAAAATGTCGAGATGGAGATTGTCGCTTATGCAGGCGGTATTGAAGGCGTGCTTAAAAAGCATACAAAAATTGCAGAGCGTGTGAAGACACTGATGCTGTATGAGGTCTCTTTTGTTGCCTGTGGAAACACAATGCGCACTAAAGAGATAGATAAGTCGGAACTCATAGAGGGTACGGAAATCGTGACAGCCGGTATCGTTGAAATAATTGAAAAGTCTAAATTTGGCTGGACATACATTAAATTATAAGGAAAAAAATGAAAAAAATACTAATAACACTTTATCTGATCCTTGGAATCAGTTCAGTTTATGCGCAAGGGGATCTATACCTCTTTGATATTGAAAATAAAGAGGGTAAATATAGCCCTGAAGTCATTGAAAAAGCTCTGTCTGAGAACGGCTATTATATATCAGCCAACAGTGAGATGAACGGGCCTTTTAAGATACAGTTCCAGCAAACAGGTTTTAATGTGATGACTCTCTTAACAGTTTTTCATACAGAGTATTCACAAGAGCTTGTTAAAAAGCATCCTACTGCAGGTATCTTTGTACCTATGGGAGTGGGTATTTATCAGGCAAAGGGTGATGATTTCTTGCACGTATCAATATTGTCGGCTCAGGCTCAAGAGAAAATACTCGGATTCAAAGATGAGCTTTTGCATAAGATTGAAAAGAGCATGATAGAGACACTGAAGAAGGCTCTTCCGACGGCCAAGATGAAGAGTTCGCAGCAAGCACTTAAGGCAGAAGGTCCTCTTGTGAGTATATTTGAAGTAGAAGTCGATGAAGATTGGGCAGAAACGAAGGATGAACTTCAGATGGTCATTGAAGACGGTTTCAAGCCTGCGGGTTTTGTGATGTCTAACTACACTGAATATAACTATATGCTGACAAAAGAAGATACGGTAGAGAGCCCTTTTGACTTTTATGACACCTACTCTATCTGTAAGTTGAAGGTTATCTATACGGTCTCTAAGACAAATCCTGAAGCGGCAGCCTTTGCTCCTTGTACGATGATGTTCTACAAGAAAAAAGATGAGAACAAGATCGTTATGGGCTTTCCGGGTGTTTATAACTGGATGAGCAGTGCTTATATTGAAAATGCAGAAGCTAAAAAAGTGCTAATGAAAGCCCAAACAGATTTTGAGGCTATTTTAAGAGATGCGACAGAATGATATATAAAATCTTGTTATACTTTAGGCAAAAAAATACTAGGGAATTATTATGAAAAAGATTATCTTGTTACTGGCTATGCTTGGACTTTTACGCGCTGATGAAGAGGTTGCAAAAGTTGTTTTTGATCTGACGACAAGCGACATTACTAGTTTTGAGAAAAAAGTGCTTAAGGGTATTGTCGCGCATAAAACACATTATGAGAGTCAATTAAAAGAGTTAGAAGTGGTAGTAGTCATTCATGGTGGAGCTTACAAGTTCTTTGTAAAAGATCCGAAGAACTCACCTTTTAAAGAAGATAAAAAACTTCTTGAAGGGCATTCGGACTTGCAAAAGCGTATATCTTCTATGGCAGATACTTATGAGGTGACATTCTTGATGTGTAAGGCGGGTATGAACAGACTTAAGATAGATGAAAATGATGTTTATTCGTATGTTACTATGGTTCCTAATGCGGCAATCGGTCTCATAGATAAGCAAAATGAAGGTTTTGCCTATATTCCAATCGACTAATCTCTTTTGCTAGGCTCTAAGTCTTAGAGCCTAGATAATCCCCTAAATGCTATAATTTTTTAATGACAAAAGAGCTGTATGCCTGTTCACCCTTAGAAGGTGTGATATGAATGAAATCCTCGGCTTTTATAAGTTCTAGCCCAGCCGGGAGTTCTTCACACATCTTAATCGCGTCATACTGGATTATATCTAGACCGGCACATTGAGTCTGTCCTTCCAAGGCAAAGGTATTGATGATGGCTATACCGCCGCAGACAAGACTTTTCTGTAATACCTCAAAATATTTCTCTCTCTCTTTTTTAAGAAGCAAGAAATGAAAAACAGCTCTATCATGCCAAATATTAAACTTTTCAGATGGAATAAAGTTTATGATATCTGAGCAGATATATGTAGGGATACCTGACTTGTTGCCTAGTCTGTTCTTAACAATATCAAGAGAGGTCTTGGATGTGTCAAGAAGGCTGATGTTCTTATATCCACTCTCTAATAGGTGATCTACAAGAAGAGAAGCACCGCAACCTACATCTATTATCTTCTCATCTTTTTTTGCGTAGGTGTTGATGAGTTTAAATGAGCTTTCTGGTGAGACCTGATGCCATAAGACCTGAGTATAATCTTTTGTCTTAAAGATATTATCCCAATGTGCTTCTCTGAATGTGTCACCTGCTATCTTTCTTGCTCTAAAGCTTGCGCCAAAAGTCGTGTCGGATGTCTTGTAGTGGGTCAAGCCCGTGCATTCGATATCTCCAAATCCTGCATTATGCATGATCTCTTTGAGTTTTTCTTCTCTTAATGTCCCTGCCACACAGTTAGCCCAGTCATCTTCATCTTCACTAGAAGAACAACATGAACCGCAATCGTCTTCATTTGAGGTGTCGATCATATCTGTAAACATGATCCTTCCCTCAGGCTTTAAGACCCTGTATATCTCTGCAAATACACTCTCCTTGCATGAGGTAAGGTTAATCGCCCCGTTTGAGATGACCACATCTACAGATTCATCTTCGAGTCCTATATTGTCAAAACTGCTTTCTAGTATCTCAACATTGGAAAATCCTGCCAGCTTGGCATGTTCTTTGGCCTTTTCAACCATTTTTGGTGTTATATCTATGCCGATCACCCGGCCTTTTTCACCGACTAAAAGGGCAGATACTAAGACATCGACTCCCGCCCCGCATCCAAGGTCTAAAACGGTAGAACCTTCTTCTATAGGACCGAGCTTAAAAGGATTTCCTACCGCGGCGCAATAGTCCCACACTTTAGAAGGAAGTTTCTCAAACCACTCATTTGAGTAGTTATGTGCTTTGGCATTTTCAATTCCCTTGTCCCAGCCAAAATCTTTACTCGGCTGCTGTGCCAACTCAGAATATAGTTTGATGATCTGCTCATGTCCTGCCATACTCTTACTCAGCCTCTACTTTAACAACTAGGCCTAAACCGTTTTCAAAGGGATAACCCGAAAGAGCCCACTCTTTTAGTCCGCCTTTTAGGTTATAAGCATTCTTGTAGCCCAGCTTGTTAAGTGTCTGTGCCGCAAAAAGACTGCGTCCGCCGCTACGACAATACGCAACAATTACCGCGTCCTTGTTCTTGAGCATATTCATGATCCTAAACTCCATATTACCTCTGGTCATAGCATAAGACTCATCAGCATATATCTCGCCCTCAGATCTTTGATCTGCTTCTCTTACATCAAGCAAAATCACATCTTCATCATTAGTAAGCATCTTATAGACAAGGCTTGCAGAAAGCTCTTTGACCTCTTGTTTCGCATAATACATCAGGTCATCAGCTTCCTTGTATCCTATGCCGCTACATGCCGGTCCTGATGGAGACGGAGTCGGATTGGCTTTTTCTTCTCTTAGATATTTTAAAACAAAAAGTTCTTCTGCCTCTTCTTCTTCCTCAATTGCAAGAGCCTCTTCAGGTTCTTGCTTAGGCTCTGCTGCAGGAGTGCTTTTCACAGGCTCAGATACACAGGTCGAACAAGCTTTTTCAGTCTCAAAATAAGCATATCCCCATTGTGGAAAAGTCAGCATGACAATAGAAAAAAGTGTCACTATCGCTAAAAATTTCTTACTTGAAAAAAATCCGATTTTTTCATCACAGGCACAATCTATATCTGCTGTTTTTGGCTTTAACTTATCCCACCATGCATACATCAAAATAATAACAGTCAAAGCAAGAAGGTAGTTATGATAAGGCTCCATCCATGAAAAACTAGAAGCTAAAGAGCTTGAACCTGCTAAGACAGCAAGAACGGGAGTGACACAACACAAAGAAGCTACTATAGTAGCAAGAATACCGGCAAAGATTTTTTTATCAGCCATTGATTGTCCTTATAGATATTTAGCATATTCGCTAAATAGAGTGCAGAATTTTATAGCTCAAAGGCTTAATATAAAGTTAATTGTCTAAATTGCTAAATAGAATCTTGAAAAGAAGTGGGCTGATGTTTATGTGCAGTGTTTATTTTCTGTAAACAGCGGAGTAAAATAGACTTCCCCTCTAAACTACTTCTTAAATCTAAATTTATATACAATTAATAATAAAAAATAACTTTTATCATTATTAAATTAGTTATACTTATATTTTCTGATACTTTCAATATAAAGCTGTTCACACCTTTTATAAAGAAGAAGCATATGAACGAAATAGAAAATGTATGTGATATCACAATCTTTGGCGGTCATGGAGACCTGGCCTTTAGAAAGCTTATGCCGGCACTTTACCACTTAAGCAGTGCTGGGTATCTAAATGATCAGATACGGATCATAACTGTCACAAGAAAGAGCATGCAAAATGAGGAGCATATTGACTTGCTTAAGTCTAAGCTTCAAGAGTTTTTAGGCTCTGAAGAGTTTGATGAGGCTAGCTTTGATAAATTTAAAGAGCAGCTTCATATGGTTATTGTAGATCTTGCAGATGAAGAGACTTACACGACCCTGAAAGAGCTCTTGGATATATATCCGCACAGAGAAAGGGTAAATTACCTTTCTACCTCACCTAACTTTTTTGGAACTATTTGTAAGGCTTTAAGCAGATGGGATCTAGTCAATGAACAGAGTCGAGTAGTACTTGAAAAACCCATTGGACGTGACCTGAAATCCTTCAGAGTGATCAATGAGGAAGTGCTGAAGTATTTTCAAGAACCTCAGATCTATAGGGTTGACCATTATCTTGGTAAGGATACGGTGCAGAACATCATGGCACTTCGTTTTTCAAACCGATTTTTTATGCCGCTTTGGGATTCAAGCAATATTGACCATGTTCAGATCACGGTGGCCGAGAGCGTCAGTGTAGAAGGTCGTTGGGGGTATTATGATGAGTATGGGGCTATGCGTGATATGATCCAAAACCACCTTATACAGCTTCTTTGTCTTGTAGCGATGGAGCCGCCTTGTTCGCTTGATGCAGACAGTGTACGTGATGAGAAGGTAAAAGTCCTGCGTTCTCTTCGTCTTATGAGCCCCTTAGATATAAAAGAAAAGACGGTTCGAGCCCAATACTCACAGGGTGTATGTGAGGGAAAATCGGTTGAGGCTTATCTTGAAGGCGAGGGGGGAGCTGAAAGTAGCACAGAAACCTTTGCGGCACTTCGTGTAGATGTAGATAACTGGCGTTGGAACGGTGTGCCTTTTTATCTACGAAGCGGAAAGTGTATGAAAAAGAAAAATTCAGAGATAGTGATCCAGTTTAAGTCTGTACCTCATTCAATCTTTCCAAACAGTGAGAACTCTATCTCTGAGAATAAGCTTGTTATAACCCTTCAGCCAAAGGAGAGTATTCACTTAAAGCTGATGAACAAGACCCCCGGACTGAGTGATGAGATGAAGCTTCATGAGGTGACTCTTGAGCTTAATGCTTCCAAGAAGACGGTACACCAGCCCAATGCTTATAAGCGTCTTCTCCTGGATGTCGTCAGGGCAAACCCAACCTTGTTTATGCGTTTGGATGAGGTAGAAGCAGCATGGAAATGGGCGGATGTTATCTTAGAAGGCTGGGCAGACAATATCATCCCGATGAAAACCTACAGTGCAGGAACAGATGGGCCAAGTGCAGGTATAGAGTTGATCGCAAGAGACGGCAGAAGTTGGCATGATGTCTAAACGTATTCACGCTTTTGTAGAGCAAAAAGAGCTGATAGAAGAACTTAGCAAAAGTATCTCGCAACAGCTTCAATACGCGATTGAAAAAACTGGAAAAGCTTCGTTGATTGTTTCAGGCGGAAGCACACCTAAATCTCTTTTTGAAAGACTTCGAAAAAGCGAGATAGAGTGGGAAAAGGTCACTGTCGGCTTGTGCGATGAGAGATGGGTCTGTATAGAAGATGAGGATAGCAACGAAAATCTGGTTAAGAGATACCTTCTTCAAGAAAATGCAAGCAAGGCAGCTTTTGTCGGGATGTATAATGATAAGATGAGTGCGCAAGAGGCTGAAGAAGAGTGTAGTCAAACTATTGAAGAAGAACTCTATCCATTTGATGTTGTAATCTTAGGGATGGGAAATGATGGGCATACGGCCTCTCTGTTCCCGCAAAATGATAAGTTAGCACAGGCCTTTAACCTTAATCAAACACATACATGCATCTCTATAGAGCCTCAGACTGCACCTTATATACGTATGAGCCTGACTCTCAAGGCAATCTTAAGTGCCAAGCATCTATATCTTCATATTGAGGGTAAGGAAAAGTTGTCCGTTTATACAGAAGCTATAGGCTCAGAGGATATGTATGAAATGCCGATTCGTTCGGTATTGTTTCAAGAGACAACAGATGTAGAGGTGTATTTTCATGAATGATATAATCCAAAAGGTCACCGAGCAGATACAAAAACGCTCATCTCACAGCCGGTCAATTTATCTTAAGCGCATAGCTGCAGCAAAAGGCCATGGTGTCAATAGAAATAGACTCGGATGCAGTAACCTCGCACATGCTATGGCACCCATGCAAGAGAGTGAGAAGCTTTCTCTCTCAAAGATGCAAAGTCCTCATATCGCTATAGTGACGGCTTATAATGATATGCTTTCCGCCCATGAACCCTATAAACTCTATCCCGCCCTTATCAAACGAACATTAATGGATGAGGGGGCAACTTGTCAGGTGGCAGGGGGTGTTCCTGCGATGTGTGACGGGATTACACAATCACAGCCGGGTATGGAGTTAAGTCTTTTCAGCCGGGACAATATTGCTATGGGCACGGCTATAGCACTTTCGCATAATGTTTTTGACGGAGCCTTGTATCTGGGAGTATGTGACAAGATCGTTCCCGGACTGGTTATCGGAGCCTTGTCTTTTGGACATCTTCCGGGTATGTTTGTGCCTGCAGGACCTATGCCCTCAGGAATCAGCAACGCCGAGAAAGCAAGGATACGTCAAGAAGCAGCAAAAGGAAATATAAGCGAAGAAGCCCTGCTTAAAGTAGAATCCGCCTCTTATCATAGTAGCGGTACTTGTACCTTTTATGGTACGGCAAACTCCAATCAGATGCTCCTTGAGATGATGGGACTACAGCTTCCCAACAGCTCCTTTGTTAATACAAACACCCCACTTAGAGAAGCCTTGACAGCTCAGGCGGCAAAAAAAATCTTGAGCATGGCGCAAAGAGATAAAAATCATAAGGCAATAGCAGATATTGTTGATGAGAGAAGTTTTGTCAATGCTATAGTCGGGCTTATGGCAACAGGGGGCTCAAGTAACCATACTATACATCTGATTGCCATGGCCAGAGCGGCGGGTATAGTTCTTAACTGGGATGACTTTGATGCCATTTCAAAGGTGACTCCGTTGTTATGCAAGATGTATCCAAACGGTCAGGCTGATGTGAATCATTTTCGAGAAGCGGGGGGGATGAGCGTCGTTATATCTCAGCTTCTTGATGCGGGCCTTGTTCATGCAGATGTTGAGACAGTGGTGGGAAAAGGTTTGGATTCTTACATAGTAGAACCGAGTCTGCACAGCGGTCATCTGAGCTTTGAGGCGGGTGCGAAAATGTCACGAGACGAGGATGTTATCTCTAGTATAGAAGAACCTTTTGGAAAAGTAGGGGGGCTTAAACTCTTGGGCGGAAATATAGGACGAAGCGTTATTAAGACCTCCGCGCTTAAAAAAGAGCAGTTTTTTATTGAAGCCGAGGCACTTGTATTTGACTCTCAAGAAGCCCTTCAATCTGCCTTTAAAAGGGGTGAACTGGAGAGAGATTTTATCGCAGTGGTAAGATATCAGGGACCCAAAGCTAACGGTATGCCGGAACTGCATGGACTAATGCCGCCTCTTGGGGTGCTTCAGGAAAGGGGTTTCAAGGTGGCTATTATCACGGACGGGCGAATGTCGGGTGCCTCGGGAAAGGTGCCATCAGCCATTCATGTCTATCCTGAAGCTCTTGAGGGAGGGATATTCTCAAAGATTCACAGTGGTGACAAGATCCGTTTTGATGCGCAAAAAGGAGAGATTATGCTCTTGGTAGAGGATGAGGTCCTGGTACAGAGATCGGTTCTTCCTCCGGATCTGAACGCGAACCGGCATGGGTTCGGGCGTGAGCTTTTCGTTTCTGTTCGTCAACATATAGGCTCTGCGGAAGAGGGAGCGAGTATCTTTGATCTTAGTGGAAAGGAGAGGGCATGAGAGCAAGTGAAGTGATGTCTGTTTCACCTATCGTACCGGTCATTTCCTTGGAAAGAGTGGAAGATGCCTTAGCTCTTGCGGAGGCCTTATTAGAAGGGGGTATCTCTATTATGGAGATCACTCTGCGTACACAGGCGGGGCTGAAGTCGATAGAGGCTATTGCCAAGTCCATGCCTCAGATGCATGTGGGAGCAGGTACGGTGCTTAATGCCCGGGGCTTTAAACAGGCATTTGAATACGGGGCGCAGTTCGTTTTCAGCCCGGGTATCAGCGAAGAGCTGATGAACACGTCAAAAGAGCTGAATACCGCTCTTATCCCTGGGGTTGCAACAGCTTCAGAGGTGATGCTGGCTCAAAATAACGGCTTTGAGTACTGTAAACTTTTTCCCGCTATAGTTGCAGGGGGAGTGGAAGCACTTAAGGCATTTAGTGGTCCTTTTCCTTCAATGTATTTTTGTCCTACAGGTGGTGTCAAGCTAAATAATCTTAATGATTTTCTTTCACTTGATAATGTCATCTGTGTGGGAGGTAGTTGGATCGTGTCTAAAGAAGATATTGCTCAAAAAAATTTTAAAAAAATAACTAGGCTTTGCAAAGAGGCCTTTGAAGAAATTAGATAAAAAATTAGGATTTCAGGCTTCTTTTTACAAAGACGATGGAAGATAGAGCCTAAGTGTTTATATCTTTTACAAAAATGCTAAAGACGGCTCCATCTATATACTCTTTAAGCATTCTTCTACTTATATCTAAACCAAGTCCTGTCTATTTTCCCTGCTCTTTGGTTGAAAAACAGGGATTAAATATCTTATCCATATGTTTTCAGGGATAGCCCAGTGCATTCAGAGTTTGGCGTCATTGATAAGAGTTTAAAAGCCTCTGAAAATATTAGGGACTAAGGCACTACTACCTATTAAAAGGGCTTCTTTTAACTCTTGAAGTAATCGGCTTGTATCTTTAGGCAGTGTGCCTGCTAGATGTAGGGCATTAGAAGCATGGTTTGATCTGAAAATCACCTTGTTGCCTGGTTTTAAAAGTTCCAAGAACCTCTTTTGCTCATCTAGGACTTGATAATCATCTAGGGGTTTAAAGTTATCGAAGTGTCTATAAAATTTCTCTTCAACATCAGCCTCTAAACCAAGTTGCAGGGTGGATAGATAATTAACAGTAGTGCTATTGATTATATGGGCTGTCTCTTTTATATGTGCATAGGTATAGGTCTTACCGCCAATACCTAAAATTACAGTTGCAGATATTTTAATATTGGCCTTTGAAACCTTATTCAAAGAGTGGATTGTTTCAGTAGAATTGACACCCTTGTTTATTTTCTTTAATAAGGAATCATCTCCTGTCTCGATGCCATAATAAATAAGATTAAGACCGTTTTCTTGCAAAAGATTTAGCTCTTCTTCAGATTTTTCCAATATATTTTGCGCAGTTGCATATACAGATACTCTTTTTAGTTTTACGAAGGAAAGTTTTAGATATTTTAATAATCTCAGCAGATGCTCAGTTGGTAAAGATAAGGCATCCCCATCAGCTAAAAAGACTTTATGTGCATGAGGATAAGCATTTGCAAGAGAGTCAATCTCTTTATAAATATCTTCAATATCTCTTATCTCATATTTTTTGCTTTTATACATAGAGCAAAAAGTACAACTGTTATAACTGCATCCATAGGTGGCTTGAATGATAATATTATCTGCTTCTGCCGGAGGTCTGTAAAGAGGGAATGTGTAATCTATCATATCTGTATTTTACCACAGGAGAACTCCTGTTTATATAGTTTTTTTAAAGAGATGAAAATACAGATAAGTATGTCATAATTAAAACTTATATTATAAACAGTGAAAGGACTTACAATGATTGAAGAATCAGGAGTCGGTTTTAAAAACAGGATGATGTTAGTGACATTTGTGCTGACTTCACTGTTTATCATCATTTCTATCGTATTGATCTATATAGAACAACAAAGAAATTTTGAATATGCAAAAGCTGAATTTAAGACCTCTCTGCACCGTGGTGTTAAACAAACTATCAATACCAGCATTAGTCATTATAAGATGATGGCAGACACCGTCTTAAATACTACAAAAGCCAAAGAGTTGATGAAGGAGGGAAAGAGAGAAGCCCTGTATGAACTCTTGAGATCAAAATGGAAACTCTGGACAGATATAGATCCAAACTTTAAGATCATGCTCTTTCACAAGGCTGACGGTACGGCATTTTTGCGCATGCATAAACCAGAAGTCTATGATGATTATCTCTCAGATATCAGGCCGATGGTTAAGGCGGCTCATGAACAGCAGCGGGTCTTGACGGGTTATGAAACGGGCAAGTATTCAACAGTCTTCAGGCTGTTAACACCGATCTTTTATCAAGGGGAGTATCTCGGGTCTTTGGACTTCGGCATTAATCCAAACCATTTCACCAAAGCGATCCATGAGTTTACAGGCCATAAAGGAGTGTTTTTTGTCAAAGAAGAGAATCTAAAGCTTTTTAAACGGGACTCTTCTTTTAGTCTAAATGAATATCTGCTTCAAAGCAGTGTCAATGAAGATGTGCTTAGCTTACTTGAACGTCTTCCCTCTTCTTATAGCTTTTCTCAGAATGTAATGCTCGAAACTGAAGATCATCATTATTCTGTATATACCTATAGTATGAACGATTTTAAAGATGAAAAAAAGGCACATCTCCTATTTTTTCATGATATCACGAAGACTGTCACACTTCAAAGAGAATTTACTATAATACTCGCATTGACAGGTGTATTCTTTAGTATCTTGATGTATTTCCTTTTAAAGAACTCTTTTAATAGACTATCGAGCTCATTAAAGAAAGTCCATGATACGCACATGGCTGAACTTAAAGAAGCTCAGCGCTTAACTGTATTTAATGAAAAGCTTCTTCATGCTGTTTTTGATACCAGTCAGAATATTATTATATCAACTATTGGTAAAGAGACCTTATTCAGTGTGAACAAAGCATTTTTGAAATTTACAGGATTTGAAAGCATAAATGATTTCATAAAAGATCATGAGTGCATATCCGAAATATTTGAAGAAGTTGATGATGAAGATTATCTAGCAAAGGACAAAGAGGGAGTGCACTGGATAGATTATATTCATCTGCATCCATCCAAAACATTCAAGGTTAAAATCTTAAAAGAGGCAGTTGCACACATATTCTTAGTCAATGCAAGTGAGATGAATCTCGATGAAAAAAATAGAAATGTGTTCTCCCTTACGGATATCACGGAACTTGTACATTATCAAGAGAAGATTCAAGAAAAGGATGCCCTACTTTACAAACAGTCAAAAATGGCAGCTATGGGCGAGATGATAAGCATGATCGCTCACCAATGGAGACAGCCTCTAAGTTCAATAGCAGCTGCCACAAGCGTATTGAAGATGCGTATGGCATTGGAAGAGATCAGGAAAGATGAGTTAGGGAAAACACTTGATAATATTGATAAATATGTACAGTATATGTCCAAAACAATTGATGATTTTAGAAACTTCTATAGACCCGACAAGAGAAAAGAACCCGTTGTCCTTAGCGAGGTAGTAGAGTCAGCCCTTTCTATCATCAAGCTTTTTATTGAAAATCACAATATTACCATCCATACGAGATATGAGACTCAAGAACCGGTTTTTACTTATTCGAATGAACTGGTTCAAGTGCTCTTGAATCTTATGCAAAATGCTAAAGATGTATTACTCGAAAATCAGACACCAGATGCAAGAATAAGCTTGAGTGTTATAAAAAACGGTGAAGACAAGCAGTCTATTATTATTTCGGATAATAACGGCGGAGTCTCTGAAGAACTTATGGATAAGATCTTTGAACCTTATTTTACTACCAAAGATAAGCTCAACGGTACAGGGCTTGGTCTGTATATGTCAAAGACTATTATAGAAGAACATTGCGGGGGAACGATCAGGGTAGAAAATAATAATGGTGCCAATTTCATTATCACCATCCCGATAAAAAGTATAGATGATGCTGATAAGTGAGTAAGAGAAGAAGTCTAAAGGATGGTAATAAGGTGTAAGGTGGGAATGGCACTAAGCTAAGCTGTTTTCATATAGAAGAGTTGACATATGCTAGTTTATTGGGGTCATTCCATCTGCTATCTTGCCAAAAAATCCGGACGAAACCAAGTCCGTCTGTACGTTCAGCAAAGGGAAGTCGGACATTCCCTTTATAGGCTATCTGATTTGGAAGTAGTTTTTATCTATTGCTAGAAGAATAGTGCTGTGAGATCATCTTTTTATCTATATAGATCGCAAAAGGTATCTGGACTATATAGGCAAACATGATTGGCAAGATCATGGAAATGCCAAAGGTATTTGTTGTGAAGGTCGAGATAACCAAGGCCAGAGTTATGTATCGGGTTATGCTGTGCCAAAAAGCTGCTCTTTCTTGTTTAGAATTAAGATCATAGAGAAGTCTTGAGATAAGAAAAATTGAGATGTAGAAGGCAAGGACTGCAATAATCGAGATAGATATAAGCTCAGGTTCAAAATCATAAAGCTCAAAAAGAAGCTGAGAGTTTTGAAGACCGAAGAGATATGAAACAATGATAAAGATACTGATGTTGCTGATATAACTGCGTTTTCGTACTATGAAGTTTTGAAGAGGTCTTATATATAAGATCACTCGGCTGAGGGCAAAGGGAATAATGATCAGTAAGATGATAACGGCTCTGGCAAAATTGCTGACATGCACTTCATTGGAATATGACTCACCAAAGTACTGCGAAGTGTAGGTACCAAAAGCGTGCAGCATTAATAGAGAGAGTGATACAAAGATCAGATTGATAAAGAGTATGATAAAACCGATAGAAGTGTCTGCTTCGGACTTCTTGATCCAATGCATAACCATTCCTCCGCCACTAAGAACAGAGAGTAGAAACAGCCCTGCAGCAAGGCCAAAGTTATCTGTTAATAGACCTATCATCAAGGCTATGGTGGGTAGTATAAGGTAGTTTGCAAGCAGGCTCTTTGCTATGACACCCTTGTATTCAAAGAGCAGTTTGATGTCTTGAAGTCTTACATTAAAAAGTGTCGGCATTATCAGAGTGATTCCCGCAAATAGACAGATCTTGGAACTAAAAAGAAAACCATCCGTATAGTGCCCGTAACTCAAGCCGAGTACAGCTGCAAAAATGATAATGACAAGTTGCATCCATATCCTTTTTACAGACATTATATAAGGATAATCTTAAAAACTCAGTGAAATGTAAAGCAGTCAGACAGTGGGCCATGGTTTGTAAACTTCTAAGGGTATTTGATGATATTTTAAGCATTATATGAAGCTATTTTGAACTCCGGTCGGGTATACTTTTTAGAATGAAAAACAGCGTCTCTTTAAAATTAATCATTCTTTTACTACTGCTGCTGTCTACACTGCCTATAGGTATAAGCGTTTCAATGTCTGTTATAGCAAAATTAGAAAACGATTCCAAAGCCCTTAATAGCATTGGTTATATTCGCGGATCATCTCAACGCTTAGTTAAAAATATTTCTATTAAGCATAAGCAGACCATCATCGAAACAGTTGAGCAGAAGTTTAATGAGATTGATACTGTGTACATTCCACAGAATATATCTTATCTTAAAAGCACGGACTTTTTCACAGATTATCATGAGCTTCAGAGAGTCTGGCTAAGATTAAAAAAAAGTGCTTTAGAAGAGAGTACGTCGCAGGCAAGCACTCTTCTCAGTGAGGATAGCTGGAAGAGCGCAGATGCTGCTGCCAATTCCTATGAAAATATTTCCAAGTTTAAACACGATGAAACTATGCTGGTAATCTTTGCTACCGGAAGTTTTATCTTTCTTCTTCTGATCTCCTCTATTATATTGATATACACAAAGGTCAAAAATAAACTCGAGATCCATGTCATTCAAGATTCACTCACCAAACTTTATAACCGTAGCTATTTGTTAAAAATACTTCATAGCAGTATTAAATCATTTGAGCGTTCTAAAAACCCTTTTAGTCTTATTTTTATTGATATTGATCACTTTAAACCTATAAACGATAACTTTGGCCATGGGGTTGGTGATGAGGTCTTGAAAAACTTTGCTACACTTCTTCAGGATACTCTTCGTGAAGATGATATAGCCTTTCGTTACGGAGGAGAGGAGTTTGTTGTATTGGCGAAGGATGCCAATGCCTCGGCATCCTATCCCCTCGCTGAACGTATTAGAAAAAAGGTCGAAATACATGATTTCAATACTCTGTTTTCTGTCACTATCAGCCTTGGGGTGAGCGAGTTTAAAATGGGGGATACTCTTGATGATATCATCAACCGTGTTGATGATATGATGTATCAGGCAAAGGCTGAAGGCCGTAACCGCACTTGTCTGTATACAGCGCAAAGTACTAGTGTTTAGTTTAATATATCGCAGCAGATTATATATTTAAAATCATTTAACACTAATTTTACAGAATAGGTCCTGCACATATTTCCGCTTGCTTTTGAGATATACTTACTGCTTAAATAGTCACCGCGAACAGACTCTTTGGCAATAAAATAGTACTCTTTCAAACTATGGTCATGTCCGTCTTTTGAAGGATTATATAAAGACCTTTTTTCTGTTTGAATCACTGTCTTTCCGATCTGTATGCCACTGGTCTCGTCAATCAGATAGATGGCTTCAAGTTTACTGTCAACACAGATGATATCTTGTATCTCTTGATAACAACCAACACAGCAGCTTTCCAGTATTGATAGGATCTTTTGTATTAATCCCTGCGCGTTCTTTAGAAGTGACTGTTTCACCTTTATATGATCTCTAATTCTGGTTTTATATTCGGTGCCAATATTATCTATATTTTCAAATATATTTTTCCTGCTTAATTGATCAAGTGTGTCTTGCGGACGGCAGAACCAAAAGCCTTGAAAGATGTCTATATCTTTTTTCATACAGGATAATATCTCTTCTTTGTTTTCAACCCCTTCAGATAAGACCATGGCACCAATTTTATTACACATGTTTGATATGGCAGTCAGTATTTCTGAGTTAATAAAGTTGTTATGAATATCATAGATAATAGATCTGTCAACTTTGACAATATCGGGTCGGATCAAGGCTAACCTGTCAAAACTGGAATATCCGGTTCCAAAGTCATCTATGGCTATGATAAAACCGATTTTTCTATACTTATGCACAAATCTTTCTAACAGTTCTGTGTCTTTTATCTTATCTTCTTTGATCTCAATGATTATATTTTTTGGATCAATACTATATTTTGACACGACATCTTTAAAGTTGTCAGACATATCATTGTCTATAATAGATGCCTCGAAATTGAGGAATAAAAGTAGATCTTTATCCTCTTTATAATAATCTTGAAATTTTATAAGGGCTAACTCTCTTACATAATTATCTAATTTACACGATAGCTTCTCTTTCTCAGCCTGCTGAAAAAGATACAAGGGTGATATCAGTTCATCATTTTCATCATAAGCTCGGGTAAGTGCTTCCACTGCAAATATATTTTTATCTTTTATTGATACTATCGGTTGAAAAAATATTTTAATTTTATTATTAATCATCAAATTGTCTATCATATTATTTATATATATCCTTTATCTAGTGTAAAAAGAAGTATATCAATCATGAATTATATTTAATCAAAAAAATGTATAAAAAATAATCATAGATCTATAGTTGATAGGGCATGTAGATATTATAAACATCTTATACAATTGAGATATAAAAGGGCCAAGATATGTCTTTTGCACAAACAAACAATATTTACACCTATACGACTATTTTTAATATAAATTCTGAAAAAAGTTTAGATGATTTATGCTCATATTTCATCTTTAGACTTAATCTGGAGAAAAGTGCCTACACTTATGACAGGTTTGCGAGATTATATAATTTTTTAAATGACAGTAAAAAACTCTTATCACCATCTCTCTATATCACTATTTCTCTCCAAGAGACAAATGAGCAGTTCTTGTTATCAATAGATACAACAATCACCAATATAATTGATGAATTTATCACTAGATTAAAAAGGCTAGACTTTCCTTATCAACACAAGAACAATATATTAAGATATGCGATAGATAAAAGAGATCCGAACGAAACTCCTGCAGTAAGAAATCTAAAACCTGTAAAATACGCAGCCTATGATTTTATAAGCCAAACTGATTTAGATGAAATGAGCGATTGTATAAAAAAAATGCAAGATAGAAATTATGAGAAGGTGTGCAAAACTTTACTCATCGATGAAATCAATGCCTATAGAACGACATTGTCTTACTACTCGAGTTTTCTAAAATTTTATCCACAACTCAATACGATGAACAGTGTAGTTACTGAACTTGCAGTGCTTCTCTCCCTATATAGTGATGACTGTCTAAGATTAGGAACAGATTTTAGAAGACTGTTACAGTCCTTCTCAAAGATAATTCCGCGGCCGCTTAGCTTTAAGATATCACTGAAGAGTATTTCCTTGAAACGTAAATAGATTAAAAACAAAAACTTATTTATAGAAATAAGATAAGATTATAAAGCTTTTTTTGAAAGATGAGTGGTATATACGTGTAGATGGGAAGCAGTAGCCCATAAATAAGGGAAGACTTTTGAATGTTTTGGAAATATAGTAAATTTTTCAGAGCAGTTGTTATAGAATAGATATTAAAATATACTTTAAGTAGATAGTGAGATAAAATGGCAAAGAAAATATTAATTGTTGATGATGCGAGCTTGATTCGTAATATTGCAGAAAAAGCGGTACTTGAAGCCGGATATGAAGTTGTTTTGGCAAATGATGGGAAAGAAGGTTTTGAAGCCGTTCAAAACGGAGGTATTGATTTTATCTTTTCGGATGTAAATATGCCGGTTATGACGGGTATGGAGATGATAAAAGAGATCCGTGCTCAGGATAAATCCCGTTACATCCCCATTGTCATGCTGACTACAGAAACAAAACCTGAGCTTCAGAAGCAAGCCCAAGATCTTGGTGTAAAAGCATGGTTGGTAAAACCTTTCAACAAAGACAAGTTCTTATTAGTCTTAAGCAAACTACTGGATTGAAATATGATTCTTAACAATATTACAGAACTTAGCATTTATGAAGCACAAAAGGTTCATGAGCTTTTTTTAAAAGCGCTTAGCTCAGAAGAGAAGCTTGTCTTAGATATGGGCTTGATCGAAAAAATAGATATAGTGGGTATTCAGCTCTTACTCTCTTTGCTAAGATCAGCCTCTGAATCAGATAAAAAAGTCTCATTCATCAATTGCGCAGAAAACGTCTTGCAGCAGATAAAACTTTACCATTGTGATAAAGCCTTAGGACTTAGATATGAATGAAGAGTTAGAGATATTTTTAGAAGATTGTGATGATCAACTTCAGATGATGGAAAATGCCCTTGTCGATATGCAAAGTCAAGGTGCGACAGAAGAATCTATCGGGACTATTTTCAGAGCAGTGCATACCATCAAAGGCAGTGCAGGTATGTTCGGTTTTGATGATATCGTAGCTTTTACTCATACAGGCGAAGACCTTTTTCAAAATATACGTCAAGGCTCTATAGAGATCACAAAAGAGATGATCGATCTTTTTTTATTGTGTAAGGATCATATGGATAAACTCATTGAAGTTCTCGTCGACGAAGAAGAGCTTGATGAAGAAACAAAGGCTCTTGGTGAGGATCTGATAAAGCGTTTAAATCTCTATATATCTCCTGTAGAGCAAAAGCAGACTCACAGTGCAGAAGAGATACCGGCAGAGATCGAAAGTCTTTCTAAAAGCATAAATGAAGCCAGCACTAGATGGCATATCTCGATTCGCTTTAAAGAAGATTTTTTCACCACAGGTATGAGTGTTAATTCGATCTTTAATTTTTTGAACAAGATAGGCAAAGTTCTTATCAATCATCCTATTGTTTATAATATCCCCAACTTGACAAACCTTAATCCTCTGCATCCCTATATTGGCTTTGAACTGCTTGTTCAAGCAGATGTTTCACGAAAAGAGATCGAGGGAGTCTTTGAATTTGTAAAAAATGATGTGGACTTTGTGTTTTTTGAAGAAGGAAAGTCCGGAGAAATTAAAGCACTTGTACAGCTGCGTAAAGAAGATGAACTTGAATATGAACTTGTCAAAGCAGGTTTAGGCGTCAGTGAAGACTTTGGGATACAGATTCCAAAAGAACAGACGGCCAAGGCCTCAACAGCAGGATCTGTCTGTGAAAGTACCTTTGTCACGCAAACAAAGGCTCCACAAAAGCAAAAAAATACTTCTTCACTACGGGTTGACTCGACAAAGATAGATGTACTTATAAATTATATGAGTGAGATGGTCATTTCTAACTCCAAAATTCTTAGCCTCATTGAAAAAGAAGAGAATGAGGAAGAAGAGAACTCTGAGTTGGTAGAAGAAGCGCAACATATGAAGGAATTATTAGAAGTTGTACGAGATGGTATTATGGACATTCGTATGATTCAAGTCGGCGAGTCGTTTAACAAGTTTCGCCGCATTGTAAGTGATACCTCTTTAAAGATCGGAAAAGATGTTGAGTTTGTTATTACAGGCGGTGAGACTGAATTGGATAAAACGGTGGTTGAGCGTATATCGGATCCTTTGGTACATATGCTGCGTAATTCTATCGACCATGGCATCGAATCTCCCCAAGACAGAGTGGCGAAGGGAAAACCTGCACAAGGCCGTATTGACCTACGCGCTTACCCTGATGCGGGCACTATTGTCATCGAGATTGAAGATAACGGAAAAGGCTTGGACAAAGAGAAAATACTGGATAAGGCTATCCAAAACAGACAGGTAAAAGAAGGTTCTAATCTAAGCGATGCAGAGATTTACAAGTTGATCTTTGAAGCGGGACTTTCTACGGCTGAAACGGTCTCTGATATTTCCGGACGCGGGGTGGGAATGGATGTCGTGCGCAGGAATATAGAAGATCTGAGGGGAACGATAGATATTGATTCTAGCTACGAAAAAGGGAGCAAGATCACTATCCGTCTGCCGCTGACACTGGCTATTATTGACGGTTTCTTGGTACAGGTGGGAAATACGAAATATATTATCCCCCTTGAAAGTATTCAAGAATGTATTGAACTCACGCAAAAAGAGAAAGAGAGTATGCACGGAAATGAGTTTATCAACCTTCGCGGAGAGATGCTCCCTCTTTTAGACGTCCGAACTATTTTAAAAGAAGCCTCAAGCCGAAGTGAAAGACAAAATATTGTGATCGTCTATTTTGGAAATAAGATGATCGGTCTGCTAGTTGATGAACTTTTAGGTGAACATCAGACAGTGATTAAATCCTTGGGAGATGTTTTTAGGCACTTACCTGCTATCAGTGGAGGTTCGATCTTAGGCAGCGGAGAGATCGCTCTTATTTTTGATATTGCACGACTAATAGAGTACAAAAAATAGAATTTTTAGGGATCATGGGAGAGAAAGATGAAGACAGATATGATAGACATTATGATAGATGAAATTGACGATATAGATGATGAACTTTTCAGTATAAGTGATGCCCAGCAATATTTTTTCTTTAAGTCCGGAGGAGATATATACGCCTTGGATGTTGAACATGTCAGTGAGATGATCGAGTATCAGTCCTTGACAAAAATACCTATGATGCTTTCTTATATAAAAGGTGTGACAAATATTAGAGGAAGTATCATAACTGTCATCGATCTGCTGGAGCGTTTTGAACTGGGCATAACAGAGATAGGGGCAAAAACTTCTCTGGTTGTCGTGGATAACATTGCACTTATCATCGAGGAGGTACATGATGTTAATACGATACCTGCTGAAAATATTAAAGATCCATTAGACTTTGGTTTTAAGATCGAACAGAGGTTTATTAAAAACATGGCAAAATATAATGATCAGTATATCGCTATTTTAAACTGTGCAGAAGTCCTGAACATGGATGAGATCTCGAAAATAGAAGGCCGATAATGAACCTAAATACAAGCAATGACGATCTGATAGAAATTGATGATAATTATGAAGAGGATGAACTGGATCTTGTAAAGCTTGTATCCACAGACTCTAATGATCTTAATCAATATCTGGTTTTCAAAGGCTCTAATCTAGAGTGGTATGGGATGAACGTCTCTAAAATCGAAGAAGTCATGGTCTACAGCAAGGATATTGATATCTCCTACAATAATGATAAAGACAATATTATTTGCGGTACTGCCGATATTCGAGGCAATATGACAAGTCTGATCTATTTTGATGATTGGCTGGAGAATGAACATTTAGACGAGAATGAATATGAACTTGTCATTTTGGCTAATTACGGTGGTCACAGACTGGGTATCATCGTCAAAGAAGTGGAAAACATAAGCGCCATCGAGTCCGAAAAAATGGTTGATAATACACAGAATAATTCAAAATCCACCTTTATTGCCAAGATCCCTATAGAAGGTAAAGAGCAGATGTGTACTATCTATGATGGGGATCAGATGCTCTTAGATGTGTTTGATGATATCGAACAACAGACCCAGCACAGGTTTAATCCGCATGAGATAGAAGCCGTTCGAAACAAGGTCGTTTTTTTTGCAGATGACAGCAAGTTTGTAAGAAATTTAGTAGAACAGCTGTTTAAGTCTCTTTGTGTCTCGTACAAGATATTTAATGATGGATCTTTTTTAGTAGAACATCTTAGATCCCACCCCCAGGAAAAAATAGATCTTTTCATAACGGATTTGGAGATGCCGAAGATGGGCGGACGCGAGGTAATAATAAATATACGTGAAAACGACAGGCATTCAAATACATCGATTTTAGTACATACCAATATGTCAAACAGTGTTATGGATGCTGAATTGACAGAATTAGGCACGACAGAGGTAATCAGTAAAATGAATATGCTTAATCTGGGAGCGGCTATGATAAAAGAGCTGATGAGATGACGATCGTAAAGATCAGCGATAATGAGTACAAAAAGTTTACAAAACTTATTTTTGATGAGATCGGGATCACCCTGAGTGAGCATAAACAGACGCTTATGGAATCGCGTTTTTACAAGCGTATCTTGCATTATGAACTGGACTCTTTTGATGCTTATTATAAGATCTGTATAGAAGATATACGAGAAAAGAATGAGATGCTTAATCTTATCACAACGAATGAGACCTATTTTTTCAGAGAACAAGAACATTTTTTCTTTCTTAAAGAGTATTTGGCAAACTATGAAGATACCACAAAGGTGCAGATCTGGAGTGCAGCCTCTTCAGTCGGTGCGGAAGCCTACTCAATAGCTATGTTATGCGACGCTGTTTTGCCCTCAAACCGATGGGAAGTACTTGGAACGGATATCAACAGCCATGTGATCAGGAAGGCCCGTATGAGGCTTTATCCTCTTAGCTGGTCAGAAAAGATCCCTGCGGAACTGAGGTCGAAATATTGTCTAAAGGGAAAGGGAAAGTATGAAGGCGAATTTCTTATCAACAGAGAACTGGCTAAAAACGTACGGTTCCAGACGAACAACTTATTAGAAGAAAATCCGGAACTTGGAAAATTCAATATTGTTTTTTTACGTAATGTACTGATCTATTTTAATAATGACACAAGAAAAAGAGTTATCAGAAACATTATTGAAAATATGAAAGTAGGCAGCTTATTGCTTATCAGTCAAACTGAGAACCTAAACGGTTTGGACATTTGTGAACTGGAACAAGTTCATGCATCAATTTTTAAGGTAATATAGTGGAAAATTTTAAAATATTAATCACAGAAGAGTTTTTAGACACCTACGAGGGCGAAGTACTTTTCTTATCCCAAGATCTTGAAGGGCTTGTCGCCGAGGTAGAAAGCGGCGCATTCACACAAGAGACCCTAATCCTTTTAAAGCAGAAGATGCTTGATGTGAGTGATGTGTTTCTCTCATCAAGCTATACTCAGCATGTTTCTCCTGTATTTAAAGAGTTTGCTGAGCTTATAGCCTTGTTCAAATTTGAAGAGTTCAGTCAGTCGGATGATGTAATGAAGTATTTATGCGAGATTGTCTGTGATATTGACAGTTATATCAACCTGTACTTTGTCGATAGATGTTTTACAGATGTATATCTGTTTCAAGATTCTCTGCAAAACTCAATAGAATTTTTACAGCGTGCATACTTTTATAGACTTGGAGATTGCAATGAAGATGACGGCAGTCGGGTGTTGTTTCTGAATGACTAAGGTATTTGTCATTGATGATTCCTTAGCGGTTCGTAATGGTTTCAAGACGATCTTATCTGAGATGGATGACATTGAGCTGATTGGTGAAGCCAATAACCCTGTGGATGCCTTAAAAGTTTTCAAAGAGATTGGTCTGCCTGATCTTTTTATCTTAGATATAGAGATGCCGAAAATGGACGGTCTGACTTTTTTAAAGAAGATCAATGCCCAGCGGCCAACGCCTGTCATCATCTGTTCTACCCTCGTAAGTCAGGGTTCAAGTACCCTTATCGATGCTCTTCGTTTAGGCGCAGCGGAGATAATAGAAAAGCCTAAAAGCAATTTAAACGAACTCTTTGTAATCTACAAAGACGAGCTCATTAAAAAAATCCGTACGGTTGCAAAAGCAAATATCCATTATCACAGCCATGTCAGTGCTTCAAACAAAAAAGTGACCAAGATAGATCATTCCCATCCGGCAAGCGCAAAAGTTGTCACTATTGGTTCATCTACGGGTGGTGTACAGGTATTAGAAGAGATAGTTACGCATCTTAACCCCTCTCATGTAGGTATTATAGTTGTCCAGCATATTCCGAAGAGTTTTTCGGCCTCTTTGGCTAAGCGTCTCAACGAGTTAAGCATGCACAGCATTGTCAAAGAGGCTGAGGATGGAGATATCGTCTCTAATAATACTATCTATATAGCACCTGGCGGTGTGCATGTCGAGGTTGAGAAGCAGGGATTGAAATACTATTTACGGCTGAAAGATTTTGCTAAAGTAAATTCGCATCGTCCCAGTGTGAACGTACTCTTTAGCTCTGTTGCAAAGACATTTAAGGCGAATGCCAGGGGCTTTATTTTGACGGGTATGGGAGACGATGGGGCAATTGGTCTTAAAGAGATGCGCGAAGCGGGAGCACAGACTTATGTGCAAAATGAGCAGACATCAACGGTATACGGGATGCCCAGAGTCGCTTTTGAGATGGGAGCTGCACAAAAGGCACTCTCCATTTATGAGATTGTCAAGACTATTAATGAAGATCAATAGTCTAAATCTTTAAACACAGTCTTAGATTGCCTTGTGTCGTAGTAAAGTCAAAACAGTGATACTCATTATGATTGAACTCTGATGATGGAACAATAAGCGGTGGTGTAAGATCTACTTTGACATTTCCTTCGCTGAATTTGACGGCGATATTACCAAGTATGACATTGACAAATTCAGAAATAACATCAACAACTATCTCATCGACTTTATTACACTGCATCTTCATGAATTTTGTTGAGATCGCAAGAGCTACGTCATCTTCAGGCTGAAGTGCAAAATCTAAATGGATATCACCGCGCATCTTCTGAAGCGCAATGACCCCTTTTCCTTCTTTCGTACTTAGGCTTTGGATCTGCACAAGTTTGATCGGATCATGAACAATTCTTGAATAGAGTTTTACTAAAACACCTATACTGTCTTTGATAATTCCGTCTTTATCAATGGCTTCGATCTTCTCATCTAGCTGCACTACATCAAGGCGCTGCTGCTCTTCAAAGCGTGCCAGCTCCCTTTTGAGAATCTCTTCACTCATAAAGTTTTTCAAGATCAAGATCTCGCCGAAAAATATCTTTTCTTTTTTCTGTATGCTCAAGAGCCTCTCGATCTGTGGATCACTCAGTAGTCCCAAAGAGATAGCTACCTCTCCAAAACGCTGATCCAAACTGCGCTGTTTGTCATTTATACTATCTGCCTGCTTTGCAGTTATAAGTTCTTCTCTTACTGCAAGGAGGCCGAGTGAAAGGTTCTGTTGCGCCTGATAGTCTATCGCTTCTGTAAGTTGTTCATTTGTTAGTCTGCCCTCGTCGAGAAGAAAGTGTCCGAAAAATTTTATTGCCATAAATGCTCCCTCTTATGCTTTCGTTGTGTGAGCGCAGGGCTCATCGTCACCAACAGTTTTTTGAGTAAATTCTGCTCTACTTAATTGTGCTTTTAGAACATGGGCACAGAGCTCATCTTCATCAAAAGGTTTTTGGATAAATGCGCTAGCCCCCAGCTTTAAGGCCTCAGTGACTTTGTCTTCTGTTCCTAAGGAACTAACCATTAATACCTGGATATGCGGGTTCTCTTCTTTAAGTATCTTTAGTGTTTCAATACCGTCTTTTTCTGGCATAACAACATCCAGAAGTACGAGGTCGGGCTGAAAATCCCTTGAAATCTCAATAGCTTCATTTCCGTTAAAAGCATCTTTTATTTCTATCTCTGTCAACTCATTT
>CBFDAB010000003.1:0-41384 GCA_965602745.1 uncultured Campylobacterales bacterium
GATATGAAAGGCACACAGGCTATCAATCAAGAAATAAGAACCATAAACAGATGGCTAAAACTTCAAACCAAAAGCCTAGACTTCAGCTTCATCAACTTTTATCCTGATTTTTTAGATGATACTAAAAAGGGATTGAAAAAGAGTTTTACCACTGATGGTATACATCTCACTGCTTCGGCCTATAGACTTTGGGAAAAGCTTTTAAAAAACACGCTTAAATAAGTACAAGTATATTTAAATCGATTATAGTTAAGAAAATTGGATACGTGAAAACGTTGATCTAGTCTGAGAGAAGAGAATATTCTTGTTATTGCGATGAATATCAATACTTATGAAGGGTGATTAAGTGCGGTATTTCATCAGGCATGTATGATTAGCGTACTAAGCTAATTTAGCTGCATTTAATACAATACTTCTAAAATGGCTAAAACAGTAATATTTAGAATCTCTGAAATATCTTGAAGATGAAAAAAGATAAGCCAAGAAAAGCTCTTGGCTTTACAGCAGAACTGCCTAACCGAGCTTGCTTGTGATCGTCTCTTGAACGATCTTGATATCCTGTATTCCATCAACACGGATGTATTGTAGGTTATCAAGTTTACTTGCTTGAGCCTGATAATAAGCGACAAGAGGCTGTGTCTGTTCATGATAAACATCCAACCGGTCTTTTACGATCTCTTCTTTATCATCAGGACGCTGGATAAGCTCTTCGCCTGTCTCATCATCTTTTCCTTCAACACGCGGCGGGTTATAGACAAGGTGGTAAGTACGGCCTGAATCCGAGTGTACTCTTCGACCTGACATACGTTTTATGATCTCTTCATCTGCAACATCAATCTCAATAATTGCGTCAAGCTTGATACCAGCATTCGTAACAGCATCTGCTTGAGGTACAGTCCGAGGAAAACCATCGAGTAAAAAACCGTTTTTACAATCATCTTCAGCAATTCTATCCTTTACTAAACCGATGATAATCTCATCCGTTACTAATTTTCCTGCATCCATAAACTCTTTCGCCATCTTTCCCATATCCGTGCCGGCTTTTATAGCCGCACGAAGCATGTCACCTGTGGAGATCTGTGGAATGTCATATTTCTTTGTAAGAAATTGAGCTTGAGTGCCTTTACCTGCGCCCGGTGCGCCAAGAAGAATAATTTTCATTTTTTGTCCTGAGATTTTAATTATGGAAGTATAGCAAAAAAAGGCTTCGCCTTTTTTAGGGAGGAGGCCCCTGTGCCAAGAAGAAGGAGTACCTCTTTGCCTCAGGAAGAAGAGAAAGCGAAGTACTTAAACAATAAGCTTCCTCTCTCTTTTTTATTTATCTTCTTTAAAACGACACTCACCTATAGCAATGGTCTTGCCTTTTTTACACTCTTTCTCTACATACTCAAAGGTTGCCTCGGCTGGAACATCGGGAAACTCCTCTTGTATCAGTTTTAAAACCTCAGAGGCAGGGACCTTGGACCAGGTCTTTTCATAATAAAATTGTGTCAAATACTTCATATTGCACATCCTTCATCTTCTATGGAATAAAATATCAAACGGGTGTAAAAAAACTTTTCATCAGATGATATTATATATTCATAAGAGAGCTTTTGAGAAAGCCTCTCTATCATCTTTGTACCGATATATGATGAAAAGAGCGGAATATCCTCCTCATCTCCAATCTCATTTTTAATATACATCTCATTTGGTTTAGCCTTAACATAGATAGTCGAGTTCTTTTTTGTATGTATAAATATATTTTCAAAAATGGCCTGAAGTACTTTTTGCAAGGCATCTTTGTAGGTACATATAATAAAGTTCTCTTCCCATTGTGACTCTACCCTTACACCCTTTTTCTCAAGTATCGGGCTAAAAGCTTTTTGCATCATCATACAATTGTCTTCCATATTAACATCTTCTCGTTTCAGCTGCATATCCCACTCTATGGACTTTAAAAATAGAAGCTCTTTTAACTTGGAGACTATTCGTGAAATATCATCTTTACTCTGGGAAACGAACTCTTGCTTATCAATAGTTTCATCTTTCTCAAACAATGACAGACGTGCTTTTAAAACGGCTATTGGAGATTTCAACTCATGTGCCGCTTCTTTGAAGAGCTCTTGTTTTTGAATACAGAGACTATCATTGCTCTGGATCAAAGACAAGATCGCCATATGAAGATTAGTTGACTCATATGTACCGTTACATTTTAGGTAACTGCTTCTGTCACTCTCATAAGAGTTGCAAAAATCAATTAGGCAGTGCAGCCATCTAAACTGACGTTTGACATAAAAGACAAAGACAGCGAAGAGGGCAATAAAAATCAGCATGAACAGAGAAAAGGTCTCTAGTGTAAATAAAAGTACTTTTTCATTCAATAACTCTCTACTGCATGAAAGATACAGATAACTCGTCTCATCAAGTCTCTCATATGTCCCGATGCGACTCTCATCTTCAATAAGACTCCCCTTGATTATATCTATCTTCAAGTCGTCAAAGAGTTCTCCAAAAGAGCTTTTTTTCACCTCTTGTGAGAAAAGTCCCAGCTCTTCTTGGTGCAAGTTAAGCTCAAGATGGTCACGTTTAATATCAAAAAGCATTAAGGATAAAGCGCCTTTTACATCTTGTTCTAACTGCTTATGGTAGCCGTAAGAGATATAGATAAGGGTAAAACTTATCACTAAAAAAGTGATAAAGAAGAAGAAGCGTATTATATTAGTCTGCATACTAGATTTCAATGATATATCCTCGTGTTTTTACTGTTTTGATCAGGTCAACAGGTAGCTTTTTACGAATATGTGCAATAGTCACGCGTATCGTACTTGATGCCAACTCTTCTGGATGTAAGTAGAGCGCATCTAAGAGTTCATCACTTGAAAAGATCTTGTTCTTGTTTTTAAGAAGGTAAAAGAAGAGCTCATTTTCTTTCCTAGTCAGGTCTATATTTTTATCTTCATAACTGACTGATTGAGCAGATATATCACAATTCATTCCCTCTATTTCCATAATAGTCTGCGCATTATGACGACGGGAAAGTGCATATATACGAGCAAAAAGTTCATCATTGTCAAAAGGCTTTTCAAGATAATCGTCAGCTCCCACATTTAGTCCCTCAATCTTGTCCGATACATTTCCATAAGCAGAGATGATAATAACCCCCGTAGAAGGATTTTTTGTCTTGATTATATCCACAAGCTCTAAACCGACATCGACTCCATTAATATTTCTATCAAGCAAGGCAACATCATAATCATATCGTTCTATATAGGCCTTAGCCTCATCTAGGTCAAATACACAATCAACTCTAAACTCTCTAGCCAGATAAGCACTGACTAATGCAGAAAGGACTTTATCATCTTCTAGCATCAAAATTCTCATCTTCTACCTCATCAATTTTATCATATTGAACACGGCGAACAGTATCGGCTGGTGGAGTAAATATATCAGCAAAGAGTGCTTTCCTAAATAAGCAAGTCTTAGGCCTGTCTTACTTTCCTTGACTCTAAACCCAAAAAAGTCTTTATGTATAAGAAAGATCCCGATAAGAACCACACCAAACCAGGGGGTAAAACTCACCACATCCACCGTATATACCGGAATATGAAAGTGTTCCGTCGCAAATTCTAAAAGCGGGTCAAGATGAAAATAGCCCAAGAGATAACTTCCAATTATGCCAAGACCAAAGAGAAAAGAGATATTAGGCATCTTTACAAAAGCAAGCGAGACTACAGTAGAAACCATAATAAAATGTATGACCCCGAAATAGATCCATTGCTCAGGAAAGATAAAATAACTCCCAATGGAGATGATGACAGATACAGCCGTAAGTTTCGCCGAGCGGACGCCTACTTTTTTCCAGTCAATCTGCCTAGAGTAGGCAAGATAAGAGCTCATCCCTACTCCCAGCAAGAACATACTCAAGATCACGCCTCTAAAGGCTACCCATTCTACATCTACCGTCGTCTCATAAGAGGCATATCCAAACAGAGCCAAGTCATATCCAAAATGAAAGAGTATCATCAAGATGACGGCAAGGCCACGCAAAAGATCAAGTTCAAAATATCGTTTATTCATATATATATTGTACATAAATTAACTGAAGAAACTTTTCATCTTACTCGATAAGTATCCCTAAGGTGAAAATTCTCCTATTTCTAAAATCTCTTTCGGCTATAATTAAAATTATAATAAAGCAAACTAATACTATTCAAGGCCTGTAATGAACAAAGAGATCTTAAAAAACTATACAATTTTGTATGTTGAGGATGATGAAGAGGTGCGCAGGGTTGCGGTTGAATATCTAAGCCGCATCTGCAAGAGAGTTTATGAGGCTGAAAATGGGAAGGTCGCTCTAAATGTATGGAGAGATGAAAAACCCGATATCATTATCACAGATATCTCTATGCCCAAGATGAGCGGTATAGATATGGCACGATATATACGCGCAGAGGATCAAAAAACACCTATTATCGTTGCCACCGCTTATACAGACCAGGAGTATCTGATAAAGGCTGTTGAGCTGCAACTTGTAAAATACATTGTAAAGCCCATTACGAAAGAGAAGCTTATGGGTGCGCTTGAACTCTCCTTGCAGCGTATGGAAGATAAGAGTAAATTTTCTCTGCCTCTGTCTGACACCTGCTCTTATAACGGCTTTTCAAAAGAGATTATTTGTGACGGAAAAATCATTAAGCTGACTAAGAATGAGCTTCTCTTCTTAGATCTTCTAGCCTTTAACACTTCACGTGTTGTCACTTATGATGAGATAGAGGCACAAATATGGCCTTATGAAGGCATGAGTTCGGATGCTATACGCTCTTTGGTACGCGCTTTGCGTAAAAAACTTCCGGATGATGCCTTAGATAATATCTCAGGGATTGGTTATAAACTAAACGTGTATTCGAAGGACTAAGCGAATTGGACCTGATTGCGTCCATTTGCTTTTGCCTTATATAAAAGAGTATCTGCCTCTTGCACCATCTTGTCCAAAGAAGTTCCCCCCTTATATGCTACCAAACCAAAGCTCGCAGTAATGGACAACTCATGCTTGCTAAACTGGCTTGTTTCAATCTTGTTACGAAGCGATTCCGCCTTATTAATCCCAATATCTAATGCGGCGTTGGATAAGAAAACAATAAATTCTTCTCCACCGAAACGGATTAAGGCATCATCCTTTCGGATGGCATGTTTAATGATAGAAGAGATACTGACTAATATCTCATCTCCAATATCATGCCCATACGTGTCATTCACTTTTTTAAAAAAATCTATGTCCAACATAATCAAAGTAAAATCTTCTTTATTGGAAGCATAATGCCCCACTAAATTCTCAAATTTTCGTTCACTTCCTCGCCTATTCAAGGCCCCCGTGAGTGGATCAAGAAAAGTTTTCTCTTGGCTATTTTCTAAATCACTGTGTAGACTTTCTGTCTTATGCATTTGATATTGTAAGAACTCAAACAAACTTTTGATCTGGTATGTCCAATTATCATAGGCAAAGATTGAGATAACGGGGTATGGCGATAACTTTTCAGCCAAAGCTTCATTGTTATCCAAGTCTGACAAAAGAATGACTGGAAGTTTTTGTAATAATGTGTCATTTTGTAAGGTATCAAGTAGATTTAGAATCTCATCTTCGCCTACCTCAGCATGAAAGATAAGTAGATCAACCTTATTGTCTAAAAGGTTCTCCAAAAGTTCCATTTTATCTTCTGCATTCAGATGCGTGATTTTTAAGCCGAAACAGGCTCTGTCTATATTTTCATTCTGTTTTGCTGATGTTAGTAACGATAAAATCGTAAAATGCATGCCATTCACGTTATTATTCCTTATGCTTTATGAATCTAAGTATAACACTATAAGCTTTTTTTTGAACTCACGTTTCAAAACTCGTAGCTATTAATTTAGAGGCAATGATACAATAAATTCAGCACCATCATTACTAGTGTTAACTTCTAATGTACCACTCATATGTTCAGAAATTATCATCTTTGACATATACAGGCCAAGACCTGTGCCATTCTGTGCCTTGGTTGAAAAATAAGGTTCAAATATTTTCTCCATATTTTCTTCTTTAATACCCCCCGCATTATCACTAATAGAGATCTTTGCTACATTATCTTCTTCAGAAATACAAACACTTATTTTCCCTTCAAATCTGTCTCCTAAGGCTTCTTGAGCATTTTTAAGAAGATTTAACACAACCTGTATCATCTCATTCTTATATAAAAGAAGGTTTGTATCACAGGTATATTGCCTTTCAAGAGTGATATGATGATATTCTAAGCCCTTTTCAATAAGACCTATGGCACTCTCAACAAGATCACACAGACTTAACTCTTCTTTCTCTTTATCCGGTTTAAAAAAGTCCCTAAAATCATCTATGGTATGTGACATATATTCTAAAAGGTTCTCCCCTTCTTTGAGCTTTTTATCCAGGTAGTCTCTTGAGAGCGTACGCTCATCATAAGCCCCCTCTATGTTCATCATCACATATGAGAGCTGGTTTAGAGGTTGTCTCCATTGATGGGCTATCATAGAGATCATATCTCCCATAGCTGCCATCTTAGACTGCTGCACCAGCATCTTCTCTTTTTCTCTCTGGGCTGAGACCTCCCGAGCTACCCTCTCTTTGAGTGAGTTATTAAGCTCTCTTAAGGCATTTTCTCTCTCCTGAACTCTAGCCTTATAATTGATAAAAATATCACTGATACCGCGTGAAAAACCCAAGGTCAGCAAGATGACCAAAACAGCCAAGATAAAAGAGAAGATTAAAATCGTCTTGATCTCTTCTTCGATCTCTTCTTTGAGTAAAGACTGCTGATGATCAATCGAATTTTGAATATTAATGGCATAAAAACCTGTCGTTATCACCCAGTCAAAGGGTTTGAAATATATACTTAATGTCGTTTTATCAGAATAACGATCATACCGTCTGGACTTAGAAACATAACTCACATAAGCAGCTCCTTCCTTTTTTACCTTTGAAACCTGTTCTTTGATATAAGCAAATCCCTTTTTATCCTTTGTCTCCAAGATATTTGAGTCCAGCTCCAACTCCGGATGATAAATTATCTTTCCCTCAGAATTAACGATATAAAAATATTCATCAGGATCAGTCTGAGTAGAGACAAGGGTTGATATCATATTTTGTTTAATACGTTCATACTCATCCACATGGTGCATACCCGTACCAAAGAACCAGTCATAATGGCCGAAGTCTTTTAAATACATCAGTTGAACACGCGGTTTATTCGGATCAAAACGCGTTTTAATAAAGGCTTCTTTATATTTATTAACCGCTTCTATCTCTTCTTTGATGATATATCTTCCGTCTGCATCTTTGTAGTCCAAAAGGTTTTTTTGCAACTCTTTTTGCCTTGATAAAAGGTTGTTTCCCTCTTTATCCGTCACCCAGATAAACTCTTTCTTACCGCTCCACTCCATACGAGAAAGTGTCCCTAGTATAAGCTCTTTTACTGCTTCTTCATTATATCCACTGGAATATCTCTTATGTAAAAACTCAGCCGTATCATAAGCAACATTGATTCGAGAAACAAGCTCCTTTCGCATAGGTATCTCCATCTCTTCATACTTCTTTTGTAAAAGCAGATATAAGGTTCCTAAGCGCTCTTGCAGATGTTTCTTTTCACCTTCTATATAATCTTGTTTCAGTCTTTCGCTCTCAATCTTAAAATGCTGATGTCTATAAGAGACATAAAAATAAGAGATCAGAACAGTCAAAATCATAATAGAAAGTACAGGAACAATAATAATAAGTCGGGGAATATTTCTTTCTCGTAGTAGTCTATTTTCCATCTGAACCTGCCATATGGTCTTTTAACGCAAAAGCAGCAAAACTAGAGGAAGCGGTTTCACTTAAGTGAAAAGTTTCTTCAGTAAAGTCACTTTTACTACCTTGGCTCTGCGTCTTACTAAAGAAACATTCACTTTGTGAACCACCACGGTTTATTTTCTTCGGCAGAATGCCAGCGGATAGTGCTCCTGTCCTTATTTTTCTAGACTTCATCTGCGCCTGCCGTCTCTAAAAGTCTCGTATCTATTTTTTTCTTTGTCTTAATACCAAGACTCTTCATATCCTCACTTCGTTTTACTAAATTTCCCTTACCTATTGAGAGCTTGTTCATTGCCGCTTCATAAGATTCTTGGGTCTTGTTTATCTGTGTGCCTATCTTCTCCATGTCATCTATAAAACCGACAAACTTATCATATAGTCCAGCTGCTTTATCAGCGATCTCTGCCGCATTTTGTTCTTGTCTCTCATGACGCCAGATATACTCTATAGTACGAAGCGTGACAAGAAGAGTAGAAGGTCCGACCACCATAATATTTTGTCTGATCGTCTCTTGGAAGAAGTTGGAGTCATCTTCCAAGGCAAGCATATAAGCCCCTTCAATGGGCATAAATAGAAGTACGAAGTCTAAGCTTCTTAAGCCCTCAAGATCTTCATATCTTTTCTCGCTCAGACCTTTTATATGTGAACGGATGGAGAGTACATGCTCTTTTCTCGCATTCTCTTTTTTCTCTTCATCTTCAGCATTGATATATCGTTCATAAGCCACTAAAGAGACCTTAGAATCAATGATTATATCTTTTTCATCGGGCAGATGAACAAGTACATCCGGTCGGTAAGATTTACCCCCTTCATCCTTATATGTTCCCTGAGTCTCATACTCTAGTCCTTCTCTTAAACCCGAGTTCTCTAAGATCTTTTCTAAGATAAGCTCACCCCAGTTACCCTGAGTCTTGTTTTCACCCTTAAGAGCTTTTGTCAAGTTATTTGCGTCATCGCTTAAGCGTTCATTTAAAGAGCGAAGTTGAATGATCTGATCTTTTAGAAGATGGCGTTCTTTTGTCTCGGTGATATAATTATCTTCTATTTTTTTACCAAAAGAGTCAACCTGTTCTTTAAAAGGTTTTAATATGGTGTCAAGTTGAAGCCTGTTTTGTTCAGCATGAACCTTCGATTTTTTCTCAAATATCTCATTTGCAAGCTGGGAAAACTGAAGTTTCATCTCCTCCTCTGCTCCTTTTAAAAGAGAAAGTTTTTCAGAGTTTTTACTTTTTTCTTCTTCCAAACGAACACGAAGTTCAGATGCCTCAGCTAAACAAAGTCCATATTTCTCTTGTACCCCGTGAAGTATTTTCAGCTGTTCTTTAAGCATATCTTTTTCAACTTCCATGGCTGAAAGAAGTGTTTGGATACCTAAGTTCTCTTCTCTAAGTGTTTCATATTTACTCTGTGAGATATTTAAATCATTTTTAATTTCTTGCATATTTTCTATAAGAGCTTGGATCTGTTCTTCTTTAAAACTGAACTTTGATGATGTATATATGTACATAAGCAAAACACCCGTAAAAGTCCCTATAGCCGCACTTAAAAAAGAAATATAGTCCATTAAGTTTCCTATCTTATTTTGATTAAGTCATTATACTAAAATTACATATTATTAATCGAATGTTAGTCATCTTACTAATAGTTACACTTATGCTAGTTATTAGCAAACTTTAAGTATAATTCGCCAAATTTAATTCGAGACTAAGTTTTCATCATGCGGGAAAAGCCTTTATGAGTGAAAAAAACAGTCTCACACATAAAGGTACAAAATGTCAAATGAAAACACAGAAAACGTAGAAAACACAGAAAATACAGAAAGCACTGGAAACAAGACTATAGAGTCAAGCTTTAATCAATTCAACTTTACCCCTGAACTTAACAGATCAATCGCAGCCGTAGGTTTTAAAATACCTTCACCAATCCAAGAGCAGGCTATCCCTGTTATTATGGCTGGTAAAGATGTTGTTGCTCAAGCACACACAGGTACAGGTAAAACTGCTGCTTTCGGTCTTCCTGCTATTAATGCTATAAAAGGTGATGGTGTTCAAGTTCTTGTTATCACACCTACACGTGAACTTGCTAACCAGGTATCTGATGAGCTTTTTCTTTATGGTAAAAACTCAAACGTACGCACAGTAACAATCTATGGCGGCCGTTCATACAGCCGTCAGGTTGACCTTGTTCGTCGTGGTGCGCAGATCGTTGTTGCAACACCGGGACGTCTTTTAGACCTGCTTTCTAAAAAAATGATCAAAGACTTTAATCCAAGTGTCGTAATCTTGGATGAAGCAGATGAGATGCTAGATATGGGCTTCTTAGATGATATCAACGAGATCTTTGAGCACCTTCCAAAAGAGAGACAAACACTTCTTTTCTCAGCGACTATGCCGGCACCGATTAAAAAACTTGCTGACCGTATCTTAAAAGAACCTACATTTATTGCTATCACGAAAACAGAAACATCAAACAATAATATTGCTCAGCAGTATTATGTTATTGATGAAAACGAAAGAGATGACGCAATGATCCGTCTTCTTGATGCCGGTGATACTAACAAAGCCGTTGTATTTTGTAGAATGAAACGCGAGGTAGATCGTGTTTCTAATGTTCTTTCAGCTGCAGGTTACTCGGCTAAGGGTCTACATGGAGATATGGAACAAGATACACGAGAAGCAGTTATCAAAGGCTTTAAAGCTTCAGGAATTGATGTACTTGTTGCAACTGACGTTGCAGCCCGCGGTATCCACGTCAATGACGTATCACACGTAATCAACTACCACATTCCTTTTGACCCTGAGTCTTATGTTCACCGTATCGGTAGAACAGGCCGTGCCGGATCTAAGGGAACTGCTATCACTCTTGTAACACCGCATGAGTTCAAAGAACTTCAACGTATCAAGCAAAAAATCGGTGCTACGATGGAGCAGTGTTACATCCCGACTAAGGGTCAGGTTGTTCAGAGCCGTTTAGGCGCTCTTACGGATGAGATCTCTTCACAGAAGATCTTTGATGAAGCACACCAGATCGTTGAAGCATTCGGTGATGCTTTTGACCATGAGACTGCACTTCACAAGGTTATCTCTGTTCTTCTTAGAAAAGAGCCTGTTAAAGGACCTGAGAACATCGGTATTGATGAAGAGAAACTTGCTAAGATCTTAGCACGTATCGAATCTCGTCCAAGCCGTGGCGGAAGTCGTGGCGGTTACCGCGGTAGTCGTAACAGTGGCGGCGGAAACCGTGGTACAGGCGGCGGCGGTGGTTACCGTGGTAACCGTGATGGCGGTAGTCGTAGCGGTGGTGGAAGTCGTGATGGCGGTAGTCGTGACGGCGGAAACCGTAGCGGTGGAAGTCGTGACGGCGGAAACCGTAGCGGTGGAAATGGTGGCGGTGGAAGTCGCGAGCGTTACTAACCCACTTAAAGTTTACGGGTTTTCCGTAAACTTTCCCCTTCTCTTTTTAACTCTTTTATCTTATACTTCTTCTATCTAACTCTAAAGCATATTTATGATCATATATAAAACTAGCCATGGCGTTGTGCAAAGCAGAAATTTCTATAAAACACCTCCTGAGGAATTAATATGATTTTATACAAAACTCCACAATTTTACATTCAAGTCCATGAGAGCGAAATCCCTTGGCTTAAGATATTTACCACAGAAGTATATAAAGAACTGACTGACCTGCCTAGGCCTCTTCGTCGTACTCTGTATGAAGTGATGGAGATCATTGAAGAAGAGATGAGAATATATTATAAGCCTGAAAAGATAAATATAGCAGCCTTTGGAAACTACCTGCCTCATGTGCATATTCATGTTATGGCGCGTTTTAAAGAGGACTCTTACTTTCCTGAACCGATGTGGGGAGAGAAACAGAGAGAAGGTAAACTAGATCTGCCGGATAAAGAACTATTTTATGAGAAGCTGATAAAGAGGCTAAAAGCCTAAAATTAAATTAATGACGTCTGCTTTTATTATGGCGTCTCTCATCTACACTAGCACGCCTCTCCTCTTCTTTTCGTCTCTCATCACCATCGCAGTTTTCACTAAATTCATGATATCTTCGACCCTTTTGTGTTCTGCGTTTTTCATATCTTCTTATATCTTCTCTGCGATCTAACGGTTTCGGTTTTAACATAGATCGACTTATAAGTGTAATCATGACCACAAAACCAATTATCAATGAAATAATTGTCTCAATTCCCATAACATTTCCTTATTAGCTTATATTAGTAAGTATATAGAGTGCACACTAAGTAGAGGCTTGTATATTAATTAAAAGAGTGATGATAAGTTTATTTTAAATTATTTAAGAAAGGATTAGAGGGTCTCAGAGATGGGGTTTTAAACCCTAGATCTATCTTTTTGCATAGCTTCAATCAGATCTTTGTTCTCTTCTTGCATTACGACAAACTTTGATTTAAGGTTTTTATGAAGCTCTTCATCATTAAGATCATCACCTGCAATCTCACTATAGTGTTTAAAAAAATCTGCATATGGACTATGTGAGGATATCAAAACTAAGTTAACATCAATATCAGGGAAATAAGCTTCCCACATAGGTGTAATCCCATCTATAACGACCCTGTTGTTAAACGCATACAGAGCAAAGATAAGTATCATAACAATAGATAAAAAGACAATAAAAAAAACAATTGCCTGAGCAATTCCCAACATAGGAAAGACTACAGGATTAAAAATAATTGCATATTCTATAAAAGGCATGGAAATAAAGGCTGTCCAAAAGTAATTTATACTTAAACCGCCTATAGGAGCCTGATTATAGAGAAGACGTTTACTGACCTGCCTGCTTTTTTCACTGTTTTTTTTGTATTTACTAACTGTAGAAAGAATTGTTTTTAAGTCATATGACATTGTGTTTCCTTGAGAATGTAGATGGCTGAGGGGATTATACTGTGAAAAGTCTATTTAAAAGTATTAGGAGTCGAAACTCCTAATACTTTTATAATGCAGCGTGCTTAAGCATCTCATCAATACTGACAAGAATCAATGAGCCTAAAAAGGCAAGATTAATCTCAATAAACACCTTTCTTGCATCTTTCAGTTCAAACTTCTTTCGCAGAAGTTGTAAAGAACTAAGAAAGGCAAGAATAGCAGTAATCACCAATAAGACTAAAATAACCTTACTAGCTGGCTCAAAGATAGAGACCATAAAATAACCTGCTTGTATGCTTATAATCAACCATACAAAAGTCAGCTTTTGTAAACTCACTCTTCCAAACAGGCGCATTGCTGTCGGATACCCGGCACCTGCATAATCTCCATAATGGAGCATCACAAGTAACCAGAAGTGAGGTATTTGCCAGATGAAGAAATATATACCCAGGGCATAAAATTCAACTTCCCACAGACTATGGCCTGCTGCTAACCATCCAATTGCCGGAGGAACAACACCAAGCAAGGCTCCAGGAACAACAGCTAAGGCACTCTTCTTTTTCAAGGGAGTATAAAAGCCGTTATACCAGATAAATGCAAACAAAAATAGGTTTACACCTGTCAATCCAAGTAAGTCATAGATCAATACCAATGCTATAACAATATGAACAGCACCAATAACAATACCTTGCATTGGAGAGATCTTGCCGCATGCGATCGGTCTATGTTTAGTACGTTCCATTATCGAATCTTCTTTGTACTCTTGAACCTGGTTAAGCGTCGAAACGCCTAAGGCTACAAGAAGTACTGCGAAGTAAGCAGTTAAAGTGTCTAGTCCAATCTGACCGCTTGCCATAATATAGGCAAGCACAGCCGAAAGGCTGACTGCAAAAGAGAGGACAAACTTAGTTAAAACGATGTAATCTTTAATCATTTTATACTTTGAAGATGTTCAGCAATTGCTGAAATCTCTTCTTCTGATACATAAGGGAATGCTGGCATTCTACCCATCATACCCTTTTTACCATTCTTCAATACATTACGTAAAAGGTCTACATCGTAACTTACAAGACTTGGAGACGTACCATACTGACCCTTACCATCTTCACCATGACATGAACTACATGCTGCAAATGAAGCAGGTTGATCACCTTTCATACCTCCAGCCACATAGGCTGAAATCTCTTCAGCATCTGCACCTGTAGCCAAACCAGCTGGCATTTCACCCATAGCATAACCAAGTTGATTTTGACCATTATTGATTACATCTAATACTTGTTCTTTAGTCAATGTTCTAGTATTAAGACTAGGTCCAACAAGTACTTTATCTTCTGTAACTGCATGACAACTTTTACATCCATGTTGTTGTAATGCTGCATCACCTGATTTAAGATAGTTACCTTTTGGTGTATCTTCACTACTATTGAACCATGCTTCATACTCAGCTTTTGGAAGTACAACAACTCTAGAGTACATATATGAGTGATCCGTACCACAGTACTCAGCACACTCAACTTCATATTCACCTACCGCTGCATTGAACCACTGTTTTGTTGTACGACCCGGAACAACATCCTCTTTCATACGGAAAGCTGGAACATACCAAGCATGAATAACATCATCAAGTGGTGCCGTCATCTCTAAGATGATATTCGTACCAGCTGGCACATAAAGCGCCGATTTACCCATTGAACCGTTTTCAATAATTTTTCCATTCTCATCATGAATAGGCTTAGTATATGCTCCACCAAGTTTATGAACATGACCAGCTTCATTTGCAGGATACTCATATCTCCATTTCCATTTACTACCTTCAACTTGGATAGTGATTCCAGTATCTGGCATCGTTCTTGCCGTTCTCATTGATGTGTAACCGTAGTAGAACAGTACCATCAACATTGTAGTCGGAATCAAAGTCCACGCAATCTCTAAACTAGTGTTATGCGTATAATTTTGAATATCCTCATCTTTAACCTTGTCTGCACGGTACTTCCATGCAAGATAAAGCATTGGAACAACAACAGATAAAAATAGAACGATAGAAACCCAGAAATTAATCCAGAATGCCTGATCTATATCTGCTGCAATAACAGTTGCACTTGTGTCAAATCCTTGTAACATATAGCCTCCTTAGTGGGCAGGAGATGTAATGTGACTTACATCGCCGAATTGGAAGTTGGCAACATCTATACCAACGATAACGAAGAAAACAGTAACAAGGAACAAGGAAAACAAAGTAAACATTCCGATAAGTTTCTCACCTTTTAAGTGCATATAATACATAAGAATCATCCATGCTTTAACAGCACCGATAGATAGCTGTGTTACAAAAGTATAATCAGTCAAAAAGTAATGTGGCTGAATAAGTGTAACCGCTGTCAACATCAAAAGTCCGACTAGAACTTTCCAATAGCCGACTTTTTCTACCTTGTAATTTACATTAGTATTAGTGTCCATGTACAACTCCTCCTGCAATATCACCCGCACCGATCATATAGAAATAAGGGAAAACAAATACCCAGATAAGGTGTACAAGGTCCCAGTATAGTGCGATGTTGAAATGTAAAATATGGTGTCCCGGTGTAACTTTTCCAGATTCAATACGCTTAAGCAACCATAACATGATCCCAATTCCCAAGATAATATGAAAACCGTGAATACCCGTCATCGTAAAGTACATACCAAAGAACAAGATCTGTCCAAATGGTAAAGAGTGCTCATTACCCGCTTGAAGCGCGTCAAGACCCAAGAATACACCATGGTGATACTCAGCCGTCCACTCAACTGCTTTGATTCCTAAGAACACAAGAGCAAGAATAATAGTAGCCCAGATCATCAGCTTAGCGCCTTTGACATCACCTGAACGCATCTTCAACAGGCCAAGACCCATTGTTAATGCTGAAAAAAGAAGAACAACAGTATTTGTCCCGCCAAGATATACGTTTAAACTATTTGAGGCAATTAAAAAGTCCTCATGGTGTAATGAAAAGTAATATGTCAATACAAGGAACATAGCTCCAAACATCATTACCTCGGTAAACATGAATAACCAAAATCCAAGTTTACCTCCGTAAGTATCGCCTTGCCAACCTTGAACTTCGTATTCCTTCCCCTCGCGGTCTACCGCGATTTCTGGTACATATTCATGAGACATTAGTCAATCCTTTTCATATTTTCATCAAATTTGACAACAGGCTCACCGTGGTGATACTCATATGGGCCAAAGTCAACATATGGAACCTTAGTATGGTTCTCTAACGGTGGTGGTGATGTCGGCATATGCCACTCTAGTGTAGTCGCATTCCATGGGTTAACACCAATAGCCGGACCTTTTCTCCATCCCTGAATAAGAACGTAGAACATATATACAAGACCTGAAATAAAGATGATAGCTCCAACAAATGATATTTGGTGGTAGATCTGGAACTCAGGTAAATAGTCAAAATAACGTCTTGGCATACCAAGGTAACCCGCGATAAACATTGGGAACCAAAGAATATTAAAACCAATAAAGTTTAAATAGAATGCAATTTTTGCATGTGTTTCATTGTACATTTTACCTGTAACAAGTGGGAACCAGTAGTGCATACCGGCGAACAGCAAGAAAACAACCCCGCCTAGAATCGCATAGTGAAAGTGTGCCACTGTGTAATATGTATCTTGAAGGTGAATATCAACACCAACCATTGCAATAGTAACACCTGTAAGACCACCGATAGCGAAAGTAATAATCGTACCTAGTGCCCATAACATTGGTGTAGCAAGAACAATCTTACCCTTGTACATCGTTGCAATCCAGTCATAAAACTTGATACCCGTTGGTACAGCAACAAAGAATGTCAGGAATGAGAAGATCGTCTTAGCAATATCTGACATACCTGAAGTATAAAGGTGGTGACCCCATACTAAGTAACCGATACCTGCAATTGAAGCAGATGATAATGCGATCGTACGGTAACCAAAGATCTCTCTTCTAGAGAATGTCGGAATGATCTCAGACATAATACCAAAAGCAGGAAGGATCATAAGATAAACCGCCGGGTGAGAATAGATCCAGAAAAGGTGCTCAAATAGTACTGGATCCCCGCCCTTAGCCGGGTCAAAAATACCGATACCGAAATACTTTTCTAAGATTGCAAGGATAAGTGTAATACCAACAACTGGAGTAGCAAGAAGCTGGATCCATGCTGTTGCGTAGATACCCCATACAAATAGTGGCATTTTGAAAAAGTCCATACCAGGAGCACGTAAACGGTGAATCGTTACAAGAAAGTTAAGACCTGTAAGAATTGAAGCCATACCAAGAATAAAGGCAGCAACAAGTGTCATAATAACATTTGTACCCGTATTTAAACTATATGGTGCGTAAAAAGTCCAACCTGTATCAGCAAAACCGTCTCCTACCCATAATGAAGAAACTGCAACAATACAACCTAAGATATAAAGCCAGAACGTAAACCAGTTAAGACGTGGAAAAGATACATCTTTTGCACCGATCATCAAAGGCATTACGATATTTCCAAATACCGCTGGAATCCCCGGAATAATAAACAAGAAAACCATGATTACACCATGAAGTGTAAAGGCTTGGTTAAATGTATCTCCGTCTATGAATTGTGCACCTGGTGCATACAATTCTATACGCATTACTAAGGCTGTTAGTACTGCAACAAAAAAGAATGTGAACATTACAGCTGCATACATAAGACCAATACGTTTATGGTCTACAGTAAGCATCCACTGCATAAAAGTGCTTTTTGGATGACCAATGGCACAGTGTGTTTCGTCGAAATAAGTTTTACTCATCTATGTTTCTCCTTGATTTTATGATTTCGTCTTCACTTTTTTTTCAAAGCCGGTGATGAAAAAACCAAATACATTACAAAACCCTTTATTAGAGTTTCAATAATTAACTAAGCTCAGGGCCAATGTACTCCTACATTAGCCCTGAGCTGACCCTTTTTTACCTCTAAAGCTTATGAAGCTATACAGACAGCAAAACAGACAAGTCATAAACTTATCTATTTTACTGTCTGATCCTGCTGCCTAGAGTCTTAAAACTGCAATCAGATGCAGTTTTATTTTTCTTCTTTGTCTTCGTTTTTTTCTACATGTCTATCATCTTCTTTTCTACCTAGTTTTATTAAGTAAATAAAGAATCCAAAGACAATAAGAAGCATTACTGTTGCGGCGACTTTTTCCCATACAAAAATATATTTTTTTCCGACTGGATCATAAGCGAAACAGTACAATAATGTTTTTGCTATGGTTGGTCCAACGCGACCTTCAGAAGCTTCTACTAAAGCCATCTTTACATCAAATGGAAGTTGGTCAATACCGTTTAGGTAACGTGTAATCTTTCCTTCCGGTGATAAGATAATCAAGGCTGCAGGATGAATATAATCAACAACACCCGCCGGTGAAACAGTTTTTTCATAAACAAATCCGACCTTAGAAGCTAAAACTGCTGAAGAGTTATTATCCCCGATTAAGAAATGCCAAGCATCTTGTACATAATCTCTCTGTATAGCATGAAGGTGATTTTTGCGCTTTGCAGAAGCAAGTGCAGGTGTCTCATCTTCCGCAAAACTGATTGTTAAGACCTTATAGTCCGTGTTTTCTGCAAGATCTAGTCTTGTCAATGTTCTAGACAGGTCATCTAATTGAGGTGTACAGATACCTGCACATCTAAAATAGTTAAGTGTAATGATGGTCGGTTTTCCATCCATCATCTTCCCCAAAGTCACTCTGTTTGACTTTTCATCTATAAAGGTCAAGTCCAAAGGGACCATTTGACCTAACTTTTCATTTACCCCAAGTTGTTCTGCGCTGTGCAAAGCACTTAATGTTAATAAAAGAAGTAAAAGCTTTTTTATCAATACCGTATCTCCTTTTGTATAAGCTATATTAATTTACAAGATTCTAGGCATTAGTAGCTTAACTTATACTAAAATATTAGTTTTCTTAATATCATAAGCTATACATAATTTTCTTATAAGCTGTTCATATATAACTATTATTTAACTTAATCATTTATTACAATTAGTTATACCGATTACAATATCAATATAAGTTTATATTCTTGAGTAAATCAAGCATTATAGGGCTATTTTTCATATTCTGATAATATTAAAAGCAGCTATGATTAAAAATATTTTTTCATTGATGAAGTTTTACAGATTAATTTAAATATATAAAATTTTCTTAATATAAGTCTATTTTTGATCTATAAACAGAAAAATGGCGTATCATTATGTTACAGTTTTTACTTAAAATATCAGCAAGTAAACCAGCCAATATAATCCAAATAAAACACCTTCATTTATATGAGGCTCAAACATTTTTAGGCACACATCCTAGCCTTTTCTTTAGCTGTTATTAGAATTAATTATATTCTTATCTTTTAATATTGGGAGAGGAAGGCGTATAAATTGCAAGATATAAAAATGAAATTTTACCTCAGTTCTTAAATTTCTCGTAGATAAATTTCACCTCATCTATATTCTCTAAAAAGAGCTGACAAAGAGAGGGATCAAAGTGACTTCCGCTTTGATCCTTGAGAAAATCAACAGCTTCTTCAAATGTCCATGCTTCTTTATATGAGCGCTTACTACTTAATGCATCAAAAACATCTGCTATGGCCGTAATACGTCCGTATATATGGATCTCATCCCCCTGCAGTCCTAGTGGATAACCTCTTCCATTATATTTTTCATGATGTGTATTTGAAATAGTCGCACCGGCTTTAAGATAAGGATTTTCGCTTGATGCAAGAATATTCCAGCCAATCGTACAATGCTCTTGCATTTGTGCCATCTCAGCCTCATCCAGTTTTCCAGGTTTTAATAATATCGCATCACAAATACCGACCTTCCCTATATCATGCAAGGGAGAGGCATAAAAGACAATCTCTTGTTCATCTTCGTCTAGCCCGAATTTCTTAGCAATTAGTCTTGAATAATGTGCCACACGGGAAACATGACTGGCGGTCTCTGGATCTTTATATTCTGCTGCGTTGGACAAAACTCTTAGTGCTTCTTGTTCGCGTTGAAGTAGGGTCTGCGTAGCCTTTTGTACCTCTTTTTTTAATTGATTATTAAAGTCATCCAGAAGTTTTTGGGATAGCTTCAGCTTAGTTATATTACTCATCCGCGCACGATATTCTGCTGTATTAAGTGGCTTTTTCAAAAAGTCTATGGCACCTTCATGTAGTGCGTCTAGTTTTATCTTATCATCATCACCCGCAGCTGTGATCATTACTGTCATGATATCGGGATCAATTTCATGGGCTTTTTTCATCAGCTCTATACCATTCATATTTGGCATCATATAATCAACAAGAAGTATATCTACCCGATTAGAAGAGATAAAACCAAGGGCTTCAACCGGGTCTACAAAGGTCAATACTTTAAGATAAAGCTTAGAAGAGATCGCTTTGATAAGTTCTAAGTTAAAGGGTTCATCATCTACCGCAATCACAGATAACTCTTTACATGCACTTTCGCTTAGTTCCATCTTAGACCTCACTTAATATACCTTCTTCATGTCTTTTCATATCATCAAATAAGGTTTGAAGTTGGCTTATCATAGATTTATAATCCAAGAACTTCCCTTTTTGTATTGAACTCTCTATCTTTGAAGACATATCTGTTATCTTGTGCAGGTATAAGGAACTGCTTGCACCTTTTAGTTTATGAGCCAGAGAAAATAACTCCTCATAATCTTTTTCTCTTTCTGCCTTTTTCATCTGCTCAAGTATTTTCTGTGTTGAGAGTATGAACTTCTTAAGCAGGCTCCCAATAATATCAGGAGGCAATTCCAAAAGCATCCCTGCCTTTTGCAAACTCATCCTCAGTTCATTATCTGATATTGTAGGTATTAGGTTTATTGTCTTATCCGAAAAAATGTCAAACAAGAGTGTTTCAAGGTCACTGTTTTTAATAGGCTTGGCAAGGTGAGCGCACATTCCTGCTTCTTCGAATCTTTGTAGATCATCTTCAAATACATTAGAAGTAAGTGCCACTATAGGGGTATTCTGATTTAGAAGAGTTTCATTTAAGATCTTCTGCGTCGCTTCAAGTCCATTCATCACCGGCATATTAATATCCATAAATATCAGATCAAACGATTCATTATGAGCACAAGCGAGTGCTTCTTCTCCGTTCTCAACGATGAGGGTAGAGATATCATATTTGTGTAACATCTCTTTTATCAACATCTGATTTACTTCATTATCTTCAGCAACAAGTACGCGAAGTTCTTTTCCTTCAAAACGAGCACTTGTTTGGCCCGCTTTTCCTACCTCATAAGCATGACGACATAGGATATTATATAGTCGTGTAGAACAACTTTGGAAACAGTTTATCATCTGTAAGTTTGAGGATAAAGGCATCATCTTGGAGTTTGGGTCTATACATATAAGAAGCAGTCCCTCTTGCTTCCATTCATTATCTAAAGCAAGGGCTTCTTTCTCATCAAACAAGATGATAATATTATTCTTTTTAGTCCTAAGTTCTTCTATAGATACAAGCTGAGTATTAACATTAAACATATCTAGGTAGGATTTAACCTGATCACTGTATTGAGAATTTTCAAGAAGGTGAATATGCTGATTTGCTAAAAGTTCTTTAATACTTTGAGACCCTGTTGTACACTTATCTAACTCAAGTATAAAAGAGAATCGGCTTCCCTCATCTTTTTTACTCTGTAACTCTATTTTTCCGCCCATAACGCTGATCAAGGAAGAGCTTATACTAAGACCCAGACCCGTTCCTCCAAACTGACGTGTGGTAGAGCTGTCTTCTTGGACAAAGGCCTCAAATATCTTCTCCTGCCGCTGTGCTGAGATACCTACGCCTGTATCTTCTACTACAAATTCTATACACTGAGAAGAGATGCTCTCACTTAGAAGTTTAGCGCTGATAAAGATTTTTTCTCCCTCATTGGTAAACTTCAGAGCATTATTAATAAGATTAGAAAAAACCTGTTTTATATGTAGTCCATCAGCATACAGACATTCGTCGATATTAAGATCAACATCAAGATAATATTCTATTGATTTTTCTTGGGCACTAGGCAGGTAGTTCATATAAAGAAGTTCTAACTCTTTAAAAATATTAATATTTATCAGATCTATCTTGAGTTTTCCCTGTTCAAGTTTTGAAAAGTCTAATATCCCGTTTACTATATCTAGAAGCATATTTGTTGAATTTTGGATAATTTCCAGATATTGGCGCTGTTCTTCATTTAGATTACTTTCGCCAAGCAAGCCTGTAAACCCGATTATACCGTTCATCGGTGTTCTTATCTCATGGCTCATATTAGCAAGAAAACTGGACTTTGCATCTTTTGCTTCTTCTGCACGCAAGCGTGCATTTTCAATTTCCGTAATATCCGTCATCGTCGCAATATACATCATCTTTTTGTCCAGCGATATTCTCTTTGTGATGATGCGGAAGGTCAGTATCTTTCCCGTTTTATCGATAAGTCTGGCCTGCTTAAACAGCTCTTTCTGATCACTGCCAAACTCATCAAGATGGCACTCTACCTCACAGCCTATATTTTCACCCTCAGCATTTACAAAAAGTCCGCAGATACAATCATGCTGATTATAAAAATCGTCTAGACTTTTATAATCAAAACAGTCAAAGAACTTCTTATTTAAAAAGGCAATCTGTCCCTCTTGTGTTGTCAAAGAGACAATATTCTCTTGGTTGTCAAGTATCTGATGAAGACGATACTGCTGTGTTTCCAGATTTTGTTCATACTGTATCATCGTGGTGAGATCTTCGCGCAGGGCCATGTATTCGACCACTTCTCCATGTTCATCCAAGATAGGAAAGATAGTGGCATGGACATAATAGCTACTGCCGTTTTTAGCACGGTTTTGGAGCATTCCAGACCATACTTTCTTTTCTTTGAGCAGCTTCCACATCTCTTTAAATACCGATTTTTCGCTATCTTGGTGACGGACTATATTGTGAGGTTTGCCGATCAGTTCAGCTTCTGTATAGCCGCTTAACTCGCAAAAACGCGTGTTGGCATAGGTGATAATACCTTTTTCGTCAGTTTTAGAAACAAGTGTTGACTTATCTATTGCATATTTATACTGCTCAAGCAAGGTGATCAGTGAACGATTTTCACCTAACTGCGAAACCAACTCCCGTGTAGTTATATCCATAAAATGTTTTATCGCACTTGTTGAGCGGCGCTGACGCGAAGGATGCAGCAAGGTAGTCTTGAGAGAATTCTTTACTACATTTGATTCCGAAAGACCAAGGACCACACTGGTTATATTAAAAAAATGGTTTCCATTATCCACGTTTGAGAACTCGCCGTAAGTCAAGAAACCGGCCTGCGGTGCCATGTCCGCCAAGGCTTCGTATTCCATCTCAAGATGATTGTCAAGAAATGACTTTCGCGCAGCACAGGAGAACATAAAGATAGATTCAAGAGGTTTAGATGAGGCTCGTACATAAATATCTGCCGTCGTGCTGACAACACGATCTTCATCTTCCATACCAAACCTGACAGAACTCCCTTCTTGTATGCCCCCTGAAAAATTGACTCCCCCATCCATAGAGGGACTGACAACAGCTCTGGCGATCTTCAGACCATTTTTCTCAAAGATCAAGGGAAATTCTAACATTGAGTCAGGAAGACGTTTGATAACATCTTTGCCAAGATACTTGGCGTAGACAGAAAGAATCGGCTCCCCGTCGAGCTCATAAACACAATTTCCTTTCGAACGTGTCACTGTCATACTTTTGCCGACACTGTCCCACCCAAAATTATAGTCGGTAAAACAGTTCAGTTCCCTGCCACTCAAAGAGACAGCCACCAGTCCTTTTGAGAATACCTCTGTGTCATGGATGACATAAGGTGTCTTGAAAATAAAGTTATCGCCGGCTATCCCTCCGCTTAAGATAACAGAGTCACCGCCGGCTGCGCTAAAACCTTCAATCACTCTATCTGGATTGTAATGCATACCATCCGCAAAAAGGATAATACACTTGGTGTCTTCTTTAATGAGGGAATTTGCGATCTCTTTTCCTGTCTCATAAGATTCACTTTCAACACTGATGAAAGACCTGACTCTTGTCTTATCAAACTCTGTGATACTGATAAGTGTTGAGCCCTTGTGCAAGACACCGCCGCTTATCTCTCCGCAACTTGATGCTCCGATAATAACCGCATCACTGAGATAGCTTTTGACCGTACCGGCTATCTCTGAAACCATATCCTGATTTAAAGAACCGTCGAATATTTGTATTAATCTCTGTTTTTCATGAGACGGGTCAAACTCATCTTTTAACCAAGACAGAAGTGCCGTGGTACTTTCAAAAGTGTGGTTAGTACTGCGCATTTTTAACAATCCCCATAAACTAAATACCCCATATTAATAATATTATAAAAGTTTTTCTTATATATCCTAGCAAAAAATATCTTTATTTTATGACGATCTTATAGAATTTCTATAAATTTCTATGAATTTATAGATTTTATTTCTTTTTTATAATCTTTTGTAATATTTAAGCAGTTTTTTAACTTTAAATACGCTAACATTAATTTAACGTAAAAAAATCAAATACATGTGATATAGGTTATTATGAATAAAAACATCTTAGTAGTTGAAGATAATGATGTCAATCTTGAACTTGTCACTCTCTTGATAAAGCAGTACAGTAAAGAGCATGATGTACAACTCAATATATTTGCTGCATCCAACGGAAAAGAGGCCTTTGAACTCTGTGAGACTGAGAGTATGGATATCGTATTTATGGATCTTATGATGCCGACGATGAATGGGAATGAGGCGACTAAGCTTATTAAAGCCAAATATCCCAAGACCATGGTCATTGTCATCTCTGCCTTTGGCGATGAGGAAAAACAAAAAGAGATGCTGAAAAATGGCGCCGAAGACTACATGATGAAACCCATCAATGCACCTCTGTTCAAAAGCCGGCTTAAGAACTATCTTCAAGTCATAAAAAACCGTAATCACATTCAGAATATTCCCAAAGCCCGTAACCTTTTCACAACAAAAGTCTATCATTACAATATGGATTTCACTATAGACTCCGAAGCAGACCTTTGCGAGTTCTGGGAAGCTCTGCTTATACGCTTAGATTTCCAGCGTCATATTGACAAGGCAAGTGACTTTGTTCGTTTTATTTATCGCTTGGGAACTTTTCACCTCCAACAAAAATTCAAGTTCAATATACTTATTGAAGAAGATGCAGACAACTTCTTTTTTACGCTTAACAATATAAAACTTATCGGATGTGAGAAGATCAGCACCCTTATTCAAAGCTATTACAGTGAGGGTGTTTACCTTTGTAAAGAGAACCTTCTAACCTTTAAACTTCAAAAAAATCCTTTAGAAGAAGTTTCTCCTGCACCCGTACCTGCACCTATAGAAAAAGAAGAAGTAAAAGGAGACGAAGGTGAAGTCAATCATGAGGCCGTAGACAGCTCACTCTTTGAGACAGATAAAAATGAAGAGTTGTTGACTTTCGATATTCTTGACCCTGAAGAACTTGAAGACTTTGAGATAAATCTTCTTAAACTGCGTTCGATCTTGTTGCTGATGGAGAACAGTGATCTTGAAGACGCTGACATTGAAGAACTTTGCCATACCTTTAATGAGATGGCCTCTATTCTTTCTATTGCAAATGACACCTACGTTCTCTCAAATGCCCTTCATGAACTCTCCGGCAGTATCTCCACAAACAGAGATTATTTCATGCAAAGTGCATCTGCATTGTTTGATTTTGTCAACGCCTTTGTCAACGATCTCGTCTTTTGGAAGACAAAGATCTTTTACGAAGGGGCACCAAGTGTCGATTTTCTTAACAATTCTATCCGGTCAAATGCAGATATGCTTACTGCCCTGTTAAGTCCTGAGGAAAAGGGAGATGAAGATCTTGGTGATATCTTTGACTTTTAACTTACACAAGGGGTCTATGTGTCACTGACCAAAGAACTCTACGATATATCAAAAAATCTTACTATTCTTTTTGTTGAAGATGATGATCAACTCCGTAGACAGATGGAGGGAATGTTCAAGAAACTTTTCAAAGAAGTGGCCAGTGCTGAAAATGGGCAGATCGGCCTTCAACACTATATGCACAGACTTGAAAAAGGTGAACAGCCTTTTGACATTGTTATCTCAGATATCAATATGCCCATTATGAATGGTATAGAGATGATACATGCCATATATGAGAAGATACCCCAGCAAGAGATTGTAGTCATTTCTGCCCATAATGAAGCCGATTATCTTGTTGAACTCCTGCATATCGGCATCAGCAGTTTCCTCATCAAGCCCATCAAACACGAACAGTTGATCAACATCTTGCATAAAGTCTCTAGTATCATCCAAAATGAGCGCTTTGTCAAAGATCATTATGAAAAGATAGCACAACTAAATGCAGAGCTATCCGTGCAAGGAGAGGCCCTTAAACAGGTTAACAACGAACTGTATGAAAAGAATATCGCCTTAGAAAAGTCATTACGGATCATCGAGGGGATACACCAAAAAGATCAGATAAGGCATACTTTAAAAAGTGCTGTCGCAACACAGACTCCTCCCACGAATGCACCAATTCAGACTGAAGATACTTCGGTTTCAAAAAGTATTGTTTATTTGGAAGATATCGCAGAGATAATCAACATCATCTCCCTTGAATACCCGTACAAAAGAATAGAAGATGAGGCTCTAAAGGATCTCTCTAAAGCTATTTACTCCTATACTGCCTCACTTCCTGAGCAGAAAGAATATGAAACCATTAAAGCAAGTTTGCAAGGTCTGGCTGATGCTATAGCACAACGGCCTAAGTGTAGCAGTATAGAGGAGTTGGAGCGTATATTCAATATGCTCGAAAGTTTCTTCTTCATCTACAGCAAGTGGCAAAAAGAGTGGAAAAACATAGACAAGAATGCTTTTGTATCATTTAGCAACTCTATTGAAGGTGAAATCAACACCCTTGTTGATGTCTGGGAATGCAGAATATGAACCCTCCGATAAATATTTATCTTAAAAAGATAAAAAACCGATTTTTACTGGCAACTATCTTTGTTTTGACACTTGCCGGCGCAGCAATGTATTATCATCAATACAGTCATATCTTAGAAGAACAACACTACGATATATCCGTTAACCACGATAATATCCACAAAACCTATACCTTTATGCTTGAAGAACTGAAAAATAACTTGAACATGCATTCGATGATGCTTCTTAGTTCTGATAAACTGAGAAAGTCAATTTTTAATAAAGACCGAAGAAGACTTCAACAGCTTATAGGACCTTTTTATGAACTGCTTAAAGAAGACAATCCCTATTTGGAGATCATGACATTTAGAGATCATGACGGGACTGTTCTTTTACGCCTGCATAAGCCGGAGTTGTATGGTGACATGCTTCATAAAGGACGTAAGATCATCATCTCTACTAATAAAAAGAATATCTCCCACTATGGCTTTGAGGTAGGTAAACTAGGAATGACATATCGCCTTGTCTCGCCTATCTTCTATCAAGACAAGTACATCGGTTCACTTGAACTGGGTGTAGCTCCGGACTACATCCTTCAGTCCTTAAATAAGATCACCGATACAAAAAATGCTCTGTTGATAAAGGCCGAAGAAGCATCCGCTTCTCTTAACCTTGATCTTTTAACGAAGCATAAACACTTTTATCTGACAAAAAGTGATCCTTTTTTCTTAGATAAGCTAAGTTCTCTCGATCTTAATGCTCATGAAGAGACCTATCTTTATGAAGGTCATCATTTTTCAACCAATACCGATTTAGATCTTTTGGATTATACGGGAAGGGTAACAGGAAAGATACTCCTCGCTTTTAACATTGACAGACAATTTGAAAAAACAGATTTACTGCAACAAAGCACTCTCTCATTTATTGTTATCCTGGTCTCTGTGCTCATACTGATCTTGCATTACGGCTTTAGCTACTTTATCTCTAGACTTTCTCGTTCACAAGAAGAACTTGAGATCTATAAAGAACGCCTTGAACTGGCATTTAGCGGAAGTACTGATGGGCTTTGGGATTGGAATATGACTGACAACAGTGTCTATTTTTCTCCCCGTTGGAAAGGTATGCTTGGATATGAAGAAGATGAGCTTGAGAATCAACTTGACACCTGGAAAAAGCGTCTTCATCCCGATGACATAGAAAATGTTTTACAAGAGGTGCAGGCACATATCGACAAAAAGACGCCCACTTTTGAAAACATTCATAGACTTAAGCACAAAGACGGATCATGGGTATGGATATTAGACCGGGGTAAAGTCTTTTATTCCAATGAAGGTACAGCTGTACGTTTTATCGGAACACACACGGATATCACAAAAGAGAAAAAGCTGGAAAACAAGATCTTAGATATGAATACAGATCTGGAAGAAAAGATAGAAGAACGCACGGTAGAGCAAAACACTCTACTCTCCTTATTCGATGCCGGCTCATCCGTCTTGTTTAAATGGAACAATGATGAGACCTGGACTGTTGCACACGTCTCTAAAAGTGTGAAACAACTTTTAGGCTATGAAGTCGAACAATTCTTAAACAATGAGATCAGCTATGCCTCTTGTATACATAAAGAAGATCTTCCCCGTGTCATGAAAGAGGTGAATGCAGCCTTTAAAAACAATAAAGAACATTTTCACCATGAACCTTACAGGCTATATACTAAAGATGGCGAGATAAGATGGGTCTATGACTACACCGTCATAGTAAGAGATAAAAATAATAATGTCATCCATTTTATCGGTTATACCACAGATATAACAGAGATAAAGGAAAAAGACAAACGCTTCTTACAGCAAACACGTATGGCACAGATGGGAGAGATGATCAGTATGATCGCGCATCAATGGAGACAACCTCTGGGAGCCATTTCTGCCGTTGCCATTGATATGAAAATCAAAATAGCCCTGGAAAAATATCATTTAAGTGATGAGGATGAGCGCCAAAAGTTCTATGAAGAGTTCAACAGCGGATTTGACAAGATCGATTTCTTTACTCAAGAGCTTTCTTCTACTATTGATGATTTTAGGAATTTTTACAAATCTGACAAAAAACCTGTTTTCACTACCATTGAGACTCCACTGAAAAAAGCATTAAACATTATCCAAAGTTCACTTACAAAATATTATATTTTGGTCGAAAAAGATTTCCAAAGTACCTCTTCAATCCCGATTTATGATTCTGAGCTATTGCAAGTCTACTTGAATATCCTAAAAAATTCACAAGATAATTTTATTACTAACAAGACTGCACATCCATTGATAAAGATAAGAACCCGTGACACTGAGAGCAGTGTCTGCATAGAAATAGAAGATAACGGCGGCGGTATCGCTAAAGAGCTGCTGGAGAGAATATTTGACCCTTACTTCTCTACCAAAGATGAAAAAAATGGGACAGGACTGGGACTGTATATGTCTAAGACTATCATCGAAGATCACCATAAAGGATGTCTACGTGTGATGAATTACGAAGATGGGGTCTGTTTTTGCATCGAACTTCCAAAAAAAGAAGCTCTAAAGGCTTTGGAAGCAGAGACTTTGCAAGCAGAGACTTTGTCTATTGTTTAGCGGTGATCTTGTTTTAATGACTGTAATATCCAAATACGGATGTGAATGTTAAATGATAAGTAACTGTGTGAGGTTTGGAATGTATAGATGGTGTCAAGAGGGGGACTTGAACCCCCGACCCCCGGCTTATGAGACCAGTGCTCTAACCAGCTGAGCTACCTTGACATCCGTTTAAGAGGGTGGAATTATACAATTCCAATACTTATTATTTCCTAAAACGAGTAAAGAAATTTAATTTGACTCAATCTGACTAACTCAACTTTAGTCTTATTGACTAAGAGTATTGACATAGAGTGGATAATCTTGTAAAATTCTTCAAAATACTATATATAGAGGAATACGCTATGAACTTTCAACCATTAGGTAAACGTGTTTTAGTTGAACGCGTAGAAGAAGCAAAGACAACTGCTTCAGGAATATACATTCCAGATAGCGCAAAAGAGAAACCTTCCCAGGGTAAAGTTCTTGCCGTAAGCAAAGAAATAGAAGATGTTGCTGTTAACGATACAGTAGTATTTGGAAAATACTCTGGAAACGAATTAACACTTGACGGTACGACCTACCTGGTAATTGAACTTGACGACCTACTTGGTATCGTTAAATAATTTAAACTCTATAAGGAATTAAAAATGGCAAAAGAGATAATTTTTTCAGACCAGGCACGAAACAAACTGGCTATCGGCGTTCAGAAACTGGCTGATGCGGTAAAAGTAACAATGGGACCACGCGGTCGTAATGTTTTGATTCAAAAAAGCTTTGGTGCTCCAACACTGACAAAAGATGGTGTTTCTGTTGCACGCGAGATCGAGCTGAAAGACACCCTTGAGAACATGGGTGCTCAGCTTGTAAAAGAAGTTGCATCTAAGACTGCTGATGAAGCAGGTGACGGTACGACTACTGCGACTATTCTGGCAAATGCCATTTATCAAGAAGGTCTGCGTAATATTACTGCCGGAGCTAATCCTGTTGAAGTAAAACGAGGAATGGACAAGGCGACTGCTTTGATCTTAGAGCAGTTAAAAGCAGCAACTAAAAGTGTTTCGGACAAGACTGAGATCGCACAAGTAGCTTCTATCTCTGCAAACTCTGATACATCAATCGGTGATATGATCGCTGAAGCTATGGAGAAAGTCGGCCGAGACGGTGTTATCACTGTTGAAGAAGCAAAAGGTATCTCTGATGAACTTGATGTTGTTGAAGGTATGCAGTTTGACCGTGGTTATCTAAGCCCTTACTTCATCACTAACACTGAGAAGATGACAGCTGAGATCGATCAACCGTTTATCCTTCTTTTTGATTCTAAGATCTCTAATCTGAAAGACCTACTTCCGGTTTTAGAGCAGGTTCAAAAGACTTCTCGCCCTCTTCTTATCATCGCTGAAGATGTAGAAGGTGAAGCATTGGCTACTCTTGTAGTAAACAAGATGCGTGGTGTTTTAAATATCTCTGCAGTAAAAGCACCGGGTTTTGGTGACCGTCGTAAAGCGATGCTACAAGATATCGGTGTTCTTACAGGCGGACAGGTTGTTTCTGAAGAAGTCGGCCGTACACTTGAGACAACGACAATCGAAGACCTTGGTGAAGCAGCTCGTGTTGTTATAGACAAAGACAATACTGTTATCGTTGACGGTGCTGGTTCGAAAGAAGGTGTTACAGCTCGTATTGCTGAGATCAAAGTTCAGATGGAGACAACGACATCTGAATATGACAAAGAGAAGCTTCAAGAGCGTCTTGCAAAACTTTCTGGCGGTGTTGCCGTTATCAAAGTCGGTGCAGCTACAGAGACTGAGATGAAAGAGAAAAAAGACCGTGTTGATGATGCACTTTCAGCTACTAAGGCAGCAGTTGAAGAAGGTATCGTTATCGGTGGTGGTGCGGCTCTTATCCGTGCAGCTTCTAAAATCTCTCTAGACGGACTTGAGGGAGATCAAAAAATCGGTGCAGAGATCATACTTCGTGCTATAAAAGCACCTGCAAAACAGATCGCTGCAAATGCCGGTTTTGATACAGGCGTTGTTATTAACACCATTGAAAAAGCGGATTCAGATACTGTCGGTTTCAATGCTGCTACAGGTGAATACGTAGATATGTTTGAAGCCGGTATCATCGATCCGTTCAAGGTTGAACGAGTTGCGCTTACAAATGCAACCTCAGTAGCGGCTATGCTTCTTACAACTGAAGCAGCTATCTTTGATGCTAAACAAGACGACGAAGGTCTTCCTTCCCAAGACATGGGCGGAATGCCAGGAATGGGTGGAATGGGCGGTATGATGTAGTAACAAATTCTAAGGATATACTCTGTCCTTAGATTCTTTGCGACAAGTCCTCCATCTAATCCCCTTCTTAATTCTTAGCCCTAAGCCCTCTTTATCTCAACAGTGGATATACTTCCGTAATTTAATTTAGAAGGATACCAATGCTTGTAGCTCCAAGTATTTTATCGGCAGATTTCGGCAATCTTGCCTCTGATGTCAAAGCCATTTGTGACGCAGGATGTGATCTTGTACATGTAGATGTTATGGATGGCCATTTTGTACCAAACCTTACTATAGGGCCTGTTGTTGTATCTGCTGTTGCAAAGGCCGCTACAAAGCCTCTTGATGTTCACCTTATGGTTGAGAACAATACCTTTTTTGTTGATCTATTTGCTCCGCTTAAGCCGGGATATATCACCTTTCATATGGAAGAAGAGAAAAATCCTCATAGGCTAGTCCAATATATCCGTGAACTCGGCATCAAGCCAGGTGTGGTTTTAAATCCTCATACCCCTGCCGAGTCTGTAGAATATCTTCTACAAGATCTGGATATGGTACTTGTAATGAGTGTTAATCCCGGTTTTGGCGGCCAATCATTCATCCCTAATGTGCTAGAAAAAATCGAACGTCTTAAAGTCCTTCGTGACCGTATTAACCCGAACTGTCTTATACAGATTGACGGCGGTGTAAATGCAGACAATATAAAGATGCTTCGAGATGCAGGTGTTGATGTATGTGTTGCAGGTTCTTATGTCTTTAAGCATGAATCTTATGAAACAGCAATCAATAATCTAAAGGTTTAATTTGAGAGTCAAAATATGTGGAATCACCTCTATTAAAGACGCTCAAGAGAGTATTAGAGCAGGAGCTGATGCTCTTGGATTTGTCTTTTATGAGAAGTCTCCCCGTTATATCTGTGCAGAAGATGCCCGTTCTATCATCTCTATACTTCCGCCCTTTGTAGAAAAAGTCGGTCTGTTTGTAAATATAGACGCAGAAACGATCAATAAAATTGCTAAAATCTCCGGCATCACTCTAATACAACTGCACTTTGATGTTACAGATGAACTTTGTGCCTCTCTTGAAGTTCCTTATATCAAGGTAGTCCGTGCCAAATCTTCTTCAGACATAAAAAAAGATGAAGAGACTTACCGTTTAGTCGATGCTTATTGCGAAGCTTACGGAGGAGTGGGTAAAAGACTTAATCTTGAGTGGTTTGATGGTGTGGATTGCTCAAAGATCATCTTAGCCGGTGGCTTAAGTCCTGATAATGTTAAAGAGTGCCTCTCTTATGGTTTTTATGCTCTGGATGTAAGCTCCGGTGTTGAAACTTCAAAGGGTGTAAAAGACTCTAAGAAGGTATCTGCCTTTATTAATGCAGCTAAATGCTGAGTAAATTAGACACGGCTCTTGGACAACAAGGCATAAGTCGTGAACGTTTTTATAAGGCTCTGAATAAATTCGGGGACCCTAACCTTCTAATAGAACTTCTACGTGCTCAAGGACTTCCCTTGTATGAGCATCAAGGAAAATTTATCTATAAGACAGCTATTCAGCCTCTAAGCCATGGAAAGTTTTGTATTATGGATATAGAAACAAATGGTTCAAAACCTGTACGTGGGGATACCATCATAGAACTAGGTGCTGTGATGTACCAAGATGGGCATATCATAGATACCTTTGAATCTTTCGTCCAGTGTAATAAGATTCCTCCCATCATTCAAGATCTCACAGGTATCACTCTTGAAGACACAATAGATGCACCTTCTTTAAAAGAGGTCATGTATAAGTTTAAAGAGTTTCTTGCAGATGCTGTCTTTGTTGCCCATGATGTGAAATTTGATTATAGATTCACTTCTGCTATGATGGAGAGAGTTGGTCTTGAACCCCTGGCAAATAGAAAACTTTGTACCTTTGAACTAGCCCAACGTACTCTTCAGAGTGAAAGATACGGTTTAAAACACTTAAATGAGACTATGAAGCTTCATCATGACGCAGATCATCACAGAGCCTTATCTGATTCTATTACAGCTCTTGAACTACTCAAAAGATCATTAAAGAAACTACCTAAAAAAGTTTTAACAGTCGAGGATCTTATTCGGTTTTCAAAAGAAGCGGCAAGATTGCCTAAGCTTAAAAAAGAGGTTGTCGAAGAAAAGTAGTTTTTATTGTGTTTAGTCATAAACAGCTCTTTTCCTAAAGGAGAGAGTGATTATTCGGTAAAGGCTCCGTGTGAAGTCAAACGTGTATAACGTTTTTCCATGCGTTCTTCAGAACTCATTGCACTCAGCTCAGAAACTGCTGATAAGAAATAATCTCCCAGTGCCTTAGCCGCACCCTCTTTATCTCTATGTGCACCGATAAGCGGTTCATCAATAACATCATCAATAAGGTCAAGTTCTTTAAGATCTTTAGATGTAATTTTAAGTGCCTTAGTCGCTGCTTCTGCCTTGGATGGGTCATTCCATAAAATTGCAGAACAGCCTTCAGGTGAGATAACAGAGAAAACAGAATAACGCATCATTGCAAGTTTATCCGCTACACCGATAGCTAATGCCCCGCCTGATCCGCCTTCACCGATAACAATAGATACAGTCTGCGTGTCAAGTTCAGCTAGCTCAAGAAGATTTCTTGCAATAGCTTCTGACTGGTTACGCTCTTCAGCTCCAATACCAGGGTATGCACCCGGAGTGTCTATTAACATTAAAAGTGGAATACCGAATTTTTCTGCCATCTTAGCCGCACGAAGAGCTTTTCTATATCCCTCAGGGTTTGGCATACCGAAGTTGCGCTTTAACTTGTTCTTCGTTCCACGACCTTTTTGCTCGCCAATGACTATAGTACGTTGAGTGCCTATATAACCAAGGTAACAGACAATAGCCTTGTCATCTGCAAAATGTCTATCACCATGAAGTTCATAATGATCTGTCATAAGAAGATTGATATAATCAATAGCATAAGGACGGTCTTGATGACGTGCAAGTTGAAGCTCTTGAAAAGGGGTAAGATTAGAGTAGGTATTTTTAACCTCTTTATCTAAATCTTTTTGTAAGATCTCGGCAGCATGCTCATCATGACGCACCTCTGCTGAGATGATATCTTCTTGGATCTGCTTGATTTTTTGTTCAAAACCTAGATAAATAGCCAAGGAAGTCCTTTAGATTTTTTTGAAGATCACAACGCCGTTAGTTCCACCGAAACCGAACGAGTTACTCATTACAACATTTAGATCTGCTTTACGTGCCTTGTTAGGAACGATATCCAGGTCACAGTTTTCATCCTGATTCATATAGTTGATAGTTGGAGGAACAATACCGTCACGCATAGCCATAAGTGAAACAACAGCTTCAATACCGCCGGCAGCACCAAGACAGTGACCTGTTTGACCCTTAGTAGAAGATACAGGAGGACAATTTTCTTTTCCGCCAAATAGTTCTTTCATTGCTGCTGTCTCATTTTTATCATTTACTGGAGTTGAAGTACCGTGAGCATTAACATAATCAACTTTCGGCTCGCCTGCCATCTTATAAGCAGCCTTCATTGCACGAAGCGGACCTTCAAGAGACGGTGTAGTGATATGATTTGCATCACCGCTTTCACCAAATCCTACAAGCTCAGCATAGATATTTGCGCCACGTGCTTTTGCAGACTCATACTCTTCAAGTACAAGCGCTGCTCCACCCTCACCCATAACAAAACCGTTACGTTCTGCGTCGAATGGACGTGAAGCTGTTTGAGGATCATCATTACGAGTTGAAAGTGCCTTCATAGCAGCAAATCCACCGATACCAACACCTGTAATTGCAGATTCTGCAGCAACAACTAACATCTGGTCTGCACCATTACACATAATTGTCTTAGCTGCTTCACTAATAGCATGTGTACCTGCTGCACAAGCCGTAGCACATGAAAGGTTAGGACCTTTGATACCGTGTTCAATCGTCACGAAACCGCCTAACATATTGATCAAGGCAGATGGAATAAAGAATGGAGAAAGACGGCGTGGACCACGTGTCTCTAGAATAATTGAATTTTTCTCGATTGTTGGAAGACCGCCTATACCTGAGGCAGCTGAGATACCAAAACGGTCTTTGTCCATATCTTCTGAAAAGTTAGCATCAGCCATTGCTTCTTGAGCAGCTTTAAGGCCAAGGTGAATAAAGCGGTCTGCTTTTTTCACCTCTTTAGGAGCCATAACTGTCTCAGGATCAAAGTTCTTGACCTCACCGGCTATTGTTACTGAGTGACCTTCAGTGTCGTATAATGAGATCTGGCCGATTCCACATTCACCTTCACATATTGCTTTAAAAGCAGTCTCTTTATCATTTCCAACAGCGGTAATCATTCCGATACCAGTTACTACAATTCTTCTCACATCTACTCCTAGGAATATGTTCTTATATTTTAATTTAAAAAAAATGAAAGTATAAAAACAGGTTTATTTAGAAGAAAAGCTTTTGGCCTTTCTTTAACATTAGGGAGAGCCCTAATTACTTGCTTTCGATGTATGCAACTACATCTTTAACAGTTTGAATTTTTTCAGCTTCATCATCAGGGATTTCGATGTCGAATTTCTCTTCAAGTGCCATTACTAGTTCAACTACATCAAGGCTGTCTGCACCAAGATCTTCTACAAACTTCGCATCTTCTTTTACTTCATCAGCGCTTACGCTTAACTGTTCTACTACTACTTCTTTGATATCGTCTAAAAGTGCCATTAGAGCTCCTAACTATTATTTTATGAGGGGAATTATAACACAGTTAACTTAAACAGTAAAATATTATGAAATAAATTTATTTAAACATGAATTAATTAAAAGAGAGGAATATATCAGTGGAAACATGGCCTTAGGCCATGTTCATACCGCCGTTTACTTTTAAAACTTCTCCCGTAATATAAGAAGAGTGGTCACTTAATAAAAAGGCTGTTGCATCTGCAACTTCTTTTGGATTTCCAAAACGGCCCATTGGGATCTTTGATGTGAAAGCTTCTTTAATCTCAACAGAAAGTTCATCAGTCATATCAGTTGCAATAAAACCCGGAGTGATAGTGTTATAACGGATACCGCTTGTTGCCGCTTCAATAGCAAAAGATTTTGTCATGGCAATAACGCCACCCTTAGATGCTGCGTAATTTGTTTGACCGGCATTTCCTGTCTCACCAACAATAGAAGCAATATTTACAACAGAACCGAATTTCTTTTTACGACCTGCTTTAAAGAACTCTCTACATCCGGTGAAGACAGAAGTAAGGTTTGCATTGATAACGGACATGAAGTCTTCGTTTTTCATACGAAGTGCCAGTTTGTCGTTTGTAATACCCGCATTGTTTACCAGGTAAGAAAGTTCACCGTCTGTTGCAATAACACTCTTCATACCTTCTACAAAAGCCGCCTCATCACTTACATCAAAGCCGATCACCTCAGCCTCTCCGCCTTCTGCAATAATTGCCGCTTTAACAGCCTCAGCTTCTGCCATGCCAGAACGGTAATTAATCCATACCTTAAGACCAAAACCTGCAAGACCTTTTGCGATCTCTGCACCAATGCCACGACTTGCACCTGTTACTAAAACATTTTTACCTGTGAATTTCATCTATATTCCTTAATTTTATTTTTAATCTATCAATCCTACTTTATTCATTAAAACTCTTCTGCAAGAAGGGTTTCTTAACATGAGATATCGTGCAGTTGAACCGTACTATGGGTTGTTCAAATCGAACAATTGTTTTATTATTTAAGCTTTTGCTGCCTAATAACTTTCTTTTTATATAAGTGGCGTATCCATCTCTGATGGGATATCTAAACCCATTAGAGTAAGTACTGTCGGAGCTATGTTATTTAGTCCGCCTGTTTTTACTTTTTGTACATCATCTGCTTCTACAAAACACCAAACTTTTCCAACCGTATGGTTAGTAAGTATGTTTCCCAGTTCGTCTTTCATCTCTTCACAGTTTCCATGATCTGAAGTTAAGACAAAAGCATAATCATTTTCTTTGGCTTTGTCAAAGATCTGACCTAACTCATGATCAACCGCTTCAACGGCTTTAATCGACGCCTCTACATTACCTGTATGTCCGACCATATCTCCATTTGCAAAGTTCACAACAATAAAGTCAGTTTGTTCATCTATAGCCTTACGTACTGCTTCACCTACTTCGGGGGCTGACATCTCAGGCTTCTCATCATAAGTCTTTACTTTTGGACTCGGTATAAGGACTCTTGTCTCATTAATAAAAGGCTCGTCCACACCTCCGTTTAAAAAGAAGGTCACATGGGCATACTTCTCTGTTTCTGCCGTATGAAGCTGGTTTAGACCTGCCTTAGAGATGACTTCTGCCAGGGTGTTTTTAGGTGCGTCTTTAGGAAACATCACCGGATAAGAAAAACTCCTATTATATTGGGTCATTGTTGAAATATGCAAGTCTTTGAACTCTCGCTCAAAACCGTCAAAGTTCTTATCTCCCAAGGCAGTGATGATCTCTCTAACGCGGTCAGATCTAAAGTTTATAGAGATAAGCGCATCACCTTTTTGCATTCCTGTATACCCTGAAAACGCAGTCGGTTCAATAAACTCATCTGTTTCATCTTTTGCGTAAGAGGCTTCTATATATTCTGAAGCAGTCAAGTCAGAGCAAGGCCTTGCATCTACCATAGCTCTATAGCCCGGTTCGACTCTTTCCCAGCGGTTATCTCTATCCATTGTGTAAAAGCGCCCGGCTACAGTTGCTATAGAGATATTCTTATTACAGATCGTCTCGATCTCTTTGATATATTTATCCGCAGATGTCGGAGAAACATCACGCCCGTCTGTTATCAGGTGTAAAAAGACTCTTTTGCCTTCAGCTTCAGCAATACGTGCAACACCCATCATATGAGAGATATGTGAATGCACGCCTCCATCACTGAGAAGACCTACAATATGTACAGTTTCACTAGATGTAAGCGTCTGTTTTAAAACAGGGTTGTCTTTTAATGTGTTTTCTTTTAAAGCCAAAGAGATCTTTACAAGATCCTGATAAAGAATACGTCCGCTTCCTATAGAGAGGTGACCTACTTCAGAATTTCCCATCTGCCCTACAGGAAGACCGACACTCAGGCCAAAGGTATCTATTAAAGAATGCGGAACCTCCTTAAATAGTCTGTCGTAAGTCGGTTTGTTTGCCAGATGAAAGGCATTATGTTCTGTACGTTCACAATACCCTATCCCGTCTGTTATAACTAATATCGCTTTTTTTGCCAAAATTCCTGCCTTCAGAACAGCTAAATTCTATTCTTTATATAAGTTTTATAAATGTATTAGCGCGATTATACTAAAATGTCACTTTTATTTCTATTTATCAGGAAAACTATGCTTTATTGGCTTTACCGACATCTTGACATCAATCTCTTTCAATACATCACCGTTCGCGCAGGTTTTGCCTTTTTTATTGCCCTTATTATCACCATGTTTCTTATGCCGCGCTTTATAAAATGGGCTCAAGATAGATGCGAGCAGCCGATTAACGATTATGCTCCTAACAGCCATCAAGCTAAGGCCAAGACTCCGACTATGGGTGGAATCGTATTTTTAGCTGCAACCTTGATTGCTACCGTCTTAACGGCTAAGCTAAACTCGTATTATGTAGTGGGAGGACTTTTAACAATCTCTCTTTTTGGTTTCATCGGAATGCAAGATGACCTTTCAAAGGTACTTAAAAATGAGAACCTTGCCGGTTTAAGCGCTAAGGGGAAACTCTTTTTACAAATATTATCTGCAACAATTGTCGGTTCCTATCTATACTTTTATGCCGACTTCAATAGTGATCTTTATCTTCCTTTTATGAAAAATCCGCTCTTTGACATGGGAATGTTTAGTATTGTTTTTTGGATATTTATAATGATAGGGACTTCAAATGCGGTTAACCTGACAGATGGTCTTGACGGTCTGGCGACAGTACCTTCTATCTTCTCTTTGATGACACTCTCGGCGATTGTCTACATCACTGGAAATGCTGTTATCTCTAAGTATCTTCTGCTTCCAAATTTTCCTGTTGGAGAAGTCGTTATTATCGCCGCAGCACTTATCGGTTCATTGGCTGGTTTTTTATGGTTCAACTGCCATCCTGCCGAAGTCTTTATGGGAGATAGCGGTTCATTAACACTGGGTGCTTTTATTGCTTATATGGCGATCATAGGCAAGTCTGAAATACTTCTTATTCTTATCGGTCTTATCTTTGTCATTGAGACCGTCTCTGTTATGCTTCAGGTTGGGTCTTATAAACTTCGTCAAAAACGCGTCTTTTTAATGGCTCCAATCCATCATCACTTTGAGATGAAGAACTGGGCAGAGAACAAGATCATTGTTCGATTTTGGATCATATCTATGCTCTCCAATATTATCGCCCTTATCTCTTTGAAGATCCGTTAATGAAAACAAGTCATGGCGGTCGCAAAGCGATGTTTCAGGAAAAGCTGCACTTAGAGCGACAAGGTATGCAATTTAAGCATCCGAAAATCTCTTTCTTTGGATACGGAAAGACCACACGTGCCTTGGCTAAAAAACTTGGAACATCAACTTTTTATGATGATAATGTTTCAAAGCCGCATAAAGATGATGAGGGAAATAAGCTAAAGCCTTCGTCTGAGTTTATAGCAAAGTACTCTACTTGCGAAATTCCTTCACCCGGAATGGCACCTTCTCATCCTCTTATCCAGAAGGCAAATAACCTTATAAGTGAATATGATTATTTTGCAGATACCATGCCCCCCTCAGTGTGGATATCGGGAACCAACGGGAAGACGACAACCACACAGATGATACAGACCCTCTTGGCTCCTCACGGTTCACAAGCAGGCGGAAATATCGGAACACCCCTGGCTGAACTAGACGAAGAAGCCTCTTTATGGATCTTAGAAACCAGCTCTTTTACCCTTCATTACACCAATAAGGCCGTTCCTAAGGTTTATGTTCTTTTACCAATCACACCCGATCATCTTTATTGGCACGGTTCAATGAGTGAGTATGAAGAAGCAAAACTGAAACCTCTTTCTATGATGAGCGAGGGTGATGCAGTTATTCTTCCAAAGAAGTATGAGAACTACCCTTCAAAGGCTATGAAGATCTCTTATGAGACAAATGAAGACCTTTGCGCATATTTTGATATTGACTCTTCCAAGCTCCGCTTTAAGGGTGCCTTCTTGCAAGATGCACTTATTGCCTTGGGTGTGAGTAAGATCTTATTTGATGAGTGTGATTATGAGCGTATAAATTCTATGCCTTTGGATGCCCACCGTCAAGAAGAGCTGTATGATAAAAATGGACGTCTTTGGGTAAATGATTCAAAGGCAACAAATTTAGACGCGACGGTTCAAGCTCTCTTAACTTATAAAGACAAGCCCCTCTCTTTGATATTAGGCGGTGATGATAAGGGTGTTGACCTAAGACCTCTTTTTGAATTGCTTAAAGACCTTGATGTACACATTTATGCTATAGGAAAAAACGAAACAACACTGCTTGAACTAGCAAAAGAGTTTTCTATTCAAGCATTTGGCTGTAAAACTCTCAATATTGCTTGTCAAAAAATCAAATTAGAAGAAAATAGTCGCACTGTTTTACTCTCTCCCGCAGCGGCAAGTCTTGATCAATTCAGTTCATATGGGCAAAGAGGGGACGAATTTAAAAACTTTGCTTTACTTTAAGCTTAGAATAACTGCCAATAGGTTATTATTTCGGCCTCTTAAATAATATGACATGCCTCGTTAGCTCAGTCGGTAGAGCAAATGACTGAAAATCATTGTGTCC
>CBFDAB010000004.1:0-40007 GCA_965602745.1 uncultured Campylobacterales bacterium
TATACCAACCCTGTGGAGGTGTTGGATTTGGGCAAGAATAGGTACGTTCAACAGAAAAAAGAGAAGAAGTAATAAAAAGAAGAAGTAGCAGTAAACGTTTCATATAGGAGGATCCTTGAATCAAGATTTTGTGATACTTTATCTTTATATACTTAAAATAAATAATTTATCATATAAAAAACCTTTTTTTTTAGAAAAGTAACAAAAGAAGAGATGATGAAATTTTATAAACACAAAAAACTGTGCCCAAGTTGTGACCAAAAATGATTATATTTAAAGAGTTAAGAAAGATTGAGAGAGTCACGAAAGCCCTGATTTGTGGTCTTTTGTAGTTTTTCATATTTAGATCAAGTCAATCCAGTATCCGGAGCCACTTTCAAAACACTTTTTCTAAAGAAACTTTTTACTTCGTAAAATCACTATTCGTTAGTTTTCCCTTACTCATTTTTATCAACAAACTCATGTACAGTAGTATTCTTCATTAACATCTGTCTTGATTAAAGTAAAAATTGCTTTTGAAAGCCTACTATTAATAAAACAGCCTATTCCCTGCTCTCAAACTATACTAATAAAAGCAACAGTGAGCTAAGCCCTATTCCTATGTAAGCATAGTCATAAACATATGCACGGGGACATTACTCAACTTTTTATTGCTGAGATATAAACGTCAATTCAAGTAGTAAGTGCAACACCTAATTTCCAAGCAAAATAAAATAGATATGTGGATATTCATCACTCGACCCTAATTTTTCAAGAGCATAGCCCTTTTCTTGTCATCATGTCGTAAACTCGTGGATATCAAATTGTATACACTTTATAAAGCAGTTAGATAGTATAATTCGGAAAACTTTCAACTAACCCGGATAAAAAAACGATTAAATCTTTGAAATAATTTATAACAAAAGAGAAATTTCAAGTGGTGCAATATTGCGTTACATAGAATAGATAAGAATGGATAAATCAATAAAAATATTATATGTAGAAGATGACAAATGGATTATAGAGTTTATTAAGATATTATTTAAAGAACATGACATTGAAAATGTGACTTATGCTCTTAATGGTGAAGAGGGATTGGAACTTTATAAAAATAATGATTTTGATTTAGTTATTACAGATATGATCATGCCTGTAATGGATGGCTTTGAGCTTATTGAAAATATTAAGATTATAAACCCAAAACAAATATTTATGATGGTGACGGGACTTGATAATAAAGAGGACTTGATAAGGGCAATTAAGCTTAGGGTAAATTATTTTGTTGAAAAACCGATAGAACCAAAGATGTTTAACCAAGTTTTACAAGAGGCGATGGAGTTAGTTAATCAAAAAAAAGAGCTTGCTTTTTCTAATCTTTTGTTAAAGCAGTACAAATATGCGATAGACACAAGTTCAGTTCTTTCTAAAACAGATCTAACAGGGAAGATAACTTATATAAATGAAGAGTTTTGCCGATTATCAAAATACTCAAGCCATGAACTTATCGGCAAACCGCATAATATTGTTAGACATCCAGATACGCCAAAAGAGCTGTTTAAAGATATGTGGCATACTCTACAGTCTAAGAAAGTGTGGCGAGGTGTAGTGAAAAATATAGCGAAAGATGGAAGTGACTATATAGTTAATACTATTGTAATCCCTATTTTAGATATAAATGATAATGCAGTAGAATACTTGAGTATAAGAAATGAGATCACTCAATTGATACATCTTCAACAAGAGATAGAAGATACTCAAAAAGAGGTTGTCTTTACTATGGGTGCAATTGGTGAGACCCGAAGTAAAGAGACAGGAAATCATGTAAAAAGGGTTGCTGAGTACTCTTATCTTTTAGCTTCTTTGTCTGGTCTTAGTAAAGATGAAGCGGAACTTCTGAAGCTAGCCTCTCCAATGCACGATATAGGAAAGGTCGGTATCCCTGACTCGATACTAAACAAACCAGGAAAGCATACAGATGAAGAGTTTGAAATTATGAAAACACACTCTTATTTAGGTTATGAGATGCTAAAAGGTTCTCAAAGAGAGATTCTTAAAACTTCAGCGATAGTTGCTTATGAACATCATGAAAAATGGGATGGAAATGGATACCCTAGAGGCCTAAAAGCCGAAGATATCCATATCTATGGAAGGATTACTGCAGTCTGTGATGTTTTTGATGCACTTGGAGCAGATAGATACTATAAAAAAGCTTGGAACTTGGAACAAATCCTCACTCTATTTAAAGAAGAAAGAGGACGACACTTTGACCCAAAACTAATAGATCTGTTTTTTGATAATTTAGATAAGTTTTTAGAGATAAGAGACAGATATCGAGACTAACAAAATAGATAAGACAATGTATGAGACTTAATTGCATATTTTATTGATGTTTAGGTGGTCTAGTATCAAGGAAACAATATATTCTTGGTGTCATATTAGTGCTATTTAATACCAAAGAATCACTTTTATGCTAAAAGTGTAAAATTGAAAATTGAACGCCTGACACTAATTTTTTAATACGCCAATTCAAGTAGTAAGTGCAACACATAGTTAATCTACAGAATAAGAATTCGTATTTTTATAGAATAAAACTTTTAAATGGGGAATAAAAGGGATGGACTACCTCGGTTCAACCGAACAGCGCATTGGGAAACCCTCTTTGCGAGCCCCTGTTTCAACGATCTTCGCTTTGGTCTCGGCTATCTCATAAGTGTAGATGCCGCAGAGCCCTTTGCCCTTGGTATGGATATCTTGTGTGATACTGTCTGCTTCTTCTAGTGTTTTATGAAAGACAGATGTGATGATGCTCAGGCAAAATTCCCATGAGGTATAATCATCATTTAGCATAAAGACCAGATACATATCGGGTTCGTGTAACAGGACTGTAGAATTAGTTTCAGTTTCAATGTCCATTTTTGCCTCTATCTAAAGTTGTTAACTGTTTTGAAAAAATGGGCTCAGGTCGTGAATGGCCACTTTTTATATTTTGTTGTATTATACTAAAAACTGGTACAACTATGTCAAGACAGCTAAGAGTGAATCTAAGTCTTAACGTAGTCAAGCGTACCAATCAGATAAGACTCTTTATCATCGACATGTCGACTAATTTATAGTTGGTTTACGTCTCCATGAGGTATATGCTGAGTATGATGGATTCCCATCAACTGTCATGTCGTATGCATGTTTATAGCTACAGTTATGCTTTTGCTTATACGCATTAACCACCTCTACTACCATCTCTTTATCTGCTTTTTTGTACGTTCCCCTCAATGTCTTGACTAGATTTATCATTTCCATGTGCATGTTCGAGTTCATTAATATCCTTTTTTGTAGAAGTCTACATAATTTAAATTTTCACATTTAATAGTGCTATGCAAAATTGTGCTCAGGTAATCACTTAACTTCTAGCTCTTAGTATAGTGCATAAAAAGAGTTTGTTTTTAACTTTTAAAATTAGGAGTAGCGTGTATCTTTTTTAATTTAGTGAGCATTGATTCAATAGATTCACTATGTTTTTTGATGCTCAATGCACTAATGCCTGTAGACTTAGATATCGCGTCATGAGTTACCTTTTCATTATTGTGCAACAAATCAATAACCGCATTTTTTATTTGCTTTTCTTCTAATACTTCGTTTGTCTCTTTTTCTGTTTCTTTGTTTTTGATATCCATTTTTTTAACCATTACTTTTTGGCAAACTACTAAAGATCGTCATAAATAGCAAATACCTTCTCAAAGCCCATGAGCTGAAGCTTTTTGTCCATTGCAGCTGCATCAAATCCATTGTTTCTGCAAAATGAAATCAGTTTATTAATCTGCTCTCTGCTTAAGCCGGCAAGTTCCAGTTCCATTTCAATCTCTTCTATACTCATAGTGTTTTCCTTTAATTATTGTCATTTAAAAAACGATTAGATTTATAACCTTAACATACAAAGGGGACATTTAAACAGTTTGATTAGACGAAGTAACATCAATTTTTTTAAGTTGCTCATAAATGGGGTTCGAGGAATGTTAAGGGATAATAACAACTAGTTTATAATATCACACCTCTAAAGACAGATTAGCAAACGCTCCTTCTACACTTTGTGTGCTTTTATAGCGAGTATTAAGAAGTTTTACCCGTTTTGTCTTTATATCACATATGGCTATACGGAAGTTTGCGCCCATTTGGGGTTCAATAATGCAGATGATTTTATCTTGATATTCTCGTGTGGCATGGATAATACCTTGTAAGGTTGAAAAAAAGTATTTTGGATAGCTCAGTAGTGTGATTTCCACAATCTCGACAACATAGCGTTCTTCTAAGCTATCGGCTATGAGTTGGGCATCTTCCAAGCTCTCAAACTGTACACACCAATCATCAAAAAGCTTGTTGAAGTTTCTCAACTCTTCATCTAAAAAACCTCCGGCAGGTGATTGTAAAGCAAAAATACTCATCTTTTTATCCTATACTTAAAGTGGAATTTTAACATAATGTATAGAAGAATTAAAAAAATGTACTTACTTGTTTCAACTCTTAAAAAAAGCCTAATAGAGTTTTATAAATTCAAACTATAGGACATGGGTTATTATAGTTAGGTATAATCCAACAAAAAGGATGACACATGATAAACCCCTCTAACAAAGAGCTACGACTACGTAAAAACTGTCAGCTCTATGCGTATCTGCTGGTATCACAGGGTAAAGAAGTTCCAGAAGAGATACAAGAGTGTGCAGACTCGTATGATTATGACTTCCTTGTTGACTGTATTGCACAGTTGTCTGGTGAGCTTGAAGGCTTAAGCAGTGACACCTTTGAAAATATAGTGAACAACAAAGAGTCAAAAGAGGCACATGAGCTTGCACACTGGTGGGAGATGCACCAAGTGGCTAACAGACTTGGTGATGAGATAGTTCAGACCTGTTTATAGTCTATATTTTAATAAAAAAACAGAGGGATAGGCTGCTTTTATCCTCTTATTACCCTTTAGAAATCATACGTTCAAAGAAATTCAAAACCTTTTTTAAGTTTTGAATTTCATCATCTTCTGTCTTTACACATTTGTCTAGATGAACTTTTATGTCATGTTTTTTACATGCATCTACAAAATACGCTGTTTCATCTTCTAGACTACTTTCCTTTGTACTTTCAACACAATCACCATTGTCACACAGATAAAAAACAGGAAAAGCATCTGTAGGGTTTAAAAAATTGCTTAGATCATTTTCTTTAGAGACGGTTTCAGAAAATATAGAATCGTAAAATTGTTTCATTTCTGTGTCTGCATCGTTTGTGTCTACTAGTCTTATGTAAGGTGCATCTGCATAGACTGCATTTGCCTTGCACAAAATACCGTGTAAAATGGCCCCATAGCCTCCCATAGAACTTCCATGCAGATAAATATGGTCTTCACATTCATACTCTTCGGCGATTTGATGTATAAGCTCTTGTAAAAGGTCTTTAACAAAAAAGTCACCCTTTTCACCCAACCAGCAAGAACCTCTGTTTTCATATCCAAAATTATCTAGGGGGGTTAGTACATTCCACATTTTGTGTTCGAAGTTTGTTACTTCAGATCTTCCTTCACCATGTAAAACAACAAGCAATGGCACAAAGTTTGAAGCTATAGCTGCAGGGGTGAAACGGTAAAACAGTTTTCGATTATTGGCATCTTCAATATATAAAAGGTCAACATTTGCCATAGTCACTCTACTCCCAGCATAGAAGCTTCATCATATTTCATCTTTTTACCTTCTTTGGTTTTAAACAGCTCTCTTAATGGTAGGGGTCAGGAACTTTTTACGACCATGTTATACTTTATTTAGTTTCAAATTATATACTAAAGTAAACAAAAATTCTACGAAAACACCAAATCAATATAGCGCGATATACTCATGTTATCATGCAAAATGAAAAAAGTGGCCATACATCACCTGACCATAATTTTTTTTTCACAAATTTGAATTAAAAATTAAAGTTATAATGTAAAATATTGCTATGGTGAGGATAGAATATTTATAATGTATTATTCCATTATTATAAATAATTTAGAGATAATTAAATCTAAAAAAACAGGGATACTATTATGGAAGAAAATAAAATAGGATTTGAAGAGATGAGTGTTGTCCAAAAAATCAATGCTATTGATGAAATTATAGATGCTAAAATCAGAGAGTTTTTACAAGCAGATAATGGAGATTTAGATTTTATTGATCTTAAAGAAGCAAATGGAATGACTGATGTTTATATTTCGTATGTGGGGGCTTGTGGTTCATGCGATAGTTCAGGTGGAACGCTAGCATCAATCCAAAGAATTTTGAACGGACAACTTGAAACTAATAATATAAGAGTTTACGCAATTTAATACTGCAAGTAAGAGTAATGAAAGCAATAACAGCCCAAAATTTATTTTAAATTGTGTGAAAGGTATATTTAGATGAGTGAAGAATACGACGTAATTACCTATAAAGATGTTATAGTTTTTAACTACACATTACCTGGTGAAGATACAGAAGGTCAGCTTGATCAAGAAGTTACTTTAGTTTGGGAAGATACTTTCGAAAAGTTTCTAGAGGAAACTAAAAAAGAAAAGCCTTACAAGATCAGTTCATTTAAAAATGAAAGAGCAAAAAGTAGGTTCATAGAAAGTGTTGAAAATGATACTGAGAAGATCATAGATGAAGTGAGTGAGCAAATTAGTCAAAAATCAAAATTCGGATTCGACTACACTTCACCAACATATGAGGACTAAATAAGGCTTTAGAAGGAGATCTCTTTTTACGACGATCTGGCTTCTCTTGTCTATAAGTAGAATTATTTCTGTTTTAAGTGTATATATCTGCATTTAACAGTCTAAAATTAAAATACTATTTTCATAATACCTCCTTTTTAACAAGATGGCTGCCATTAGGCTGCCAAGCAATAATCTCTGAAAAACAAGCTCAATCAATAGCTTCGAAGCAGGTCTAAAAAGCCAAGTCTCCATGCATATATCCCCCTTACCACAAGCTATCACCTATACCCTAGTCTTCTATGGCTATTGCTGCGATACTAGGGGAAGGTAAAATAATCATAAAAAAGATAAAAATCAGCCATTTAGCACCTGGCCTCAATATTCTAACCCCCATTTTTTAGTATAATAATCATAACAATTTTTATAAGAAGGTTTTAGTGATGGGTGGTTTTGAGGGTGGAGATGAGGGTGGATTCTGGGATATAGATAGTATTGCTACCTTGATGGATAAACAAAATGAAAATAAATCAAAGAATACGAATAGAGGAAAATCCTCTATAGAGAGAAGTGATTCAGGATATAGTATCAAATCATACGCGAAGGGAAAAGAACTATATGATACGATAAGCTTTCTACCTTGCGAATGTACAACCTTTACCATAGAGGGGTGTGATAATATCCCTTTAGAGTCCAATACCATTTACAAAGCCTACAAAGCACTTATTGACTTTACTGATGACTTAGACATTGTAGACTTCTTTTATACACATAAGGTAGTAGTGACTAAAGGTATTTCCTCACAAGCAGATCTAGGTGCAGCTTCTTCTGATGCGGCAGCCTTTATACGTCTGGTTAAAGAGGCATGTAACCTCATACTAAGCAGTGATGAACTAGCAAAGATAGGGAGTACTGTAGATGCTGAAGTACCTTTTTTTATCTATAATCCCTCTGCCAATGTTTAAGGTTTTGGAGAAACTGTTGAGCCTTATTAAGAGTGTTTCTGTTCTAGAAGACGGATGGTCATTTGACGCATCATGTCAAAACTTATCCCCGGACTATAGTAGATCACTTGTTTCAAGGTGGCTACTGACAATTCTAAAACTTCTACTGTTTCCATAGCCTGGACAGATGCTGTACGCTTTTCACCGCTAAAAATAGCGATTTCTCCTATGTAGTCATTTTCGCCAACTTCTGCAACTTCTTTTTCTCCATCAGGAGTATCAATAAGAATTTTTGCACTCCCTTTGCAAATAACATAAAGAGAATCTCCGCTTTCTCCTTGTCTAACTAAATAGTCACCTTTAGCATATGATTTTAAATTTACACTATGAGCAAGTATCTCAATATGCTCAGGTGAAAGCGTATTAAAAAGTGGAATAGCATGTAAAAGTGCTTCTTTGTGCATAATACTCATTGAGTGTTTACCTGTAAGAATCATATTAGCCACCTCTGAAACAACGATTTCTTCACTCTGAGCATAATGCTTGATCTCTTCGTTAAAAAAAGATCCGAAATCTTCTGTTAAGATAACAAGAAGTAGAGATGGGATAAGTCCATTGACCTTGTCTCTAAAGATGTAAAAAGCTGCCTCTTTCAAGCCACTATTGCCATTTGATGCTTCTTTTTCTTTGTACAAGATCAATTCATATAAAAGTGGTCTAAAAGACTCTTCAACCCAGGAAATATCTTGTTCACTGCTTTTCTTAAGATGCAGAAGATAAATCAATCTTGCAATATTGTCCGTACTACACACAAGAGGCATAATACTTTCAAGGCTTTGCATATGCTCTTCAAGTTCTTTCAGCAGATTGAATTTCAAATAATTCATGTAGAGGCTATGATCTAGAGGTATAAGTGAATTTATTTTATAAAGATTTAACAGTTCAACCATCTCTTTATAAATTTTATTTTTTAGCAGGCCTTCTTGATTCATAAGCTGATTGAGGATATTTTCATGTTCTTTGATATCAATTTGAAAATTTTTGCGCATTTGCTCAAGTTCGTTTTCATTCAGTGCGTTATTCTCTTCTAGTATCTTTTGCAGCATTGACTTATATGTTTTCAATTGAAAAAGTTTTTCAGAAGTCATAGTACTGTTCTCTTGAAAAAATTCTGCGTTCTCTTTTTCAAGGGACTTCATGACCTTTTTGTGCTCTTGCAAAGTGATACCAAGCTGATCTCTCATCTTATCTAGAAGCTTTGTGCTCTCTTGCGTCAAAATTCCATCAATCATCAATTCCAAGATCGTTTCTTTATAGTTTTCCAGATGCTGTTCATGATCTTTTTGTTGATTTGCATAGGTATAATATATCTCTTTAAGATTTTTACTTGGAACTTCTTCTCCTTTCCATTTTTTCAAGATCTTTCGTGCAAATCGCTCTTGTATAAAAAACTTCTCTTCTCTAAAGATCTCCTTCCACAAAAGTACTGCCGATACGACAATTATAATAAAATGAAATCCTGCATAAAAGTAAGGGTAGTGCTGAAATGTAGGCGCACCAGCAAAAATATAAAAAACATTAAACGCGATAAATGCTGCAAAACTTTTTGTAATATGCTCAACTACTGCGTCTTCTTTCCCTTCAGTAAACTTTGTATACCTAATGATATTTTCCAATGTTCTAAATGTATAAACACTGACGACTGATGTTAATATAAGGGTGAGAGGTACGGCAATCATCTTTGGTATAGATGTTAGAAAGAAGAAGCCGGGAAGGAATAGTGCGGATGTCAATGTATCATTATTTCCGGCTAAAGCCCATACCCCATCGAAGTAATAAGCCCAATTACCTGCTTCAAGATAATAATAAAAGTAGAATCCAAACACTAATCCGGGGAAAGCATAAAAGACGATTCTTTTTTGTCTATTTGAAGTTTCTTTCCAATAAGAGCTTTCCATGTCAATGTCAGGGCAATTTGTTTTACAAGCAGTACACGCCCCGCATGCAGAATTCACATGTTGCATATGAGCATTTGAACCACTGTATATTTTTTCCACTACACTTACAGGGCAGAAGTAGTTACACCAAGATTTTCCAGATAAAAAAAGACCTGATAACACCACCAGTCCTATCACTACTATAAAAAAACCTGCGAGTAATAAAGCATTATTATTTAATATATAAAGTCTTGCTGCAAACGCCATAAAAAGAAGACTAAATTGCACCAAGTATACATTTTTTTCAAACCATACTGGTAGTTTTCGTCTAGAAAACAGATTAATATTTTGCGTAAGCTTTGAGAACCAGGCTAAAGGACAGATATTTCTCCATCGGCTATACCCTATTACTAAAAGAGTGATAGGTACTAATGGAATAATAAATGTCCAGATTATCGAATTAGCCTGTGGTGTTATAAATAAGAGCACTACAAGGCCAATGAAAACACTTAATGTAATAAATTGTGATATTGAGTATATGGCTTTTTTCATCAAGATTATAGTTTAAACTGTTCCCATCTATATTTTACCATTGGCGTATCATCTCTGTTGGCCCATTCTTTCATTGAAGCATCATAGATCTTTACATCTTTAAATTTTAAAACTTGAGTAAGGATGTACCAGTTCATGGAAGCTTCTAATCCGCCTGTACAGTAAACCATCATCTCTTTTGAAGGGTCAAGCTGCATTCCTGCCATGAGAAGTTCGCGTAGCTCTTCTCTTGTTTTGACTTTAACCGTTTCATCTTCATTTCTAAAACTGTTTTTCCAAAAATAGCTCATCCCGCCGCTGATATGGCCGATACGCTTCACTCCTGGGCTTTGTTCCATTCCGAAGTAAAACTTTGAGGGACGAGCCTCAATCATTGGGATCTTATAAAGGTTTTGAGAAACGAACTCTCTGTCAACGACAATCTTCTTTTTCACAGAAGCTTTAAAGCTTGTTTGCTTGTTTTGAGAAATCTTCTTTTCTACATCACCGACATATCCCCACTCTTCAAACCCACCATTTAAAATAGAAACATTCTCAAGACCTAGGTTTATTAATGTCAAAGCTATATAGCTTGCCTTTAACAGCTCCTTTTTACCACCATGTCCATATAAGACTACTTTGCTGTCATTGCTGATGCCAAGTTCAGATATTTTTTTGACAAGCTCCGATTCTGGACGCATCAAAGAATGCTTGTCAACCGGCATTCTCCACTCACTTATAACACTATGAACAGCACCCGGAATATGACCCTTTAAAAGATAGTCATCCTTCGTTCCAAGATCTATAATCACAATTTTTTCATCATTCAGATGCTTGTTCAGTGTCTCTGCGGAGATAAATGCCTCATCTGCTGAGAGCAGAACAAAACTAACTAGGCTTAAAAATAACCATTTCATTAAGATTCCTTTAATTTAAAAATTATTAATGCCAGTTTAAAGTACTAGTGTTAAAAAAGAGTTAAAGGAATGAAGAAGTCTTCTAATTTTAGATATTTATTTTAGTTACGTGTAGTTAGTAAACAAAGATGGCTAACTAAAAGGCTAAAATTACTGCGATGATATTGATTATTTTAATGCTTCCCTTTTTGGTGCTATTTTACAATTATAATTGGTACTCAATGAAGGAGAAAAACTTGAAGATGATGCTGACGATTTTAAGTTATTTCAAGAGACTTTATTAGTTACACATTAGGATGAGTCAAAATAGTACTAGCTTAAGTTATCTCATCCTTTTTAGATAAGTAAATACGTAAAAAATATTCAATCCTCTCAAGGCTTTCATCAACCATTATAATCTTTATGTTCTATTATAATTTTCAATAAATGATAATTTAGATAGACTTCACTATTAATAAATAAAATGGTGCATAATTGAAAAACGTATATATAGCAAAACAGAAAATTTTCAATACTAAGGGTGAGTTATTCGCCTATGAGTTACTCTATCGAGACCATGAATATGGCATCAAAGAATTTAAGACAAACCTTCAAGCAACCTCCCATGTTCTATTAAACACCTTAACAAATATCAATATAGATGACTTGTTGGGAAAAAACGGTATTGCCTTTATCAATCTTGATGAACATGCATTGACTTCGGGCATAATTGATGTTTTAGATAAAAAACGATTTATTTTAGAGATTTTAGAGACAACAGATCTTACTGAAAAGGTTATATCTAAGATTTCGCATTATCATAGAAAGGGTTTCAAGATAGCCATTGATGATTTTGATTGCAGTGCTGAGATGATCAAAAAATTCTCTCCCCTCTTTAAGTATATAAATATTTTAAAAATGGATGTTTTAGTCGCAGAACCTGATAATTTAAAAAATGTAATGTCTAAGTTTAAAAAACTAGGCATTACACTTCTTGCTGAAAAGGTTGAGACAAAAGATGATTATAACAATTATCTTGAAATGGGCTTTGATCTCTTTCAAGGATATCATCTTCATAGACCTGAGGTGATTGAAGTTGACAGGTATAAGGACCCGACACAGCTTACAATTATGCAGTTAATAAAACAGATGAAAGACAATGCTTCAACCGCACAGATCGAATATACTATCAAACAAAGAACTGACCTCTCTTATAAATTAGTTAAATTTCTAAACAACCAAGAAAAATTTGAGACCGAGATTAACTCTATCACTCAAATAATCACACTTCTTGGAAGGGACAGGCTATTGAGATGGTTACTCTTATATTTATATTCTGAAATCTCCAGCGATCCTGTATCTGAGGCAATTATGAATATTGCTATTCATAGAGCCGAAAGAATGGAAGATTCTGCCAAGCCCGACGAGAAGGACAAGGCATACATAGCCGGAATGTTTTCAATGTTAGATGTTCTTTTTGAGACAAAGATGAAAGATCTTATGAAAGACATCAAAATGGACAAGGATATAACAGACCTTCTGCTTCATCAAAAAGGAAGATTTTTAGCAAGTTTTAGAGAAGCTGAACATTCTGAGAAAATCTATCTGAGAAAACTTTTAATACAAAATTTTGACAAGGTTGACCTTATTGATATCGTATCTGCCTTGGAATTAAACAATATTCATATTGATAAGAATCAGCTATAAGCCTAAGGTAAAAGAAGTTTTTGAGGGGACTTCTTCGGTAAGACGATAGTAAAATGTGCTCCTCTTTGGGTATTATAAACATCCAGTCTTCCCCCTACATGTTTATCTATTATCATCTTCGCCATATACAGTCCCAAGCCTGTTCCATTTTTTGACTTCTTGCTAAAATAGGGATCAAAGACCTTCTCGATAATATCATTGTCTATGCCCCCTGCATTATCTTCAACACTGATCTTTGCCTCTGTATCACTTTTATGAATAGCTATCCAGATTTGCGGCTTATCAACACCTCTTTCGCTCAAAGCATCAATGGCATTATTGATAATGTTAATAAGCACTTGCACTACTTCATTAGCATAGGTCTCAATAGTCTCTGCCTCACCCTCTTCTATATGTATTTGTACTTTTTCCATTACCAAGCGTGTATGAATAAACTGCTTCGTTCGTTCTATGAGCGTTGCTACGGCCACCTCTTCAGTAGCCTTGTCCGGCTTAAAATAGGTCTGAAAATCATCTATAGTATCTGAAAGATAGATCATAGTATCAGAGATAGAGTCAAGTATCTTCTCGCATTCACTCGGCTCTTTTCCTGCCATCATACTCTTTAGTCTCTCATTGGTAATCATCAATGTTGTCGTCGATAGAGGCTGACGCCATTGATGGGCTATCATGCTCATCATCTCTCCCATGGCAGCTAAACGTGACTGAGAGATCATAAGTTGTTCCTGCTCCGTGATCTTAGCAACTTTTTGAGCAACTATGTTTTCAAGGCAGGCATTGAGATCTTGAAGCTCTTGGGTCTTTTGAGCCACCTCTATTTCCAGCTGCCCATTAAACCTGGCAAGCTGGTTTTGTTGATCAGTGATCTCATTCTCAAAATCAATGATCTTTTTAGTATAAGATCGAAAAAATAGACTCGCGATTATCAATCCCAAGACTGAACTGACAATCGCTGTTTCAGAGAGTTGCAGATCATAAAAAATGTTCGCACTGATAACTGTGAGAATAGAGGCAAGGCTTACTATATTTCCTGCTCGGATACCGCCTGTGATATAAGAGGCAAAGACTAGAAGATAAAACCAGACAATACGAAACTCGTCATGGGGGACGAAGAGAAGTGCCGATACAAAATCAACAAAGGCAGCGGCATACATCAAATAAGCGCTTTGAAGATAACGACTTTTTGGACCCCGTAAACGTACAATAAGGATTATGGAGCACAAGACTAAAAGATAATTAACAATCGTCTGTATCATACCCAGAGGATCGATCCCCAAAGAGCTTAACAGAGCAAAGACAAAAGTAAAAAAAGCCATGACAAATAAGATAGTATTGATCACCCTATATTGAAACTTTAAGAGTATCTCATCTTTCTCAAAAGAGTGTCCGCTAAAAAATAGGTCTGAAAAAATAGATCTTAGTTTTTGATACATATTTACCTTAGGTTTTTAAGTAATAAGATTATACATACTTACTACTTACACTCAAAGGTTTCTTCCCAGTTAATCATATTTTTTAAAATTATTGATTTATAAATATTTTTTTAGATTATCTATGATTCTTATATCAAAAGATTTATTTTTCTTCTTCTTCTTTTAGCGTTACAGGAGGTAATCTATTGCCTGAGAAAGAGATGATTTCTAAAAACCTTATACTATTTTTATCTCACATTTTTATAACACCATTATAATTTTAGACACTAAATACATTTTTAGAAAGGAGGTTCTGATTTGCTTGATAATATGAAATTTTACGACTTTATGCATAAGCAGATACTCATCCTTATCGGCATTTTCGTGAGTACGGGAACGGGTTATATCTTTATGGGGTATTTATACTCCTCATTTCTTCCTGAGATATCATGGTATCTGCTACTACTTGTTGTCTCCCTTTGGGGATATAGACTCTATAAGGTATATTTAGAGCGTGATCTGAATATACAGGAGAAAGAGAGCTGGCTTCAGAAGCTTAGATACTTTCTATTCATCTACTTCTCCTTATGGACAATCATGTTTGTTCTTTATGTCTCACGAGACAATATAGAACTGCATTATATGGCCATTGCCACGCAGATTGGCCTGACTGTTGTTTCTGCGACGATACTGGCCTCACAAAGAAAACTCGCTATTTTCACTCTTATCTCAACAATGCTTCCATTGAGTATATATCTCATTCTTGTTGGTACCTCTTACAGCTATCTTCTTGCCTTTTTTACTCTTGTTCTAAGCGGGGTTCTTCTCTATGCCTCAAGAAACACCTTCAATTATCTGGTCAAGAGCCAATTTCAAGCCTATCATGACTATCTTACCTCTCTTGGTAACAGACGTTATTTTATTGAACTTCTTGATAATGCCATCAAAGTTCAAAAACATGACAAAAAAGATATCTATCTTTTATTGATCGATCTGGATCATTTTAAGACTATAAATGACACTTTGGGACATGATATAGGAGATGCTCTTTTACGTGAGGTCTCCGTCCGCCTTCTTGGACTTTGTGATAAATATGACAATAGCGTATCAAGGTTGGGTGGAGATGAGTTCTGTATATTAAGCCCCTCATTTGACAAAGATTCAGACTGTCTTGAGTCTGCCCTAAGCTTTTCAAAAGAGTTACTTGAAGTGATTAAAGAGAGTTATATTATAGAAGGCCACCATCTTTATATCAGCGCAAGTATAGGAGTCAGCCTTATCAATAACCCTCAGATGCAGGCAAGTACCTTTATCAAAGAGGCTGATATTGCTATGTATGAAGCCAAATCTCAAGGGCGAGACGGGATCATGCTCTTTAATGATGAACTCTCTATGCGTGTTGAGCGAAAACTTGAGATAGAAAGACTTCTTCACTTTGCCCTTGAGGATAAAGAGATCTCCCTTGTGTATCAGCCTCAGGTGAATGCTAAAAGCGAGATTATTGGATGTGAAGTCCTTGTAAGATGGCATAATCACAAACTCGGACATGTCGGACCTGATGAGTTTATCCCCATATCCGAGCAGACCGGTCTCATCTTAGAGCTTGGTGATTATATCTTAGAAGAGTCATTTAAGACCCTCAAAGAGTGGGATGAAAAAGGTATAGAATTGGAGCAGCTCTCTATTAATATCAGCATGAGACAGCTCTTTCATAGCAGCTTCGTTAATAATGTTAAAAGATTATGTGAGATCTATTTAGGTGAAAAGCTGTACTCAAAGATCGTGTTTGAGATAACAGAAACAAGTGTAGCCGAGGATATTAATCAGCTCATCTATAATATGAACACCCTTATAAGCTGCGGATTTAGATTTTCGATGGATGACTTTGGTACGGGATATTCATCTCTGAGCTACCTACGTCAGCTGCCCATAAATGAACTTAAAATTGACAGATCTTTTATATCTGAACTGGCTACGGTAGATAAAGACGGAAACATGGTAAAGACCATACTCGATATTGCAAAAAATCTTAAACTCAGTGTTGTTGCAGAGGGTGTTGAGACTGTGGAGCAAAAAGATTTTTTGGTGCACAATCAATGTGAGATCTTGCAGGGTTATTATTTTTCAAGACCTCTAGATAAAGAGGCATTTGAGGCATTTATCTTAAATTCCTAAAAGCCTCGTTTTACTGACGTCTTTTCAGATATTTGTAAAACACATAAACAGCGGCTACCGCAAATCCTAAAAGTGCCACTAAGGCTTGAAGTAACCAAAAGTCCATTATATATTTCCTGATATTTTTTGGATATTTTACCATAAATCTCTCTTCCCTGCTATAATTTCAATATGAAAAAATATATACTTTTTGATAATGACGGCGTACTTGTAGAAACAGAAACATGGTATTTTAGAGCCAATGTAGAGATACTTAAGCAGATGAATATCATCCTTGATGAGAAGAGATACCTTCAGATCATGGTAAAAGGAGAGAGCGCTTTTTTACTGGCTGTTGAACACGGCTTTACAGATATGCAAGTCGAAAAAGCCAAAGATAAGAGAAATGCACTTTACCAGTATTATATCCGCACTGAAGATATAGAGATCAAGGGGGCTAAAGAGGTTCTTGAAGACTTATCGCAAAAATACAAGATGGGTATTGTCACCTCATCCAGAAGAGAAGACTTTGAGCTGATCCATGCTTCACGAGGTATTACCAAGAATATGGACTTTGTTCTGTGCAGCAAAGAGTATCCGCGTTCAAAGCCTCATCCTGACCCCTATCTCAAAGGATTAGAAATTTTCGGCGGAAAAAAAGAGGAGGCTATAGTCGTAGAAGATTCGCAAAGAGGTCTCAGTTCTGCTTTTAATGCAGGCATAGAGTGTGTAATCGTAGATAATCATTTTACTATGTCACATGACTTTTCTAACGCCACTCACCGCATCAGGGACTTAAGTGAGCTGGAGAGACTCTTATAGACTAAGATTCAAAGCTTATCTTTCGTCTTTATCTGAATCACTCCAACTCTTTATATAACCTTGTGCTTTTTTATCAAGCATCTGCATACGCTCTTTCCCCTTTGGCAAGGTACGGCGAAGCTCTTTCATCTCTTTTAAAAATGCTGATATACTTGAAGGGATCAGATCCCTTAGATATCTCTTTAAATGCTTGGCCAAGGCAGGAGAAGTACCTGATGTTGAGATGGCTATGGTAAGGTCATCTTTTTTCACATACGAAGGAAAGATAAAGTCACAATACTCTACAGAATCAACCGCATTACATAAACATTTATAGCTCTTTGACTCTTTAAAGATCTCTTCTTGCAAAGAGATATCATCTACCGCGACAATGACCATGCCGTAATCTTTTATATCACCTTTTTCATATCTTCTTATCTCAAAGCTGATATTTTTTTCTTCGAGTTTATCTATCATCTGTTCAGATATCTCTTGCGCTATCACATGAAGCATAGATGTAAAATCAAGAAGACGTTCTAACTTCTCATAAGCGATATTTCCCCCTCCGACAATAAGTATCTTTGTAGAGTCGAGTTTTATAAAAGCCGGGAAATACGCCATCTTTTTCCTTTAGATAATATCAAGCAAATAGTAGCATAAGGATGTTAAAATACTCAGGAAAAAAGCTTATAAAATAAGCACTAAGGTTGCGAAGATGAAAAGAGTCGGTATCATTGGCTGCGGTTGGCTGGGAAAGCCACTGGCCCTGCATCTAAGAGATGCGCATGATGTGAGATGCTACTCTCGCAAGACTCCCGAAGATACACTCTTAAACCACAGTATAAACCCAAACCCTGAAGATCCTTTTTACACGAGTGAGATCTTTATTATCTCTATCACAACAAAAGACAATTACGTGCAGACTATAGAGAAGATAGTTAGCAACTGCCCTTCTGGCTCTCGCATTATCTTAATCTCTTCAACATCCGTTTATAAGGAGTTTGATGCTGAAGTAGATGAAGAGTCTGTGATCACACAAAGAAGTGTTCAAAAAGAGGCCGAAGAGTGTGTACTCAGTCTGCGAGAGAATGTTCTTATCTTACGTCTTGGCGGATTAATGGGGGATGACCGTATTTCAGGAAAGTGGAAGTCCACCCTAGCATTTACGGACGGACCGGTCAATTATATTCATAAAGATGATGTCATTAATATTATTTCCAAGATTATAAAAGAAGATATTACTCAAGGTCTCTTTAACCTTGTTGCACCCAAGCATCCTCTTCGCTCACAGGTGCATGAGCACAATGCTAAGGCATTTGGTTTTGAGAGAGGAAACTTTAAAGGAGAGAGCAAGAGAATAGTCTCATCAGAAAAACTCATCAAGCGTCTCTCTTATCAATTTATACATCCAGACCCCCTGCTTTTTTGGACTTAGCTATAATTCTCTTTTTATTTAGGATATATAATGCTTAGAGTCTCATTTGTGTTTTTATTTTTAAGCCTTCCCCTGCTTCCCTCAACGCCTTACTCGGGTATTCCCTTATGGGCATGGGCCTCTTTGAGCATGAGTTTAGCCTATGCCATAATCCTTATATTTGTTATACAGAAGAGATGGGATGGGGAAGAGATGAATGGATAAGTCTTTATTAGGAACAGGTGGGACTATATTTTTAGTTCTTTATCTTGTCTCACTTATAGGTGTTGGTATTGTTGGTCTTTTAAAGTCAAAAGAGAAGTCCATGCAGGATTTTTACCTTGGCGGAGCCGGGTTTGGTGTGACCATCTTGTTTTTAACCATGTATGCGACCCAGTACAGCGGAAACTCTCTGATAGGATTTGCCGGATCAGCCTATAGAAACGGCTGGTTCTTTCTTGTCTCTGTCACCTTTATGGTTGCTATAGTCGGCGGCTATATGATTTATGCACCTAAGCTTTATATTCTCTCTCAAAAGCACCGTTTTATCACGATCGGTGATTATATCCGTCATAGGTATGAACACCGTCTTTTAACCAATATCATCGTCTTGGTCGGTATCTTGGCTCTTTCCAACTACATGCTGACCAACCTCAAGGCCATTGGATATATCCTTGATTATGTCACAGGCGGAAATATCGGTTTTGCCGAGGGAATCATTTCTATGGCTGTTATCATGGTTATCTATGAGACACTTGGGGGAATGCGTTCGGTTGCATGGACTGACGCGATTCAAGGGATCTTGCTTTTAGCCGGTGTCCTTATCATCTTTTGTGTCATCTGGATTCAGTATGGTTCTATAACCAGTAACGAGGCACTGCTTTTACAGGTGAAGTCTGATTTCTTTCGCACCCCCCTCTTAGAAGATAAGATACAGTGGCTAAGTATCTTGATAATGATCTTCTTTGGTATCTCTGTCTATCCCCAAGCCATTCAACGTATTTATGCAGCAAAAGACACCAAGACCTTAAAACGTTCTTTTCAGCTGATGATCATCATGCCCTTTCTTACCACCCTTCCTCTCATCATCATTTCCATCATCGGAGCGGCACATTTTCCCGATTTGGACAAGACTTCTTCTGAGCAGATAATCCTTATCATGCTTTCTAAACTAAGCCATGTGGAAGGTATGTCATACGTTATCACCCTTTTTATTGCCGCCGCTATTGCTGCTATCATGTCAACCGTTGATTCTGCAATGTTAGCCATTGCCTCACTCTTTACCCAAGATATTTATCATCAGCACTATCCGCAGGCTTCACAAAAGAGACTGACTCTTGTCGGAAAGTTCTTTTCATGGGTGCTTATGGCCATTATGGTCTATCTTGCTATTCATATTCCTTCTACTATCTGGTGGTTGATACAGATCAAGCTGGAGTTACTGTGTCAGATAGCACCGGCTGTTATGTTGGGTGTTAATTTTAAAAACATCAGATCAAGTGCAATCCTTTATGGACTTCTTATCGGACTAAGCTTTACCCTTGTCTTTTTACTTTCATCCTTACCCAATAAACCTTTTGGCTTCCATGCGGGTGTTATCGGCCTAGGCCTGAATGCTCTTTTTATCTATATCCACCATGCCTTCTTATATAAAGAATAACTTTTTAAACTAATTTATCATATAGTGTGTTTTAATGTTAATATAATTTAGTAAAAGTAGATTTTCCGGGGGGGGAGTATGCCTTTAAGTCTTATTTTTTCGTTCTCCTTTGGCAAAGAACTTCACCTTACAGATGAAGAACAGTCCTTCATCAAAGAACATCCGAAACTACGTGTACAAAACGAACGTTCATGGGCGCCTATCGACTTCAGAGAAGAAGGAGAGGCAACGGGCTACGCTGTAGATTACATACAACTTATTGCGAAGAAGGCTGGATTTTCGCTCGAGTTTAAACCGGGGCGCTCCTGGGCTACCTACCTTTCTATGATTCAAGATAAGAAGCTTGATATCATCTCCAGTATAAAATCAACCGAGCAAAGAAAACATTACATAAACTTCAGTAACAAACCTATCGTCGAACTTTATAACGGTATCTTGCAACGTCTTGATGCCCCTCTTATCAGTTCGATGAAAGATTTAGAAGAAAAGTGCATTGCTGTAGTCAAAGGCTCCTATCAAGAAGAATATTTAAGACTTTATTTTCCAAATATCGTAATAAAAACTGTAGAAAACACGCTCGAAGCCATGCGTCTTGTCATGCAAAAAGAGGCTGATGCTACTATAGAGTATCATTCTGTAAATAAGTACAATATTTCTCGTTATCTCTTTAGTGACCTGCAGTCTGTCCCCTTGAAAGATAACAAGGTTTTCCTCTCTTCTTCTCAGTATATCGGCATGCGTAATGACATGCCCCTGCTAAAGAGTATTGTAGATAAGACCGTACAAAGTCTAAGTGAGAAAGAGATTCACCAGCTTAGAGAAAAATGGTTAGACGGTATGCAAGAACAACATGTTCAGCTTAATCCGGATGAAGTACTTTATCTTCAAAATAAAAAAGTCGTCAGCTTCTGTTCAGACCCGGACTGGTTGCCCGTTGAAAAGATAGAAGGCAAGAAACATATAGGGATATCAGCTGATCTGCTTATGGAAATATCTAAAAAACTCAACCTTAGACTTAAGCTTGTCCCGACCACTTCATGGGAAGAGAGCCTCAACTTTGTTCAAACAAAAAAATGTGATTTTTTAAGCTCTGTCATACAGACTACCCAACGTGAAAAAATCCTGAATTTTTCATCCAGTTACTTAAAAATGCCTCTTGTCATCACAACCCGGTCAGATACTTTTTTTGTGCACAGTCTAAAAAACTTAAAAGACAAAAAGATTGGCGTGATTAAGAACTCTGCTTATGCAGACATATTGCGTCGTGATAATCCTGATGTCGAAATTGCCTTTGTTTCTAACTCCTATGAAGGATTAAAAGCAGTAGATAGTGGAAATATCTATGCCTATGTAGATACACTTGAAGCGACCTCAGAACAACTCCGAACATCTTCATTCTCAGATCTGAAGATATCAGGAAAACTTGAAGAAGAGATCTCTCTTAGTTTTGGTGTACGAAAAGATGATTTCACCCTCTTTGATATCTTGGAAAAAGGTCTGAACACCATCTCTACTGAGCAGAGAAAAGAGATCTATAATAAATGGGTCTATGTTACCATTGAAGAAGGAATCGATTATGTTCTTGTATGGAAGTTATTAATCGGTTTTACCCTTATCATCCTCTTTTTTCTTTACCGCTATAAGTTGACACTTAATTATAATAATCAACTTCTTCATATCAATCATGAGCTTGAAAAGCTCAACGTACAGCTGGAGGAGCTTTCTCAAACAGACCAGCTTACACAGGTCTCGAACAGACGACATTTAGACAGTACTCTGACAAATGAGATAAAGCGGGCTAAACGCTATCAATCAAAGCTATGTGTCGTTCTCATAGACATTGACTTCTTTAAAAAAGTCAATGACACTTATGGGCATCCAAAAGGGGATGAAGTACTCAAGGCAGTGTCTAAGATACTACTTGAGAACTCCCGTGAGATAGACACCGTTGGACGTTGGGGTGGAGAAGAGTTCTTAATCATCTTATCTCAGGTGGATCTGCAGCATTCTACAAGTATGGCAGAAAAGCTTCGTGAGAAGATCAAAGAATATGATTTTGGACTCGATTATCAAGTCACTGCAAGTTTTGGAGTCACAGAATTTAATCTTGTAAAAGATGACGAGTCTTCACTTCTGTCCAGAGTGGATTCAAATCTTTATGAAGCAAAAGAACAAGGACGAGACAGGATTATTGCAAGGTAAACTGTATAAGGTTTTTTAGGCTTCATCCTTTCTTCATTTTTTAACTTACTCTACGACTTAATATAAGATAAACCTATATAAGACCATAATTGTCTTATATAAAGGAGTGTCTTATGTCTGCTGAAGTTGACTCCATCATTAATCAAGAGTATAAACTTGGCTTTGCAACAGATATAGAAACCGAACAGGCGCCTCTAGGTCTGAATGAGGGTATTATTACTTTTATATCTAAGAAAAAAGAGGAGCCTGAGTGGATGCTGGAGTGGAGACTCAAGGCCTATGCAAAATGGCTCAAGATGGATGAACCATCGTGGGCCCACGTGCATTATCCTCCCATAGACTACCAGAGTATCTCTTACTACTCTGCACCCAAACAAAACATATCTTCGCTTGATGAAGTCGATCCGCAAATATTAGAGACTTACAGACGTTTGGGCATTCCTATCGAAGAGCAGAAGATCCTTGCCGGGGTTGCTGTCGATGCTGTTTTTGATTCTGTTTCCGTAAAGACGACCTTCAGTGAGAAGCTACTAGAATTGGGAATCATCTTCTGCTCTATTTCCGATGCTATTAAAGAATATCCCCAACTCGTTCAAAAGTATATGGCCTCTGTTGTCCCTATGGGAGACAACTATTTTGCCTGTCTTAACGCTGCCGTATTTACAGATGGGACCTTTGCCTATATCCCTAAAAATGTCAAATGTCCCATGGAACTTTCTACCTACTTTCGTATTAACGCTCTAAACTCTGGTCAGTTTGAGAGGACTCTTATTATCGCAGATGAAGGTTCTTACGTCTCCTATAATGAAGGCTGTTCTGCTCCTATGCGAGATCAAAATCAACTTCATGCAGCCGTCGTGGAGCTTATCACACTGAAAGATGCGGAGATAAAATATTCTACCATTCAAAACTGGTATCCCGGAGATCAAGAGGGAAAAGGCGGTATTTACAACTTTGTGACCAAAAGAGGAAAATGCTTAGGGGATAATTCAAAGATCTCATGGACTCAGGTCGAAACGGGAGCTGCCATAACATGGAAATATCCTTCGTGCATTCTTTTGGGAGACAACAGCCGAGGTGAGTTTTACTCTGTAGCTATAACCTCCCTTTCTCAGCAGGCAGACACCGGTTCAAAAATGACACACTTGGGTAAGAATACCAGTTCCACCATCATCTCTAAGGGTATCTCAGCCATGAAAGGTAGCAATGCCTACAGAGGGCTGGTCAAGATACGGCCACAGGCTTCCAATGCCCGTAACTTTACCCAATGTGATTCTCTTTTGATAGGTAGCCAATGTGCGGCACATACCTATCCCTATATTGATGTTAAAAACCCCACCTCTCAGGTCGAACATGAGGCAACCACCTCAAAGATATCTGACGAACAGCTTTTTTACGCTCAATCACGGGGTTTGAGTGAAGAGCAGGCAATCTCACTCATCGTAAATGGTTTTTGCAAAGAGGTACTCAACCAACTGCCTATGGAATTTGCAGTCGAAGCGAAAGCCTTACTGAGCTTAACCCTAGAAGGGAGTGTAGGATAATGTTAACAATCAAAGATTTAGACGTAGAGATTTCGAACAAACATGTCATTCATGGCTTAGACCTGGATATCAAAGCGGGTGAGATTCATGTCATCATGGGTCTTAACGGCACAGGAAAGTCAACTCTGTTAAAAGCCATAGCCGGTTCGTATGAGACAAAGTCTAAGGGCTTAATCAGCTACCTTGGCGAAGATATACTTTCACTGAATGCAAACGAGAGAGCTGTAAAAGGTATCTTTATGAGTTTTCAAAATCCAATTGAGATTCCCGGTGTCAACACCGTCTATTTTTTACGTACCGCGCTTAATGAGCAAAGAGCACAAAGAGGAGATGAACTCCTCAGTTCTCCTGACTTTATGAGAAAGCTGCATGAGAAGATGGAATTTTTAGAGATAGACAAGAGTATCTTGCAAAGGTCGCTTAATGTCGGTTTTTCCGGAGGTGAGAAGAAAAAAAGCGAGATCTTACAGATGATGATGCTACAGCCAAAGCTTATCTTGCTTGATGAGATCGATTCAGGTCTGGATATAGATGCCCTAAAGAGTGTTGCAAAGGGGATAAACTCGCTTCGTTCTACTCAGACCTCATTTATAATCATTACCCACTACAACCGCCTGCTTGAGTATGTAAAACCGGATTTTGTACATATCTTAGATCAAGGAAGAATTGCTAAAAGCGGAGGTGCATTCTTGGCTAAGGAACTTGAAGACAAAGGATATGAAGATGTTTTATCCTCTACATGACTTGATTCAGCACTCTTCTCACTTCAGTTCCATCCCCACAAAAAAAGAAGAAAAGTGGCGTTTTTCGCCCTTAGATAAATATATGGAAAAAGAGTACAAAAAAGCTTCTTCTAAATCTGCGCTCATTCCTGATAAACCCAAAGAGGACTATTGGATATATCTCAAAGATGCCAATGTCCTTGAATTAGAACTTCCTCCCAGCGTGCACGTGAAGCATGGGCTTCTTACTCTTGAGTTAAACTGTTTTGAGGATATTGAGGTATCCGTATATCATGACTATTCTGAACAGACCTTTGTTGACTTTAATATCAATATCATTATTCAAGAGCATGTCAAAGTAAACCTGTATCACTCTTATGAGGGGGGTGAAAAAAGTTTTATACTGCACTCCTCGCATATCAAACTAGAGCCATATGCTATGCTTTCTCAAACACAGGTCCAAGACTTCTCAAATGAAGCCGTCTTTATTCTGCAGAACAAAATACATTCAGATAAGAACAGTCGTTTTAAAGACTTCTCTTTACTGCGAAACGGAGAATATATCCATAACTTGTTTCATATAGACCTGCATTATCACAGCCAGGCAGATATCACATCCCTGCTTCTGAGCAATAAAGAACAAAGAAGTATATTTTCTTGCGACATAAACCATCTGGCTGATAGATCAAAAAGTCAGGTACTTTCCAGGCAAGTCATCCGAGATAAGAGTGTCTGCGTCTTTGATGCAAATACGATGATTGCCAACGCGACAAAGGGCACAGAAGCAAAACAGGCAAGCCATGCCCTCCTTCTGGATGAATCTGCCCAGATCCATGCCAAACCGCACTTGGAGATCTACAGCGATGACCTATCTGCATCACATGGAACGACTGTCGGAGAGCTAAATAAAGAAGCTATCTCCTACCTTCGTTCACGAGGACTGAGTGAAGCAAAGTCAAAAGAGATCTTGATCTCAGCCTTTATCAACGATACACTTGATAACATTGATCATATCAGGCATAAAGAACTTATTATGAAGTTACTAGGAGGAGAAGATGAATAAGACAGACTTCCCTTTTTTTAAGCAACAAGAGATCATCTACCTCGATAATGCAGCTACTACCCAAAAACCTCAGATCGTCTTGGATAAGATGAACGAGTACTACACCCAGTACTGTGCAAACACCCACCGAGGTTCACACGACTTAGGCAACAAAGCGACTCTGGAATATGAAGATGCGCGCAGATGTGTAGCCGACTTTATAGGAGCCAACACAAATGAGCTTATCTTTACAAAAGGGACAACCGAGTCCATTAATCTATTGGCATCTACCTATGTAAAAGACAACTTTGACACGGTCATACTCTGCGAGCTCGAGCATCATTCAAATATTCTTCCCTGGCAGCTTACTGATTTGTATTTGGAAGTCATCCCTTTGGATGAAGACCTCAACATTGATCTGGCCGTCTACGAATCCATTGTCCAAAAAAATCCAAATAGCTTTGTTTCCATCACCCATATCTCTAACGCCTTCGGGATTGTAAACCCGGTTAAAGAACTCATAGCAATCGCGCATAAATATTCCTGCCTAGTGATGATAGACGGGGCACAAGCCCTAGCCCATGTAAAGATAGATGTAAAAGATCTGGATGTTGACTTTTATGCTGTATCTGCGCACAAGGCTTATGGTCCGACAGGTATTGGAGCACTTTATGGAAAGTATGAACTTCTTGAACGTATGAATCCCTATCAGGGGGGAGGAAGTATGATAGATGATGTAAGTTTTGAGTATTCTACCTTCTTAGATCCTCCTTTTCGTTTTGAAGCCGGGACCCAGGCCATAGCTGAGGCTATTGGCTTTAAGGCGGCACTTCTTTATCTAAAAGAAGTTAAAGGTCTTCAAGAACATAACAGTGCCCTGCTCACCTATGCCAAAGAAAGACTGCTGGAGATTGAAGAGATAGAGCTTTATACCCAAGCAGAGAATGTTTGCGGAAACATAAGCTTTAATATCAAAGGCCTACATCATGATGATATTGGCATCTTGCTTTCAAAACAGAAGATCATGTTACGTACAGGCCATCATTGTGCCCTGCCCATCATGAAAAGACTGGGTATTAAAGGGACCGTACGCCTTAGTTTTGCCCTCTACAACACCCAAGAAGAGATAGATAAAACGTTAATAGCCCTCAGAAGAGCTGTGGAGGTCTTAAGATGATAAGCACCAAAGTTCACAATAAGGGAGGGACTAAATGCCAAGTCGGACTATACAAGAAACAATCGATCTCATCCATAATGAACTGGACCTCTTTGATGATGTGATGGACAAGTATGAATATATCATTGAACTAGGAGGCCAGCTTCTTCCTTTAGATGAACGTTGCAAGACACCTACATACAAGGTGCAAGGCTGCCAATCACAGATTTGGCTGCATCCCTATGAAAAAGACGGAAAACTCTACTTTGAAGCCGATGGAGATGCTCTGATAGCAAAAGGTCTTGTTGATATCTTGATACGGATCTATTCGGGACATACTGCTCAAGAGATCTTAAATACAGACAGCGCTACGCTTAAGCTCCTTAATCTAAGTGAGATCATCTCATCAGGCCGACAAAACGGGATTGCTTCTATGCTGAAGAAGATCTATGACTTTGCTTCGGAGGCACATCATGCCTAATGATTTTAAAGAGTTAAGAGAAAAGGTCATCTCTTTACTTGAAAACATATATGATCCTGAGATCCCTGTCAACATCTATCTTTTGGGGCTTATCTACAAGATAGATTTTGAACCGTATGAAGGGAAAATTCGCTGTAATATTGAGATGACATTGACATCAGCAGCCTGTCCTGTAGCAGAAAGTCTTATAGACCAAGTCTACAATATTGCTTATCTTATCGACGAGATTGATGAGATAAAGGTAGATGTCGTCTTTGACCCGCCATGGAGCCCTGACAAGATGTCATATGAGGCGAAGCTTGAACTCGGTCTGCTTTAAGCGCAGACAAGAACTGTATTCTCATAAAAGTCTTAAAAAAAGCTTTCCAGAGCTTCTTTGATAGTTGGATACTTGAACTTAAAACCATGTTCTAACAGCGCTTTAGGATAAGCCTTTTGTCCGCTAAGCATCACATCGGCTCCATCAGAAAGTGCCAGTCTTAGTATCCATGCCGGAACACTAAAGAATGTTGGTCGGTGCATCAGGGAACCCAGTGTTTTTGTCAACTCAATATTTGTCGTGGACTCTGGAGCGCAAAGGTTATAAACACCCTTCATACCGGCATCTTCAATACCCTGACGATAAGCCTGACACAGGTCCTCTATATGCACCCACGAAAGAGACTGTTCTCCACTTCCCAGCTTACCGCCCAGACCGAGAGAAAAAGGAAGCCACATCTTTTGAATAATTCCGCCCTTTCTGCCCACGACTGCACCAAAGCGAAATATTATAGTCGATACGCCTAGACCTCCAGCCTTCAGTGCTTCTCTTTCCCAATCTTTACAGATATACGCAAGATAGTTATCGGAAAGTTCACTGCTGTTCTCTTCACATAAGAGATTATTTTTATAGATGCCCACTGCCGAAGTCGAGATAAACTTTTTCGGCCTGTTTTGACAGACCTCAATTGCATCTATAAGTTTTTTCGTCGTTTTAATCCGACTGTCATAAAGAGCTTCTTTATAACTTTTGCTCCAGCGACCTAAGACTGGAAGCCCCGATAGGTTGATCAATACATCAGCATCTTCTATAGAGTCAGAAAGCGTCTTTATACTGGTTTCTGCTCTGACTTTCAAAGGAATCACCTCATGCGCTGATCTTTCAAAAAACTGCTTCAGTTCCGTACCTATAAAGCCACTGCAACCCACAATCACAATTTTCATCTCGCACCTCTTTGCCAATATGATAACAGCTCTTCTTGAAGCGCCCTGAAAAAGATTATAATAATTCTAAAATAACTGCTATACTGAAGATTATGAAAAGACTCTTTCTTGCTGTGCCTGTAACACTTTTTGATTATAAAAACCTTCAAGATGACTTTGAGAACATTGTTCAAGGCAGATGGGTTCCGGAGCAGAACCTTCATCTGACCCTGCACTTCTTTGCTGACAGATATGAGAAGAATTTCTTAATAAAGCTCCTCTCATCACTCAAGTTACAACTGAAGAGTTCCGAGTTAAAGAGCTTGTCACTTTTGAGACACAGCAAGATCCTTTATGCCCAAACAGATAACAGCTCCATTCACATTCTGCATACACAGATACAAAAAGCCCTGATGCTTCCTCCTGAACAGGAGTTTATTCCTCATGTCACCCTAATGCGTATAAAAAAAGTGCCTGATCCAACTCTTTTTGAACAGAAGCTAAAATCCTATGATACAGAAATCATCGGAACAGTGCATCCCAAGATACAGCTAATACAGAGCCTTCTCACACCTACGGGTGCAGAATATACCCTTCTCAAAGAGTTTAAGACTCATCCCACCAACACAGACATATAACCAACAACACTGCTTGCATCCGAACTCGCATCATAACTTGTTCTATAATCGATGAGTTGACAGGTCATCCCTTCTTTCTTAGCTGCTTGGAGCACAGCTTTCACTCCTATCATTCCACACGCTTCACAGCCTGATTTAAGTCCCGCAAGATCCATCTCCTCTACTGCTTTTAAACAGATAGAGTCAAGTCTGTTTGCCTCTTCTAATGTATAAAAATGGCTAAGGTCTGTACTGATAACGACAAAGGTCTCATCATCATCCAAGGCATTATCAATGATGGGGACAAGTTCCTTATAATCAATATCCCCATAGACGATCTCTACAATCTTCACCTCATCAAAGTAGTGTTCAATAAAAGGGATCTGTGTCTCCGTAGAGTGCTCATTATGCGCGCTTGGTTCAAAAGACAAAGAAGCATATTTATCAATCAGATCCTTAGAATACTCTCTGTCCATTGCTAATGATGAACACGGAGAGTCATACCTCTCATGCAAGGAAACACTTGCCCCTTCAACATAGACTCTGTGACTTGGACCGATGACAATGACCCTTTTTATTTTCTCAGTATCGATCAGACTATACGCTGCATTCGCGGTAAATCCGCTATACACATAACCGGCATGGGGTGAGATGATAGCTCTAGCCTTTAACTTAGGCAGAGGAGCTTTTTGCTCCTGTGAAAAGAGCTCTATATATCTCTTTATCTCACTGCACTCATGCGGGTAAAAAGTCCCGGCTACACTCATATGTCTATTGTTCATAAAAGACTCCTTCTATAGTGGTATCACATTTAGGACATTTTGAACCCTTTAAATGATTCTTTGTATGTCTAAAATAGTCTCTCTCTATCAAGACTTCACCACACTTTGGACAAAGTGTAGGTGTCTCATAATCCACATTTCCTATGTAGATATACTTAAGTCCATGTTTTTTACCTATATCATAGGCTCTTTTCAAAGTATCTATAGAAGTGGGCGGAAGGTCACGTTCTTTGTAGTCAGGATGAAAGGCCGTGACATGCCAAGGGACATCGATTCCCAGCTCTTTTGCGATAAAGCCTGCAATCTTATCCAACTCTTCATCACTGTCGTTTTGTGTCGGCACGATCAGAGTCGTCACCTCCAGCCATATTCCGTTTGCAACAAAATGTTTCAGGTTTTCCAGTATCTTATCAAGATTTCCACCCAGCTCTTTTTTGTAATACTTGGGGTCAAAAGACTTTAGATCAGCATTGACTGCATCCATGATCCCCTTCATATCATCTATCACCTCGCTTGACTCAAACCCGTTAGAGACAAAGACATTTTTAAGACCATGCTTCTGGGCTTCAAGAGAAATGTCACGTGCATAAGGATAAAAAATGGTCGGTTCATTATAGGTATAGGCAATGGATTGGCAATCATATTCAATAGCCAGTTGAACGATACGTTCGGGAGAGAAGTATTGCGTCTTGTCAATCTTGTGGGTCTGGGATATGCTCCAGTTTTGGCAGAAGGGGCAGTGGAAATTACACCCTACCGAACCGAAAGAAAAAGCTTTTGAGCCTGGGAGAAAATGATACAGCGGTTTTTTCTCTATAGGATCTATATTCATTGCCGAAGGGTATCCATAGACAAGACACTCTATCTTGTCACCGACATTTTTATTGACCCCGCATATCCCTGTCTGACCCTCTTTGATCTTGCAATAATGTTGGCAGAGAAGACACTGCAAGCGATTCTCTTTATATGGCTTATAGAATTTCATGACTCTTTCACCTTTTCAACTTGATAGGTATAGATCTCAGGGTGCGACTCTAAACAACCCCCGGCTAGACCTGCTTTTTGACACAGATGAGAAAAGAATGATTCAAACTCAGTGAGTTCTTCCCACACCTGAGGCAAAAATGTTGATTGATGGTTACCGTCTCTTAGTATGACACCATCAACACCTGTACGGATCTTTCCTTTTAGGTCATCACTGTCTTCATACAAAAGCACTTGCGGCTCACTCAAGAGGGAGACTTCAATCCCTGTACGGCTCAGTTCATCTTTTCTCAGAGGCATAAAACGCGGATCTTTAAAGGCTGCGGCTTGTGCATTTTGTATAATATCCTCAAGCAGACTTCTGTGTGCGATTATAGATCCTATACAGCCGCGTAACTGACCATCTTGCGTCAAGGTAACGAAAGAAGCACCCTTCTCTCCCAGCCGAGGATACTCTTTTAAGAGATTGACAGTGTCCAGACTTCCCCCATCAAAGAAACTTTTTATGGAAGCCCGTGCCAGACTAAGTAAGACTTCATTCATGATAAACTCCTAATAACTAAAGTTTTCCAAGTGCACTGCAAGACTTCACTGACGATCTATTGTTCAGTGCAAGGCCTCATCAAATTTCATTAGACAAGACCCCCTTTTTCTTATTATATGATTTTTATAGCTGTTTTTATATATAATTATTCAATTAAAATTAGAAGGCAGCATATGAGAATAGCCGTAGTCGGACTTGGTGGAGTTGGTGCTTATATCGGAGCAAAGCTTTGTGCCTTAAAAGATGAACATGAGATCATCTTTGTCGCACGCGGAGATCATCTCAAAGCTATTCAAGAAAATGGTCTTAAGATCATTGATGTAGACAAGGAGGAGGTCTATTTTCCTTCATCTGCGAAAGAGACTATATCTGAGCCGCTTGATATTGTTTTTTTATGCACGAAGACCTATCATTCACAAGAAGCCATCTCACAACTTGGCGTTGCAATCACAAAAGAGACTCTGCTCATTCCCATTGCAAACGGTGTAAACAGTCAAGAACTTCTAAGCCCATTAACACCGGCTAGAGTCACGCAGGCCTGCGTCTATATCGTCTCTCATAAAGTCCGTCCTGGCCTGGTAAAAAAAGCAACTGACACCTTTATCCTCATCTTAAGTGAGGATATCAAAGAACTTCTAGAACCTCTGCTGGTTAAGGCCGGCCTGCGGACTAAGTTCTCTGCCGATATTAGAAAAGAGTTATGGAAGAAATATCTTTTTATCTCTGCTATGGGCTGTATGACATCTTTTTATCAGCAGGGGATGGGTTATGTATATAAAGAACATCATGAGGAGTTACTCAAACTTTTCAATGAAGTCTTGTCTGTCGCCAAGGCTCAAGGGATCAAACTTGATACCACCGAGGTAGACAAGGCTCTTTCTATCGCATCTAAACTTCCTTTGGATGCACCCACATCACTTTGGCTTGACATGCAAGGCAAAGGAAAGAATGAACTTGAGAGTCTCTGCCATTATCTGATTCTGACAGCACAAAAACACGATCTTCCAATGCCGATAATGCAAAAGATATATACAAAACTCAAATGAATCCGACCCTAAGATATTACGAAAAAAATGCCCAAGCATTCATCCAAGACACCCTAGATAAAGATATGAGCCTTCAATATGAACGCTTTGAACACTATCTCCGCGCTAACGCGCACATCCTTGATGCAGGCTGCGGTTCAGGACGGGACAGTCTTTATTTCAAGAACAAGTCTTATCAGGTCACAGCCTTTGATGCCTCAGAAAAGATGTGTCACTCTGCTAGCGGCTTGTTGGGACAAGAAGTAGCCACCCTTTGTTTTGAAGAGATGGTCTTTGAGAATAGCTTTGATGCTATCTGGGCTTCAGCTTCGCTCTTACATGTGTCTAAAGAAGAGATGCCCGGCATCATGAATCGACTTGCCTTGGCATTGAAAACAGGAGGCATACTATATGCTTCATTTAAACACGGGGATAAAGAGTTTATCAAAGAAGAGAGATCTTTTAATTCATATACTGAAGAAAGTTTTGCAAGACTGATAAAGTCAAATCAATTTCAATGTAAAGAGAGTTTTATACTTGAAGACACCCGCCCTGATAAGAAAGGCGAGTGGTGGTTAAATCTAATTTTAACGATAGATAAAAGCTGAGTAATACCCTTCTCTATCTGCATCATCCGTCATATTAAATCGTGCACCTACATGCTCTGCCCAATGTTCTAGTACACAATATTCAACTTCCCAATCCTCAGAAAACCTGTGTTCAACACATTTTTTCTGACGGTTCCAGGCAAGGGCAACCTCATCTTGATTCACATCATAAAGCTCATCTTCAAGCCATTGTAAATCAACTAATTTTTGTGGATACCCACACATATGTTCAACTACCGTGTTTTGCATGACAACTCCTTTATTTAAGAGCTATTCAGCAAAATATGTTCCACATAAGATAAGTAATATTTATACTATAGGCAAAACAACAAATCTTAAAAACTCAAGGATTGATATTTCGGGAAAAAGAATATTTTTGGATTATAAAAGAGCTTAGAACAAGCTCCTTTATTCAGGATTAATGAGTGAGGCTTCGTATTCTTTACTTAATTCAAGGTTCAGGCAGGGGCTTAACAGGCCATAAAGCTCCATCTCTTGTCCACTAACATTACACACTTCATGTCCTTCTTTATCTACAAATACAAATCTTTCATATCGATGATCACTCTTTTTGATGTATTTTGAATATATCACGAAACAGGCTTTATCAAGATTTTCTATCTCTTTGCAGGCTTTTATATATTTTTCGCACACTTTTTCAACACGCTGAATCTCTAAAAAGTCAGATTGAATAGCATCAAGCAAAACCGGCTGTAATTTCGGCAGCTCTTCTTTAATATTTTCATACTTATAAATTGATTTCATTTTTTACCCCTTTTTATTATGGAGGTGACTCAGTTAATTCTATTCCTTTTTATTTAAAATACCCCTGAGAAATTTAGGTAAGTTAGCCTAATAAAGATTAATAATGTTCTTTTCACAAAAAGATACATAATTAAAACAAATATGTTATTGAGATAAAATATTGTATAATGTGTGATAGCGTATCACCTTTTAAAAAGAAGGAGTCTGTCATGATCGAAGAAAGAAATTCAGAACGGCGAGCTAAGATGGATCGTCGTATGACCAAAGGCCGAAGAGTCAGAAATGAAGAATGGCTTCCCGTATATGAAGTCAGAGGTGTACGTAACAGAGATAGACGTGTCAGTTCACGCCGAGGCTTAGATAGAAGAAGACCAATTTAACTAAACCTATATTTGAGTATGTGCTTAGTACGAATTATATGGTCTATGCGCTCAAACGAGCCAAGAACCATTTTTATAAACCACCTCATCTCCGAGTGTAAAGCTCTGGGTGTCTGCAAAAACATCCACATGGTATTTTCCGTCTCTGCGTTTAAATCCGGGCTTTGCGTACATACCGTGTTTGGCGCCCAAAGATACGTGAATACCGCACATTCGTTCATACGAACCCGTGTCATCTACCGTACGGGTTTTACTAAAGGCTCTGTTCAGTCCAAAACCAAGTTCACGCACCCAAACAACACCATCCTCATCTCTGCGAATATTGGACAGTATCTGATCAAAGGCCGGGGTTGAGTTTTCACAATCTACTACCTGCCCTTTTTCTATGATAAGAGTAATAGGTGTTTCAGGTATATTAAGCTTGTATGTAACATCTCCAAAACTAAAGATTCTCAGTCGTCCATTAAGCGCTGTCAGCTCCTTCGCTTCAGTAAAGACTTCACCAATAGGAAACTGACCTCCGGTATTGACCATCTGTGAGTAATCTCCAATATTAAGCTTGGCAGACTCAAAGGCTGAGCTATAAATCAAGATTTCCCCACCGCTATCTAAGACTCCAGTACTCGCCTTGTCTATCTTAGCCTTAAGTGCATTTCCTACACCTCGGTAATAGTTAGAATCATATTCCATTGCATCAATATAATAAGCTGCATTTTTATCTGAAATACGGCTAAGATGAGGGTGCTCGATGACTTTTATCTTGCGCTTAAATAACTCAACACGTATACGGAATGCATCCAGACGAAAATTTGTTGATTGGACTAAAACCGCCAGGTCAGATGCTTCTAGCGAACCGAGTGTCTGCATTATATATTCAGGTGTCTGCTTATTAAAATCAATAAATATCGCATGAGGCAGACAACGTTTATACCCTTCTGTCAAAATATTGGACAAGCTACAACCCGTATCATACACGACAACAGCCTTCTCTTTAGCTGTGTGTGTAAACACCACATCCAAAAGACCCTTCAAGTGCTGCTCAGCTGTCAAGATCAACGCGTCAAAGTCTACTGAAGACAGCACATTTTCATTCATTACATTCCCTTGTTAACCGTAGATATCTGTTGAAGACCTGCATCTTCTAATACATGAATTATAGCTTAGCAAGATATATACTTTGATTAGAGAGCAGATAAGACAGCCAGAGATTCAGCAGTGTTTTAATCTGTAAGGTTGCTGGATTTACATGAATTAGTGATTTTTGTGAAGTGATGATTTGATATAAACTTCATCATTTGAGCTGAGACAATCAATGATCCTCTGCCACAGCCTCTTTGAAAGTGTCCAGACTCTTTTGTGAATGAAAGATAAAAAAGACCTCTATATCTTCTTCAAAAGATCGCACCGCCTTGTAGGCGATCTTCGCCGCCTCTTTTTCAGGATAACCGTAAACACCGGTTGATATGGCTGGAAAAGAAATGGACTTACAGCCCAGATCCAGAGCTTTTTTTATGGAGTTAGTGTAGGCGTTGCAAAGAAGCTCTTCGCATCTTGGCCCACACTGAGAATAGATCGGACCTACGGTATGGATGACATAACGTGCAGGCATATTCCCTGCACTCGTCTCAACCGCCTCTCCCGTCGGAAGCCCATCAGGATAAAGCGCCTTTCGTATCTGTTTACACTCCCGCAAAACCTGTGGTCCGCCCGCAGCATGGATCGCACCATCCACACCCCCTCCTCCAAGCAAAGAGGAGTTTGCCGCATTGACAATAGCACAAACATTTTCCCGAGTGAGATCACCGAGTTTCAGTTCTATCTTCATAGCTATCCCTAAGTCTTGATCTATCGCTAAATTATAACGAAGATTGAGATCAGTTGATTATACATTGGAGATAAAGATGGAGGGAAGACGTGCAACTTCTATCAATACCTATAATAATAGTACTTATTAGTTTCTAGTGCATTTCTCTACCGAACCACAGTCCAATAAAAGCTGTTTAAGAAAATAAAGAGGACTCAACTGACATCTACTTTGATCCTACATCACCAAGCATCAACTTACTAAAGGGGTACTTGGTTGTAACTATCTCCACAGTATCATAAGGCTCATTAACGCTGAATTACACCCCTGTAAGTGAAGCATGACTTGAAAAATCAGTACAAGCATAATACATTTTTATAATTAACTATAAATTTATTTTTAACTTCATTGTTTTTTTCATATTATAGTAATGCATCATCTACAGGATTATGAGTATGCGGTGTTTGCTTAAGTTGTTATGTAACTACTTACTTGACACTACCTCATAAACTTTTTAATAGTTCTTTCGTACGTGGGATGCAGGTGTACGGTATTGTGTCCCGTCTCGCTGATCGAAACAAGCTGTAGCTGTTCTTTGCCAAAAGCTTTAGCAAGGTTTTGGGTGTTTTTGTACGGTATGATCTCATCATCGGCTGCCGCTATAATCAGTACATTCTTAGTGATCTCTGCCGCTCTGCCGACTGAGTCCAGCTTTTCCTGTAGGATAAGGCCCATTGGTAAAAACGGATAGAGCCGTTTAGCTATGCTCTGCGCACTGTCGAAGGGCGTAACGAGAATGAGCCTGTCTATGCTGCGTTTTGAGGCCAGATAAGTCGCGACCGCCGAACCGACGCTGCGCCCCATTACCGAGACGATACTGTGATGGGGTGCAAAATAGTCGTAAGCAAAGAGTGCATCACGGTAAAACCCTTTTTCATGGGGAGATCCGCTGCTTCCTCCGTAACCTCGATAGTTAATGAGGTAGACCGTAGAGTCGCTAAAAATTCTCCTAAAATCATCAATATTATAAGCAACGTTCTCGGCATTTCCGCCAAAATAGATAAGAGCCTTTTGCTTGCCAGGGTTGAGTATCCAGACCTTGATACGTACTTCACCCGTATTGATCAGGATATCATTGACACTGGAACTGCTCACCTCTGAAGTAGGAAAGTAGATCATCTGGCGTTGCATGAGAAAAAGCGAAAAACATATCAGCACATAGGTGCCGGTCAAAATAACTATCAATGAAATCATATCTCTGCCATTTTTTGGAATCTGCATAGAACCATTATGCCCAATTATATTGAGAGATATCAACCATTCGCAAGGAGATTCACTCACAGGGGTGTATTTATATTTATATTATAAAAAATTAACAGCTATCAAACATTGAACAAGTATAATATTGTTCTAAGTGTGCAGTATGGCGCCATCAAAATATTGTAATAAAAGGGAAGCGATGCTAAAGATATCTAACACCGTCACTCTAGACGAGAGCGAAATCGAACTCTCTGCCATCCGCGCGCAAGGCTCTGGCGGGCAGAAGGTGAACAAGGTCTCTGCCGCGATCCACCTTCGCTTCGATATTGCCGCCTCCTCTCTCCCCGAGTTCTATAAAGAAAGGCTTTTGGAGCTCAAGGACAAGCGTATCACAAAAGAGGGTGTCATCGTCATCAAGGCCCAGCAGCACCGCAGCCAAGAACAGAATAGGGAAGAGGCGATGGAGCGCCTTGTCGAGCTCATCAAAAGTGTCAATCTCGTCCAGAAGAGACGTATCGCGACTAAGCCGACCAAAGGGGGAGTCAAGCGGCGGCTCAACTCCAAGAAAAAACATGCCGAGAAAAAAAGTATGCGGGGAAAGGTGGAAACAGAATAGAGACACTGAGTAAAATAAATGATAGAACTACACCCCTGTGAGTTCATCTGCAGCTCTTTTTAGTTTGCCAAGCTGCTCTGTTGAAAAATATTTGGCGTCCTTAGCATTGGCACCGCGGTGTCTCTCTGGCATAAGTTTGGCTCCAAAAATGAGGTTCTTGATGCTATCATATCTACTCACAGGTTGGTATAAACAAGAGTGTTTTGAAACTGATATTCTTGGAACAAGTAGTGGGGAGATTGATGCTCATATCACGAAACCGGACTGGGCCGGCTTATATACCTTATTTTTCGAGCAAAAACGATATTTTTGCGTTGATACGGTATTTAACGATTTTGGAGTTATCTACTTTGGCTTCCATATTTTCGATATAAATCGATTTGATATTTTTAATCGATTTGGATGCCTTTTTGACGGCGACTTGTGCTGCATCTTCCCAGCTTTTTTCGGACTCTGCCAATACCTCGATAATTTTTATGACACTCATGATTCCATCCTTTTTTAACAAACTACAACAATATTACATGAATAATTGTTAATTTCTTCTTAGATTAAGACTGCTCAAAGATGCCTTAAGTTAAATAATAATCGAGATACCTTCGGCAGGAGCGCTACAAAGACTATATCCTAAACTGTTATAAAAAAGAAGATATCTATCTGTGATGAGCCGTACTCCATTTTAGTTATAATAAATGCAAAATAGAATCGAATATATTTGAGCGGGCCATATTCTGATCTGCTTATGATTAAAGCACCCTTGGCAAAGGCGCAATCCCAATGTATGTATGTCTGTAAAAAAATAGTGCAAGAGTGGCGGATTCCTGGATAAAACAGCTGCCTTGTAGATAGAGATACATAATGGCAAGAAATCGGTTTGTCGAAAATAAGGAGAAATCGTTGAAGTTGACATTTTTAGGGACAAGTGCCGGAAAACCGACCAAAGAGAGGAATCTATCGGCACTTGCACTTGAGTTTGAGCAGGACAACAAATGGTATCTTTTTGACTGTGGTGAAGCGACGCAGCGCCAGATCATGCAGAGCAGACTCTCCATCGGAAAACTTGACACGATTTTTATCACACATCTGCATGGAGACCACTACTACGGACTTCTTGGCTTATTAGCGACTAAAAAGCTTGATGCAGCTTTGAAGCCTTTGCGTTTATACGGTCCAAAAGGGATCAGAAAGTTTCTCGAGTGCGCTCTGGATATTTCAGAGGAACATCTTGGGTATGTGCTGAATATCATTGAGTTTACAAGCGGTGAGGAGTTCTTGTTTGAGAAGTTTTCGATGAAGATTTTGCCCCTTGTGCACTCAATAGAGAGCGTTGCTTTTTATATCAAAGAGAATGATATTTCAGATAAGCTCAACGAAGAGAAGCTAAGAGCAGTCGGGCTGGAGCCCTCGCCGCTGTATGGTGAGCTCAAAAGGGGAAAGCGTATCACTATTCAAAACAGAGAGCTCGACCCGAAATCCTTTATGCTCGAACCCGTTGTAGGAAGGTCTCTGATTATTGCAGGAGACAACAGTACTCCCTCTGTTTTGGGAAGCTATCTAGAGAATCTGGATCTGTTGGTGCATGAGTGTACCTATACACAAGAAGTCTATAACCACCTCCCTGTAAAAGTCCAGCACACCACCGCGATCGATCTTGGCAGAACGGCCCAGGAAAAGCGTGTTAAAAACCTCATTGCCAACCATATCAATCCCCGCTACAGTAAAAACAGCCCTTTAGACGTAGAGATGATCTGCAATGAAATAAGGAGCAGTTATCGGGGAGGACTTTTTGTTGCCAATGATTTTGATGTTTATTATTTAGGCAGGGACAGGCGCATCAGGAAAGAAATATGATTACTGCTGTATCTGCACCCATAAGAGTAAGTGGGATCGCAAAAAAAAGTTGAAATTGTATAATCTAAAGGCATCAAAATTTCAGCTTCTTTTAGAGGCTAGGTGATTGATATAGACTGACAATATTAGTAAGTTTTGTATTTAAAGTATTTAATTAATGTAGCAGATAATATGATTGGTGGAGACGTGCTCTATAGAAGACTTCCTATATTAAGAGATTAAATAGATACTTTTGAAAAAAGATCCCTAAAAAGATCCCCAATTTATCAGTCTGTTCAACTGTTATTATTTGTTAGTT
>CBFDAB010000005.1:0-39486 GCA_965602745.1 uncultured Campylobacterales bacterium
ATATCTGAAGTTATTGAAGCAAAGAATGGTGCAGATGCTATAGGCATCTTAAAAAGTCAAAATGATATCGGCCTTATCTTACTTGATATTATCATGCCTATTATGGGGGGAATTGAGGTTCTTAAAATAGTTCGTGCGGATGATTCACTTAAACATATACCTATCATCGTTTTGACAACAGATGAGACAAAAAAGGGTGAAGCCTTGGAATGCGGAGCAAATGACTTTATTATGAAGCCCGTGCGTCTAGAACCTGTTACCGAAAAGATCAATCGTCTTATCAGCCTCTAATACAAAGAGAGTTTATACTCTCTTTGCTATCATTCTAAACTAATACTAACTCTAAAACATCTTCTATTCGATTAACCGCTTTTATCTCCAGATTTTCACGTACCTCTTTAGGTATATCTTCCAGATCACGCTCATAATTCTTTTTCGGTATCAATACAAGCTTCATCTCTGCCCTATGTGCAGCAATAAGTTTTTCACGTAAGCCACCGATAGGAAGGACATCTCCCGTTAAGGATATCTCACCCGTCATAGCAACATCTGAACGTATCTTCTTGCCGCTTAATATAGATGTCATAACACAGACCATAGCAATACCTGCAGATGGTCCGTCTTTTGGCGTTGCACCGTCAGGAACATGTATATGAAGGTCATAACGCTTATAAACTTCAGAAGCTGAAGCTTCAATCTTCTCTTCTATCTCTTTTGACGTTAAAGGTATATGTTCAGAAGAGATCTTAATAGCATGTGTGTCAATCAGAGTCTTAACGACTGACATAGCGATCCTCGAAGACTCTTTCATAACGTCTCCCAAGCTTCCTGTCACCTGCATCATGCCCTTACCTTTTATACGTATTGCTTCGATCTTAAGAACATCTCCGCCAACAGATGTCCATGCTAAACCATTAACTACGCCGACTCTTGGGATAGAATCAGTTACGTCGATCTCGAAGACTGTTTTATCAAGAAAGTCTTTAAGGTTTTTAAGCGATATGGAGATCTTATGCAAGTCCGGGTTTTCTAATATCTTCTTTGCAGACTTGCGCACAATATCAGCCATACGGCGGCGCAGATTACGAACCCCTGCCTCACGCGTATATTTATGGATGATCTCTTGCATAGCACCCTTTGAGATAGATATCTCAGAGCTTTTTAATCCATGCTTTTTGATCTCTTGCGGAAGAAGATATCGTTTAGCGATCTCATACTTCTCTTGAGGCGTATATGAGCTGACTCCGATAAATTCCATTCTATCACGTAAAGGACCGGGGATATTTCCAAGATCATTTGCCGTAGCAATAAAGATAGCCTGAGAAAGGTCTAGATTAAAATTTAGATAATAGTCTCTAAAGCTGCTGTTTTGTTCAGGGTCCAAGATCTCTAAAAGAGCAGAAGTAGGATCTCCGCGTTGAGAACGTCCAACCTTATCTATCTCATCTAATACAATGACAGGATTCATCTTTTTTGCATCAATAATACCTTGGACAATACGTCCGGGCATAGCACCTACATATGTACGTCTGTGACCGCGAAGCTCATTTACATCTTCTAACCCGCCCAAGGCGATACGGACTAAGGGACGCTTAAGTGCTTCGGCAATAGAGTTGGCCAAAGAGGTCTTACCCACTCCAGGAGGCCCCACAAAACACAAGATAGCTCCACGTCCTTCTTTATCATTTATACCGCGCAACTCTAAGAGTTCTTTTACTGAAAAGTACTCTACAATACGATCTTTTGGCTTTTCAAGTGAGAAGTGGTCTTTATCAAGCTGTTTTTGAACGTCTTCTATCTTCAAAGATTTTTTCGCCAAATCACCATATGGTATCTCAAGTACCCATTCCAGATAGCTCTGGATCATACCTGCGTCTGAAGAGTCGGGATGCATACGAGCAAAACGTTCTAACTGCTTATGCACTTCCTTATAAGCATCCTCTCCCATAGACTTCTTCTTCTTCTCAAGCTTGTCTCTGTACTCTTGGATCTCTTCATCACGCTGGGTATCCGAGCCTAACTCTTTTTGTATCTGTTTGAGCTGCTCTTTTAAGAAATACTCTTTATTGACCTTTTCAATTCGATTGTGTACTTTTGAACGGATCTCTTTTTGAAGCTTATTCGCTTCTATCTCTTCAGTCATGGCATCAATTAATTTAATATAACGTTTTTCAAGGTTCTCTTCAATAAAAAGCTCATAAGAGAGCTCTTTTTTTAACTTAATAGATGAGCAGATCAGATCAGCTATACGCTCATGCTCATGATTTTCTTCAATAGTGCGTAAAAGATCAGGTGGGAAATATGAACTCACCTGAGAAAGTGTTCGTACCTTTTCTCGTACGATCTCTAAAACGGCGTCCATTTTAAGATCATTTTCAACACTGCTTTCAATAATATCTACGGTGGCGACCATAGGATCACTTTCGATCTCTTTGGTGATCTTACCACGGGCAAGTCCCTGAAAAAGAACCTTAGTACGACCATCCGGTAAGGCGACCTTACGCATGATTGAGCCAATGACACCGGCCTTATAAATACCCTCAAAGTCATGAGAGCCTTCTTCTGCGCTCTTTGTCGGACAGACTAAGACCAGAGAATTGTTTTCAATGGCTAAGGCAGCCGCTTTAATGTCTTTTTCATCACTTAAAAACAGTGGTGAGATCATAAAAGGATATAAAAAAAGTTCATCCTCGGCAATAATGGGAATATCAGTTGGAAAAGAGCTGTAATGACTAAGTTGCATAAGATCTCCTATTGTATTAAAAAATTTGTATTAAAGTGTATCTGACTTTTTGGTCTTGCCATCATTTTCTTTGGCATTTCCATCTGCGTCTTGTGAAATAACATTTGTAGTATCAGGAAGTAAGTAGGCGTACCAGCTTGAGCTGCCGTCTCCCTCAAACATCTCTCTGTACCATGGGCTGTCAGGTGCTTCGACCTCATTCCAGTTTATCCATTTTTCAGGTTGTTTCTTTGCATAAAACTCTTTTGCAAGAGGTTTATCCAGACGTCCATATAAACCAGAGATTGTTTGATTTAAGTTTGCTCTTGCTAAATAAAGCTTGACCAACATAGTATCTACGGCAGGAAGATAATATGAATGTGAGTAACGTAATTTAAAGCTTTCACCCTCTTTTAGTGCCTCATGTATCAAAGTCTGATCTCTACGTGGATTAGGCAGAGCCATAAACCTTGCGCGCATCTTCAGATAATCTGCAAACTCTCTTTGAGGTGCATCTGCAAAACGGCGAATATATTCATCTAAGAAATGTTCGGCCAACATATACTCTCCAACTTCCATATGCGCTTGCGCCATAATCATTGTCGCTTCTTCCAATAAGGGAGAACCTATATGTTCGCTCTGCAAAGAAGAGTAATACCCGTCTGCTTTTTCTAAAGAAGCATTCGCCACTGAATCGACCATCTTCTCATACCAAAATGCTGCAGGTTTATTATATTCAGAGACCTCTTTGGCACATCCTGAAAAAAACAGAGCTAACACAAAGGCCGGTATAAAAATTTTAAATTTCATTTTTACTATCCTGATTTAATTAAAGATATTTATTCTATCCAAGTCGGCGTTAGGCAGAGTTGAAATACCGTATAATCATTGCCTTTTTAACTTTGTAGTGCTACAATATCCAACACACTAACTACTCTAAGGTAAACAATGCAGTTTGAATTAAAACTTCCACTTTTTGGATTTGAATCTATAAAAAATATGGAATTAACAAAGATAGATGATATTTTCATGCAACTTGATGATGTTGAACAAGACTCTAAAACCTCATTCACTCTTATTAATCCATTTGTATTAAAACCTTATGAGATAGAGATACCTGATTCTGTTCAAACACTTTTAGATATCAAAGAAGATACAAATATATTAATCTTCAATATTGTAGTTATACAAGAGCCGATTGAAAAATCTGCTGTTAACTTTCTTGCCCCGATAATCTTTAATACTGACAATAATACTATGGCTCAGACTATTTTAAACGGAAAAGAGGCTTATGAGCATGGTATGGCTGAGTGTATCTGTGACTTTATCAACAAAGAAGGAGCGTAAATGTCTAAAATAATAACTTTTATCGGAAACGGGAATATGGCCCTTGCCATTGCTATGGGCCTAAAAAATGATTACACTATAGAGGTCGTCGGACGTACACCAAAGAACTTAGATAAATTTGAAGAAGCCTTAGGGATAAAGCTTGCCAAACATGATCTTAAAGACTTTGATATCACAGATAAGACCCTTATCTTTGGCGTTAAGCCTCAAAACCTTGCCGAAGTCTCTGCCCAATTCAAAGGCAAGGCAAAGGCTCTTTACTCTATCCTCGCAGGTACAAAAATAGAAAGCTTGAAAAAATCTATCAAAGCAGAAGCTTATGTCAGAGCTATGCCGAATATGGCGGCCTCTGTCAAAAAGTCGATGACGACACTTACAGGGGATTTAAGCCTGCAAGAAGAGGCCTTGACAATTTTCGGTGCTATTGGAAAGGCGCATTGGCTGGGAAGTGAAAAAGAGATTGACATAGCAACTGCACTTGCGGGAAGCGGTCCTGCCTATCTTGCTCTTATTGCTGAAGCTCTCACAGACGGGGCTGTCAATCAAGGCCTAAAACGCCCTGACGCAATGGCAATTATGAGGGGTCTTTTTGACGGATTTGGAGCACTTATCCAAGACCAGCACCCTGCTCTTTTAAAAGACGCGGTAATGAGTCCGGGCGGTACAACAGCTGCCGGATATTGCGCCTTGGAAAAAGCCGGTGTCAGAGACGGTTGTATCCAGGCTATAGCAAAGGCGAACGAACGTGCCAAGGCACTTTCGTAAACGACTTGTAAACCATTGGATAACCGATGGAAAACAAACGTTTAACAATAAGAAAAACCAATATCTATCCCCCATTTTTAACATTCTTTGAAGTAAACATGTGTTTATAATTAGTTAACACATTTCTCACGCATTAGGTCGAGCCCTCTTTTGGTGTGGAAATAAAAGGATTGATTTATGAAACACTTTTTTGGTCTTATGCTTGCTCTTTCCATCTCTTACCTATCGGTATATGCTGATATTGACCCTGCCAATGACGTTTGTGGCGGTAGTGAAGAGATAAGCGAGATGCATCTCATATCCGGTAACTCAAATCATGAAGAGGGACCGGGTTCATTCACTAAAAACGGTGATGCAATTGACATATATCACTTTCAAATCAATTCGACCGGTACTCTAGAACTTTATTTATCAGCTGATGATGACACCAATGTATATCTTGGAACTGCTGCCTGTGGCTCTAATCCTATTGCTTTAGATGCTTCTGTGTCCGGTATGGCACAAACTAATATTGTCAGCGGGCAAACCGTCACGGTGCGTCTTGGGAGAGATAAGAATGAAAATGTCGCTTATGGTTTTGACCTTATCTTTAAAGAAGCTCAAGCCCCTGTAGCCATCGAGGATAATGTTGAGACTTATGTTGATACTGCAGTAGATATTGATGTCACGGCAAATGATCAGGATGATGGTACTATTAACAAGGGCACAGTTACTATTCTCACAGATACGAGCCATGGTAGTACAAGCATAAACGCAACCACAGGCGTTGTCACCTACACGCCAAATGTCGGATTCTCGGGGCTAGACAACTTTACATATACCGTTAGGGACAACATTGGAAACGTCTCCAACATCATAAGTGTATTGATTATAGTCAAGGTACCGGCTGTTGCTGCAGAGAACTGTGATCTTGGTACACAAAATGCCAACAGAGACTTTTGTCTGAGAAAGCAGACCATGCTCCCGGGAAATATGCTCACAATAGGTAATACAGTGCTTGTAGCACCGGGAACAGAAGCCACAAATGGATCTGCTGATTGTTCCACCTATACGAATGGTCCCTATATCGATAATGCCACTGATAACAATGATGAATATAAGCTATGCCAGTACATTCCAGGTGGAGCGGGAACACCTCCGGCAACGTCTGCAAGCGTAGTTATACCTGACATAAACAACAGTACCATAGAATGGGCCGGTCTTTACTGGCAAGCCCTTATAGCAGATGCTAATGTTACAGATGTACTCAACATGCAAATACGTATAAAAAATGGAACTGACACTTATGAGACCGTAGGCTATGACAAACTGAACTATACTGACTCAGGATATTCCAGTACAACTGCTTATTCTGCCTTTAAAAACGTCACAAGCATCCTGCAGACCAAGAACTGGAAAGATGGCAACTATACTGTTGCTGATATACCTGTAGTTGAAGGAGAGATTGACTCGCTTGGAACCTTTGGAGCATGGGCTCTTGTTATCATCTACCGAAATGATTCTGAATCTATCCGTAGTTTTTCTGTCTTTGACGGATGGCCTCTTATTAAAAGTAGTGCAGGATTCAATAATGTGCCTATCGCACTTTCCGGTTTTTACACCCCAAAGTCCGGTGATATTAATTCAACTGTCTCCGTATTTGCTGCCGAAGGCGATAAACACCGTGACGGTGACACCTTAACAGTCGAAGACGCAAATAACGCCAACGCTGAAAAAACACTCTATACAAATGAGTCCGACAATACATTTGATGCCAGTATCAACGGGGTAATAGCAAGGACACCTAATCCTACCAATAACAACGGTATTGACATCCACACCTTTGACTTAGGTACCAGTGGAGCTGATATCTTGACCCATGAGCAATCTGATCTAACATTTCGTTTCAAAAGTTCTGAAGATCAATACTGGCCATCTGTATTGGCCTTTTCTACCGTGGTCTATACCCCTTCTTTCTGCTACGACTATGCTTATCAGCAAAACGGTGTCTTTTTTACCGAAATAAATGATGACCCCCTACGCGATCCTCGTATCACCGGCTTTGTCACTAATGGGGATGACATCAATGTTTCCCTTATGATCCTCAATAGGGAAGACAGCGATGTAACTGCAAAAAACCTGAAACTAGCCATAGAAGATATCAACACGACTCAGGCTATCTATAAACGAAACACTGTAAGTATCTTAAACCCTGAAGAAGTTGTTCCTCTTGCAATTGCTGACGCTAGTTTGGTCGTTGCAGATGATTTTATCAAAGACATAACTTACGCAGACGTTGAAGGAACACAAAAGATCTTTACCTATTACACTCTTACGCCTAACATTCCAGCTAGTCTCAATCATGAGATCAACATATCTATGAATGCGAGATTCACCTATGATCTTGTTCTTCCTTTGCCAAGCGGTGGCGAGATCACAATCCCGTCTATCTCTACAGCCGGTGGGACAAGCTTACCTTTATGTGCTGTTGGTGGTCAATATATCACTAAGAGCGATTGGAGTATTTTCAATGTCGTCGATTCTGATGTCTATTCACAAGGTGAGTATTACAATATCCCGACACAGGTTGTAGGACGAGTCGGAAACTTATCAGTTGTCGCCTATGAAGCCAATAGCTCCATTGCAAATAACACTGAGACACCTGATGTAAATTCTACGACGCTTGTAGGGATTGACATGATTGATGCCAGTTCTTATCAAAGTGTCGAATCTGCATGTACTGAGACTTCTACAAGCAAAGGGATAACGCCTATTATATGGATGGCCTTTGATGGAAGTTCTACTATAGACTTTAGACAGGAAATAGCAAATGCCATTTCCGACAACCGTCTGGATATTGCCACTGTCGGTGAATACTTTCCAAAAGCTGTTCAAAGTGCGGCCTTTCGTGTCTCGTATCTCACGGTAGGTACAGAAGATGAAGACCTTGTTAAAACAGAACCTGTCGCAGGCGGGAACCTCAAGCTTCTGAACTTTACGGAGCTTGTCCAAGATATAGGTACCTGTAAGCAGCCTGTTAAAAAATTCGAGAACAGTGATCTGACGACGATTCAAGTCCCTGTTGCCTGTGCCAATGCCGGTAATGCCGGTCTGACACCATTTGAGATGCAGCGCTGTATGGAATGTCTCTTTGGGTATAACACAAATCACGTCTGTTCCAGAGACAACTTCTCTATCCGTCCAGAAAGTTTTAATGTTAAGATCAATGATACGAATCAGTCAAATCTCCTTAAGACTAGACTTGCTGATACAGTAACTGGTGTTGCCGCTCCAAGTGCAGTTGTTCTTGATCTTGCTGCAGGATATAGATATAACTTTGAAGCCAATGCAACCAGTCATACCGGTAACAGTGCGACACCTGGTTATACACGATATTTCAACCCCTTCTTCTCGTCGGAATCTAATGCGACTTTGCTCTGGAATCCTACCGATACAGCTGTAAACCCATTCTGTAATGATACGAACAATACATCTTTAGAATTTAATATGATCAACGGTAAGATTGATGCTCTAAATGATCATAAAAATGTAGGAGAGTACAGCTTCAATATCGTCGACAAAGCCTGGACAAAAGCTGACTGGGACATCAATGGGGACGTTATGAAACACCATAGGGACAACCCTGGCTATTATATAGGTGGTGATACAGGCATAGATTGTGACAACACGACTTCGGTAGTCCTCCCAGATGCATCCATGGAAACAGATGCCACAGGAGCCGTAACAGGAGCCCCACTTGCAAATATCAATGGTTGTACTATAGATACGAACAATCATGATAATATAGATGCCAACATTAGATATCGTGATTACAATTTAACCTTCCATCCTTATGACTTTAACCTCACAGAGCTGGCATTTCAAAAAGGTCAGATCTTATCAGATATGAATATCACTGCTGATAATGCTTATGTTTACCAAAACAATCTCTCTCTTGATTCTGATGACCTTAATATGTCTGTTCGCTATATCGGTCTATTAAAAGCTATTGGAGCCGATGGAAATATAACAAGTAACTTTGTAGGAGGTTGTTATGCGAAAGACCTTGATCTTGATCTGAGTACAAGCGATCTCAACCTAAGCGGATACCCGGCATTTTCATATCGATTAAGAACAAGAGGAGATGCTAATACAACTATTATTAGCGACACGATTAGAGGGACAAATAATGGGCTTGCAAGTCTAGGCGGACTTATCAACCTTCCAGACAATAACTTTACCAAAGCAATGAAAGGTGAAGTAGAGATGGAATTAAATCTTAACTTCAACAGAGCTGTCAACCTTGCCATTAACCCGATCATACTTAGATACAATGATTTGAATGCCAGCTGTAATGTATTATCAGAGTGTCAAAGCAATGCAGATATGACTGCAACATATAATCCTGAAGGAACAGTAATAAGCAATCAAGATGTTATACATCTCTATGGCCGCGAGCATGTGCCGCGCCACCGTGTTACCGGCCCAAATGCCACTGTACCTATTTATTACGAGTTTTATTGTGATCAAACCCTAGTCGCACCGGATGTAACCTGTAATATTGGTGCATTTGACAACTTGCCTAGTGCTTTAAATCCTATATCCCCGGACGCTTTATTGAGTCCTGATGATGTTCGCTGGTATATTCAAACTGAACATAATGTAGGCGTGGATGGAAATTCGACCTTCACCCGTGCACGCATAGCGGCTGATAATGCCAATTTTAACAATGGTGCCAATATGAATATCAATATCAATGCAGATGCAGGTATTTATACCTATAGTGGGACGAAGGGTTATCCTTACAAGGTAACTGTAGAAGTACACACTCCGGACTGGTTGATCTATAATCGTTATGACGGATCGGCAACAATCAATAATGGCGGGAATAATGTCAATAACTTTGAGCTGGAGTTCAGCCAAGCCGGAAACTGGGCCGGACAAGACAGAAGTGGTATGGAAGCTGATTCAGATGCCTCATCTACAACAAATAGGCGGATTCAATGGTAATAAAAAACAGTAAGTTCTTGCTGCAACAAACACGTCATGCTTTTACTATGTTGGAGCTGGTATTTGCTATCGTCATCATCGGTATCGCCGTTCTTGCTCTGCCCACCGTACTTCTTACCGGCGCCTCATCTCAGGAGCAGACCTTAAAAGAAGAAGGTATTATGTTAACAACCACAAAAATATCACAAATACTTACCTTTCCTTGGGATGCAAGTAGCTCCCCCTCGGGAGCACTTATTATGTCAACATCACAAGTTCTTAATACAGCAGGAGATACCGATTTGAATAGAAATGGGATAAGCGACTTTCGTATCGGCCATTTTCAAGACGAGCTTCGACGCCGTATGAGCCCAGAGTCTACTCCAAGAGCAGCCGGAGCAATCGGTGGTGTGAATAATATAGGCCGTTTCAATGGAGAAACTGTCACAGTTGGCGCAGGCGGAAGCAAGGCTGCCGGTTACAAGAAAGAATATCAAACAACAAGCCTTGTCTCTTATGTTGCCGATGCAGCCGACTATAATACAGCTACCAACACCAATCTGAGCTTTAATTTCACTACAGCTGATCCAGGAACTACAACAAATATAAAGATGGTTCAAGTCTCTACTTCTGAGATGGATCCTGCCGGCGCCTGGATACCGATCATACAGATGACCTCATACAGTGCCAATATCGGTGAAGCAGAATTTTTTAGGAGGAGATACTAATGCGACGTGGTTTTAGCTTTTTAGAGTTGATCTTTGTTATTGTCGTTATAGGTATTTTGGCCAAATTCGGTACAAATCTTCTGATGACTACCTATAATGCCTATACACAAAGCACTATCACCAACCGGCTTCAAGTCGATGCGGAACTTGCCTTGAAACAGGTCGCAAACCGTCTTCAGTATCGCATCAAAGACTCTGTTATCGGACGATTGCCCGCAGGTGGATTTACAGCTCTCTCCTCCGTTGGAGGCGGCGAGACAATCCTTGAATGGATTGGATATGATGTTGACGGCTGGCTGGGTCTTGATAATGATGCCGGATTTAACAGTCCTACCTGGAGCGGGTTTATTGATGTTAATACACCCGCTGCTGTTGCTGCGACAACCTACCTGGAGAGTCCTGGCTCAGATACAAATGATTCAGATACTGTTATTCAAGCCCTAAGGGCGAACGGTTCTGCCACTAGCTTTAATAACAGTGCTATCTTTTTTACGGGTGCAAACAGTGATGTCCAGACAGATTATGGATGGGCTGGCGCCCTTCTCAATCAGACAGGAGCAGCGCACCCCGTACAGACGGGGGGAACAGTCACTCAGTTAACTGCAGCTGTGACAAACTTTGCCGGTATTGATGTATATGAGAACTATAAACTGGCATGGACTGCCTACGCTGTAGTTATTCAGGGTAATGATTTGGCCTTGTATTATGACTATCAACCCTGGGAGGGAGAAACTTATGCCAACGACGGCACACGTGTTCTTCTCCTGCAAAATGTAGACACCTTCAAATTTCAAGCCGTTGGTGAAACGATAAAGGTTCAGATCTGTGTTAATGAACAAAATACTTTAGGGGGAGGATTATACGCAATATGCAAAGAAACAGCCATATTTTAAAGAGTACAAAAATGCGTTCGGGTATTGCCATGATAACAGCCATTGCCTTTTTGGTCATTATCTCAGGTATTATGGCCGTTATGATGAATATGTCGTCCCTGGCCAACAAACGTACCGAGCATCTCTACTTCACAGAACAGGCTCAGCTTCTTGCCAAGAGTGCAACGGAGTTTGCTCTGCTGGCAATATCCGGACATGACAGAGCAGGCGGTTCATGCCTGCAGACAATCTCTTCGACATATGCCGGATACCTTGATGTCAACACTACCATACGTTATATAGGACTCGCCGGACTGGGCGGTACCTGTGCTACAAACTCATTTGTAAATGCCGTTAATACTACACAATCAGTAGGAACGGTACTTATAGATGTTTATGTTACAAGTGATGATGCTGTATTAAATCTGGGCAATCCTATCAGCTACCACCGCAGAACCATACAAAAGCCTTAAGAGGTTTTTGTTTAGATATATTATAAGTTCAAACCCTATATCAACTCCCACATGCTTACTTAAGAATTCTCTCGTTATAATCTAATAACTTTGTATCAAAGGATAATTATGAATATAAGTATGGTTGGGCGTCAGGTTGAATTAACCGATGCCATTAAGCAGCAGATTGAAGCTTCGATTGATTCATTAGGCAAGTTTAACTTAGATATTATATCTGTTCGGGCTATTGCTTCGGCAGAAGAGAAAAAAGGACACAAGGGAAAAGGTGTCAGTATAGAGTTCACCATTAACCTTCCAAATAAAAACACTATTGTCATCAAACAGCGTGATGATGATCTATATGCTGCTATAGACGTTGCCACTTCGCGTGCCCAAAAAGCACTTCGCCGTCATCATGACCGAATCCGTGATCATAAAAAAGAGGGTATCAATGAGGCCAAGGCAGCTTCTAAAGATATTAATTTGAGTGATGAGAAAGAAGCACTCGAAGATGAGATCGTTCCGCATCAACTCGAACTTTATAAACCTCAAGAGGTTCAAGACATCCTAGAGAACCTCAAAGAGACAGGAAAGCAGTTTGAGATTTTCAATGATATAGAAGGAAAAACACGCGTTTTATATAAGCGTAAAGACGGGCGTTTTGGCCTCTACTAAAGACCTCCAAATCTAAAGGGGATATTTATTCCCTTTTTATTTTTAGATAATCCTGCACTTCTTCAATAACTGCTTCATCATTTGCCATATCAACATACTTAAAACTCTGACCGCTCTGCTCGCTTCCGCTTAATAGATCACCGCTTTTTCTATATTGCAGGTCCAATTTTGCAATATCAAAACCGCTCATTGTCCTTGAAAAAGATTCAAGCCGCTTTGACTCTTTCTGATTTGTATAAAGATAGCAGTATCCCTTCAGTCCCGTACGGCTTACACGTCCCCTAAGCTGATGCAGGGTAGAAAGTCCCAGTCTTTCAGACCCGACTATAACAACTGTTGTCAGTTCAGGAAGGGATATACCGACTTCTACCACTGTTGTGGCTAAAAGGATATCTCCTTTTTGTCTGAAGTCATATAAGACCTCTTCTTTATCCTTATCCTTCCCGTGCGTGACATATACATTATCAAAGCGACTCTCCCAAAATCCCCTCGCCTCTTCTATACTTTGATAAGCAATAGCCTCACTCTGTTCAACAAGAGGATAAACTATCAAGACCTGATGTTCTAAGTCAATCTCAGCCTTGATATGCTCCAGGAGCTCGGCAAAGTCACTCTTATGTATCACTCTTGTATCTATATCCTTAATAAAGGGTGTCTGCGTGATCAAAGAGACATCCAAGAGTGAGGAGTTTATCATCGCCTGAGTTCTGGGAATTGGTGTTGCAGAGAACTGTAAAAAATGAGGCCGTTTTTTAGACTCTTCCAAGAGTTTTGAGAGTTTGTTTCTCTGGGCTGTTCCAAAACGATGCTGTTCATCTATCATCACCAAGGCAAAATCTTTCAATTCCCTGTAAAGAAGGGCGTGCGTACCGATGACAAAATCATAAACACTCAGCTCCTCTTTCTTAGATTTATTTGTCACTAGGGCTATCTTCATATCTTTTGGCAAGAACTTCTGCGCCTCTTCGAAAAGCTGATTAGCCAAGACTGTGGTCGGAGCCATCAAAATAGACCCATATTCTCTGGCCATATAGGCAGAGGCCAGAATCACCATAGTCTTGCCCGAACCCACGTCCCCAACTATCATACGTTTTGCCGCCGTATCCTTTGCCATATCGGCTTGTATCTTCTTAATCGCGCGTAATTGGTCCTGTGTAAGCTCAAAAGGCAGACTCTTAGCCCAAGCCTCATATTCACTATCAAAGGACACCAGAGCAGGATATGACTCTTTTTTTGTGGACAATATCTGCAGATGATTATAGAGTTCTGCAAATTTCAGAGCATGAAGGTTCTTCTCATACTCTGCACTTCCCTCTTTTGCCGGAAATACTTCTGGAAAATGCAGCTTAAACAAGGCATGACTTGAAGACTCCGGCAAGCCCTCTTTCATCAGCTTCTCACTAGAGATATATTTTAGGACAAGCTTTCTCATCAGGTCAGAACGAAGAGCTGTTTTGTAAGTCGCAGTAATCCCGCCTGAATCACTTACAATGCGCGGCTGAATCATCTGTATATTTGAGAAATTGACTTCAAGTTTGCCGAAGATAAAGATTCTTTCACCCACTATAAACTGTCGTTTATGATAAGACTTTGGCTGGAAGATAATGGCCTCAATCTCTTGATCAAGATTATGGCAGAAGAGTCGCAGTTTGATAAACTTTATGGATTGAGAAAATGATCTTATATCTACATCAAGGAGTTGAGGGTTTCCGATATGGGGATTTGTATATAAATTTCTATCTTCATAAGTCGAAGGTAGCATAAGTGCAAGCTCAATACAGTTTCTGATCCCTAGTTTAGAAAACTTGGGAAGATCCTTTTCATCGATCTCACATCTCATGTTTTTACTGTGTTACTATCGCGTACGTAAGGTCTAATATCTCTTTATGCTGTGAAATAAAAGCATTTAACTCTTTTAACTCCAAGACCTCTATCTTGTCAAGTTCAAGTTGAGAGTTGTTTAAAGGTGCACCCTTGTAATAGTCTTGAAAAGTCCGGCCAAGACGCTGTGAAAGTGTCTCAACACGAAGCGGCTCAGAGCCTAAAAGAAACTTTTTAGCCTGATCTAGTTCATCTTGTGTCACACCCTTTTCAACGAAGGTCTTGATCACTTCATTAACAGACTTCTGTGCCTCATCTTGAGACTCAAGCTTTGTTTGAAGGTATCCTGAAAAGTAAGCATTTGAACGGTTAACATGAACACGTCCGTAAGCTGAATAAGCAAGGCCTTTTTTAACACGTATCTCTTCCATCAGACGAGAACCAAATCCGCTTGAACCTAAGATAAAAATCGCAACACGTGATTTATAATAATCTTCGTCTCCTGTCTTCATGTTAAAAGGACTTCCAAAATAGACATAAGCCTGTTCTGTTTTCTTCCTGATGATCTCTTCTTGAGTCTTTGGGTTTACATCAAAATACGGAAGTTCTGCCTTATAGCCTTTTTCAAGTGATGAAAGAAGTGTCTGAACACTTTCTCTGGCTTCTTCTTCACTAAGGTCTCCGCCCATAACACAGATAGCACGTTCTCTAACGATATGCTCATTCATAAAGGCTTTGATATCATTAAGCTTTAAAGCAGTGACACTCTCAGATGTCCCAATTGTCGGTAGAGCCATAACTGTGTTTTTAAACAAAAGCTCTTTAAGTGTTTTTCCGGCGACATAATCAAAGTCCGTACTCTTTCTTTGAATCTCACCCAGTGTTACTGTTTTTACCTGATCTAGTGCATCTTCACTAAGGTTTGGATCATTTAACAGATCACTTAAGGCCTGAACACCCTCTTGCATATACTCTTTCAAACATGAAAGCTCAAAGACAAAGGTCTCTCCTCCGGCGTGAGCAGAAATATGTATGGCCTTGGCATCAAGTCTTTTTGAGAACTCTTTGCTTCCAAGCGTTTTGGTTCCTTCTGCATATACCTTTGATACTGCACGAGAAAGACCCGCAATCTTAGCATTTGCGATTGATCCGCCGTTTTCAAAGACAAGCTGCATGGAGATAATAGGCAATCTCTTGTCATTTTCATATATCAGTGGTACCTGCGTACCGTTTACATCAAGTTCTATAATTTCGCTTCCCATGACAAGTTCTCCAATTAATATTACAATAAATAAACTTCTTATTAAAGAAGTAATAGCACCCTTGGTGCGTGAGTTTTTTTCCGAAAAGAACCCAGTCTTAACGTAGTTAAATGGGCAGATGCTCATTGGCCGTGTAATTCTTTTCACGCAAATATCTCCAGTGTCTCATAGGCTGTATTTCGTACCGCCGCTGTTTCACCTATATCTTGTATAAGATGGACCATCTCATCTTTTGCCATTCTATAACCGGCTCCCGCACTACGTACTACATTCTCTTCCATCATGGTTGAGCCTAAGTCGTTTGCGCCAAATTTAAGTGCCATCTGACCGATATAGGGTCCCTGTGTCACCCAAGAGCTTTGGATATTTGGGATATTATCTAAGAAAAGTCGAGCTACCGCAAGAAGACGAAGATAACGATTTGAAGAGGGTTTATCTATATCCGGGATCTCTTCAAGAAGTTGGGTATGCTTACCTTGAAATGACCACATGATAAAGGCCCTAAATCCGCCTGTCTCATCTTGAAGTTTACGAACCATATTCCAGTGTTCAATAATCTCTTCATCTGTCTCAACAGTTCCAAACATCATCGTTGCTGTTGACTTTATACCCAAGATATGCGCCTGTCTATGAACATCAATCCAGACCTCTGAATCATGTTTTTTAGGAGCGATAATATCACGCACCCTGTCACTTAATATTTCAGCGCCTGCACCGGGTATAGATGAGAGTCCCTTGTCTTTAAGACGTTGAAGAACCTCTTGTATAGAGATCTTAGATATCTTTGCGATATAGTCTAACTCTATAGCAGAAAAGGCATGAATGGTTATCTGAGGATATTTCTCATGTATATGTCCGACTAACTCTTCATAAAACTCTATCTTCAGCTTCGGATGCACTCCGCCTTGAAAAAGGATCTGCGTTCCGCCTATGGCCACAAGCTCATCTATCTTCTCATCAATCTCTTCATGTGTCAAGATATAGGCATCATCTGCCTTTGCATGTCTATAAAAAGCACAAAATTTACAATCCACCCAACAGACATTTGTATAATTGATATTTCTATCTACTACAAAGGTTGTAATACCCTTAGGATGAAGCTCTTCTTTTCGTGCACTCGCCATTTTACCAAGCTCTTTTAAGTCACCCTCGCGAATGAGTTTAAGGGCCTCTTCTGATGTCATTCTACTCATTTATGAACCTTTACTCCAGCCTTGTCAGATATCTTTTCCATTCCCTGATTGACTTTTTTTATTAACATATCTTTTTCTATAGAGTGGGTCTCTTTTATCCATGTACCCTCTCGGTAGGCCATCTTGACCGCAGAATCCTGATCTTTATAGACTAATATACGAAGGGGCAAGTCTAAGCCGACAAGAGCCTCTTCTTGCATCAAGAGTGTACCTAATTTAGGATTTCCAAAGATGATTAGCTTGGATTCATTCAATACCATCTCAACACCTTTTGCATTTCCCTTATGATCTATAACTGAAAAGACAGTAAGACCCTTGGCTTTTACAATATTTTTGATATTTTCAACGGTCTCGTTTACACTATATTCACTTGACTTGATGATAATATTATTTGCGAATAAGGCGCTGCCAAGTGCTAAGAGTGCTAGAAACTTTTTCATCTCCATCTTCCTTTTCGTTTACGTTTTTTAAACACAAGCTTATAGATTATGAATAAAATGATAATACCCAGAACTATCTGAACCCAGGCACCTAAACGAAGAACCTTGTTTAAGATACTTCCGTGTGCACTATTATCTATCTTTATACCCACCATCTGCGAAGCATGAACCATAGCTGAAACAGCAAGATCACCCTCAGGGATATTGATATGACAAGACATACATACACCCCGTCTATCTAGTGCCTCACGCTGTATCTCATCTAAGGGACCCTCATTTTTCCAATGGTGGCCTACCGTTTGAAGCTGGGTTCCGTTTTCATCCATAAAACGTGAATAATCATGATCTAGATTTGGTATCTTTGGTATCTGCTCATCAAAGTTTGATGGGATTACTCTTCCATCTGCCGTCATCAGATCAACAATGGTCGTCTGGCTCGGATTTCCTGTTGTCTTAGCCCCATCAACACCTAGACCCAAGGCCTTGTCACTTGCATGACAGCTCTCGCAGGTACGAGACTCTTTTTGAATCGTATGGGGTTGAACAGGTGACATATCAATGGCTTTTTGACCCTCTTCACCTGCGCCTTCCACATTAGGGATCTTAAAGATATGGTTTTGCAATAAGGCATTTCCATCTTTTCCTATAACCGTGATCGTTGTTTGACACCCCGGTATAGTCGGTGATATACGCCCCTCTCCATTTTGTGAAAGAGGCGGGTTTTCCCAACGAAGATAAGAACGTGTTTCAGTTACTTTTCCATCAATCAGATACTCTTTAAGGCTCTTCTTCATGTCCCCCGTACGTCCATGAATATCCTGGTCGTGAGAAGCCTTCAGCCAATCCACGTTCTTCTTCTTACCCGAATAATCTATCTTAACATGACATCCGTAACACTGAGGTGCCCATGTCGCATGACAGGTATAACATTCTAACTCATCTGTATGCGCAGCTATTCCATCCATAGCGACAAGAGCCTCTTTGGAGAGTCTTTTCTCTTCTTTTAGAGCCTTTAGAGGTTTAAGTTCGATGTCTTTACCTGAGGCGAGGTGAACCGTAACATACTTTCCGTTTTTAACAACATTTGTAAGCGGATTTCCGCGCGCGGAAAGAAGATAACCCTCTTTTGCCTTATATTCTGTGCCTTTTTTAAGATACTCGGCCAAGGTCTTGCTTGTCCCGCGTTCTTTATCATCATCACAGACCTTAGAGAACTCATCTGAGTATCCCAAAGGAAGTTCCCAAGGATAAGCCTTAGTCGTACCGTGACAATCTTGGCACTCTATCTCAACAGGTGCAAGAGTTGTTCCTGATAAGAATCCGTCACCATGTAGATCATTTGAGGTATGACAATCTTGACAGAGCATCCCTTTTTTATAATGTATATCTTCTTTCATATGAAGGTATTTTTTTGTATGCAGTTTAGGCTGACCGTTTCCATGCTCATCATAAGTCGCATTATAAGAGGTTTCCATCAGACCCTGATATGAGACACCGATGCGTTTGCCCCGGTTATGACAGGTGGTGCAGGTCTCAACAGGAACACCTGAATATTCTACTTCATGTACCTTGACCTTAGTCTTACGAGATGATTGAATGGAGTGTACGAGAAGATGACCCGGATCTTTAGATATCTTTTTATCACTTCCTTCATACAGACCTGAATTAGAATATGGAATATGACAAGCCGCACAGCCTATTCCTCTAAAGTCTCCACGTTTTTGACGTCCCTTAGACCCCGTATGACAACGAAGACAGTCTTGACGAAGATAGGTATAAACAGCCAGACTCGGGTCTTTTTCAACCTCTTCTGCCGTCGGTGCTTCTGGAAGTGTTTTCATCTCACTAGGAAAGACATCCGGTTCCATAGCTGAGAGTTCTTGCATATATGCTTTATAAGCAGGTGAGCCTAGACGTGAGTGGGGGTCTTGTGGATTTTTAGTCTCATAATTGCCGATATCATGCTTATATCCGTTTTTACCGCCAAATCCCCATAGCGTGCCTTGAATCTTTCCCTGTTCTGTCTGCATAAGTGAGTTATGCTGAGCACCGACCTGTTCTTTATGACACATCCCGCAGGTGTTCTCATTTATCCATGGACTAGCGGGTGCAGGATAATACTCTTTTGGACCCTTATGGCTTAAAAAGTACTTTACTGTACCGCTATGTGAACGTTTTTGATTCTTGGTGCTTGGATTCCCGCCGTGACAAACGATACAATCGTTTCCCTTGTGTCCTGCCTGTTCGGCAATAACAAGGATCTCTTGCATCATTGCTGATTCTCTATCTCGTATATCTTCAATTCCCTTATGACATTCAAGGCAGCTATTTTTTGCCAAAAGAGTAAGGCTTAGTAGAAGAAGGAGAGAAAGAATCTTTTTCATAAAACTATTTTGACTTGGCTATAGCGTCTAAAACACCATTAATAAACTTTGGAGACTGCTCTGTTCCAAAAGCCTTTGTGATCTCGATAGCTTCATTGATAATCACAGCAGAGTCTAAGTCACCAAAAAGGATCTCATACCCGCCTAAACGAAGTGTTGCTCTCTCAATTGAGCCTAAACGGTCAAAATCCCAGTCTGTAAGATTTTCAATGATCTTTTTATCAACTTCTTCAATATGTTCCATTACACCCTTAAAAAGGTCTAATGCGAATTCTCTCTGCTTATTACGAATCTTTTTCTCTTCAAAGATCTCATCTGAAAAGTCGGCAATACTTTGATTACCCAGATCGTGTGCGTATAAAAGACTTACAACGGCCATTCTGGCGTGATGACGAGTCGCCATTATGCTTCCAGCTCTGTATATAAATTTAACATCTCGATAACAGTAACCATAGCTTCACCACCTTTATTTCCAGCCTTACTACCGGCGCGCTCTATAGCTTGCTCAATAGAATCAACTGTTAAAACACCAAAAGAGACAGGGATACCTGCCTTCAGAGCCATAGATGCCACACCCTTAGTCGCTTCAGCAGAGATATAATCAAAATGCGGAGTAGCTCCACGGATAACTGCACCTAAACAACATACTGCGTCATACTTACCTGAAGCAATTACGCGCTCTAGTGCTAAGGGGATCTCAAATGCACCCGGAACTAAGACAAGCTCAATATCTTCTTCATTTCCGCCATGACGGAGATATGCATCTTTGGCACCTTCAACTAAACGGTCTGTGATAATGTGATTAAAACGTGAGTTAATAATCGCTATTTTTCTACCTGTTTGAACTTGTAATTTACCTTCTACAACTTTCATATTTTTCCTTTTTACATTATTTAATAAGGCCAAAGAGTAAAACCCTTTAGCTACGCTGACGCTAAGACCATTTCAACAGGGAGTTCAGGCCCAGTTTAGCCTGCTGTTATCAGCACTATATATGCTTCGTTAATTGGCGTGATTATATCGAAGATACTTCTTTAATTTTCTGAAGTTTGACTACAAGGGCTTCAAGGTCTTTTAGTTTTATCATATTGGGTCCGTCTGAAAGAGCTATAGAAGGATCAAAATGTGTCTCAAAAAAGAAACCGTCAACACCAACAGCAGCGGCTGCTTTTGCAAGATAAGGCACCATCGATGAGTCCCCTCCTGTTTTTCCACCGGCAGCACCGGGCATCTGAACACTGTGTGTTGCATCAAAGATAACAGGCGCATAATTTTTCATGACAACAAGTGAACGCATATCAACAACAATATTTCCATATCCAAAGGTCGAACCGCGTTCACAAAGATAAACATTATGCTTTAAAGAGTTCTCATAAGTCGCTTCATCACATCCTCGTGTGTTGAGTACTTTTAAGACCGGGTATTGCATATCTGAGGGAGCCAAAAACTGCCCTTTTTTGATATTTATAATACAGTCTGTTTTTGCAGCGGCCACAAGAAGGTCTGTTTGACGGCATAAAAACGCAGGGATTTGAAGCACGTCAACGACTTTTGACACAGCTTCTACCTGAGAACTCTCATGTATGTCTGTTACTATCTTAAAGCCGAAAGTATCTTTCACCTTTTGCAAGATCCGCATACCCTCTTCTACTCCGGGTCCTCTAAAACTCTCTAAAGAGGTACGGTTTGCCTTATCAAAACTCGCTTTGAAATAAAAATCAATCTCCGGGTTCTCATGATAAGGCTTAAGTGCCTCGGCAATCTTCATAATATTTTCTTCACTTTCTATAACACAAGGGCCTGCAAAAAGTACCATATGGGGTTCCTCTTTCATCTTATTTGTTTATTCTTCAAGCAAAATGAAGGGCTTCACCTTGCTTGAAGAGATATCATGATTATAGCATAGTGCCTCTATTTTTTACGCCCCTGATGAGAAAAAACATCTAAAAAAAGTGTCAACAGATGTATGCTCTAATCTGTTAAATCACGCTGACAGTAAGCTCTTTTCTTACTTTTTAACGACTAGAAGTCCCGCAAGAAAAATGGCTACTATTCCAAAACTTGTAGTTATATTAGGAAGTGCATCTCCCATGAAGAGACCAAGCACAATGGCAAAAACGATATTGGAGTAAGAAGCTGCTCCTACTACACCGGCCTTTGTCACCCCGTAGGCCTTAGTCATATATAGCTGGGCCAAGGTGGCAAAAAGTCCAAGGCCTAAGATAGAGAACCACGTCTTCCCTTCCGGCATAGTAAACTCTGCAAACATAAAATCTAACTCTTGCATATGAACATAAGGGGCTACCGTCAATAGGACAAGAGGACCTACTGTTCCAACAATCATAAAAGAAAGTACAATAGAGCGGGTATCATAATAGTTTCTAAGCTCTCTTACCGAGGTATAAGCCAAGGCTGCTCCAACACCCGAAAATATCCCCAAAAGGTCTGTCTTCTTAAACAAAAAACCCTCAGGCTGGGTAATAAGGACAATACCGACAAAACCTATCAGAAGAGCTACCCAACCATAAAGGCCCATCTTCTCTCTTAAAAAGATATAAGCGAAAAAGGCGGTAAAGAGAGGCGAAGTCTTAGAAAATGTCATCGCATCTGCAAGTGAGATATGTGCAATATTGTAAAAAAAGGCAAGAAGGGCCAAAAACCCCATCAATCCTCGGAAGAAAAGCAAAAATGGTTTTCCTCCTTTTTGAACAAGAGGGCTTTTTAAAAGAGTCATCCCGATAAGAAAGACACCAAAAACATTTCTAAAAAAAACCACTTCCAAAGAGCTCATAGACGTACTTAGGTCTTTAGCAAAGGCACCCATAACCGCGAACAAAAAAGAGGCAAAGAGCATATATAAAACGCCTCTGTCCATTGAAGATATTTTTTCTATCATTTAATTCCCATCATTTAATGATAGAATTCTATAAAAATTTGTATTAATTTCAAGGAAAAGTTTATGTTTAATCTAATATTTTGGGGAATTGTCATTTACGTTCTCTACCGTGTATATAACAGCTATAAGAGATTTCAACGTATCTATTATACTCAGGCTCAATTTAAAAATATGCATGTCAGTAAAGAAGCAATTGCATCAAGTGAATTAGGACTTTTTATTTCCCTGTGCGCAAAGGTGGCAAAGGCAGACGGACGTATAGATGAACTAGAAGCTGAACTTATCGGCAATATGTTCAATGACATCTCCAAGGTCTTCCCTCACCCTGAAAAAGTAAAAGGCTATCTAAAAGAGATCTTTTCTGAAGAGAAACAGCGTCCGAGGAATGTTGATTCTATCGTTTCTCAACTCTATGTTCTTATTCATAGAGACAGTGCAAAACGCCAGATGATGATGGGATTTCTGATCAATATCGCCTTCATAGACGGAAAGGTCACAAGTGCTGAAGAGAATCTTTTAACAAAGATAGCCGCCTTCTTGCATTTTAGTTCAAACGAGTTTGAAAGTATGATGGATCAGTTTCGCTCAAGTTATTCAGGAACAACAGTTCACAGTTCCATAGAAGAAGCCTACAAGATCTTAAATGCTTCTGCCTCGGATGACTTGGCGATCATCAAGAAAAAGTACAGAACCCTAGTCAAAAAGTACCATCCCGACATCATCCAAGCCCAAGGCGCTGATGAAGATTATATAAAAGATGCAACACACAAGATCCAAAAGATAAATGACGCCTACGAGGTCATCAAAAAAGAGAAGAGCAAATAGGGGTAAATTTTATAATTCTTCTCTAAATAAGAGTATCCAAGTAAACAGCTCTGCTGTCGTAGAAGTCAGACCTTATCTCTGAGCAAACTAAAGAGTTTTACAGATGAAAAGACTCAGGTATTTCAAGCAGTTCCTTCGAATAAAAACTAGAAATCTGTTTCACAATAAGAAGCTTTAAGAAACCTCTCCTTAGAACATCATCAGAAACGAAGTGGACTTTAGATAAAAAGATGATGAAAGCTCAAACAAGCTAAAATTATGAAACAAGGTGGAAAATATCTATACAAGACAACAAGTACACCTCAAACCTTAAATGATAAAGGCAAGCATGCTCCTGCAAGAAGATATAAGCGATAAAGAATTAAAACAGAGATGGAGACTTTATTGGATCCATTGTATTTTTGAGTTCTCAAATACAAAGTTGCAAAAAATGTCATGGATTCAAGGCTCTGAAGCCAATTGGCCAGAAGACGAAGTATGGTCTTCTTCTTTTGAAGAGTGCTTTTCCGCTTACTTTGATAATTTGGCATTAGATGATGCTTATGTAAAAGCCGTCGAATGGGGAAATGTTTCACAAGAAGAAGCCGATAAGGCAAAGGCTTTTCATCAACTTGCTCTCTTTTATGAGGAACCTAGTGAGGATCCAGAGGATATCTTAAAGGATGAAGATTGGATGAAAGTTGTTGAATCCGCAAAGGAATTTTGGGACTATTTAAAAGTAACCGCTACATCACAAAGAGAAATTGATTTGATGAACAAGTTAGAGAAAGAATTTTGTTAAGCTGTCATTTAACAAGCACGAGGAGACCAATACTAATCCGCAAGCGGTTTCGCATTGGCTCACGATAAAGATTTAGGGTACGGCTTTCACCTGCCTCTTATATTTTTATATTTAGCCTCTTGATTTGATAAAATGTGAGGATGATGCAGACACCTAAACCTAGCAAGCATGTAAGATGCGAGATAAGTAAGGGGTAGATGTTTTACGAAGTTGCAAAGAGAATTTTTAGCTTTTGATTTCGAAATAAGAATTAAATAGAATTCGATTCTTTATGCACTTTATTTCTTTAGATTAGGGTTCATGCCGGCAATTGTTTCTAATGCCAGATCAAATTGTGTTGGCTCTAATTCAAAAGCATGAATCCCTTGCTCAGATATCCCAAAAAGTCTATCTGAATCTTTTGGTGTAACTAAGGCATATATAGCTTGTCCAGCTTTTCTACTGTTAATCAGTTTTAGGAGTCTGATCCCATCAACAAATTCCACACTTATATCACTAATGATAACATCATAGTTATTGTTATCAGCAAGCCTTACCGCTTCATCGGCATCGAAAACTTTATCTACCTTATTAAACAGTTGATCGAACATTGGAGTGTTTGAATCAAACATCGACTCATTTTCTGCTATGAAAAGTATATCCCATTTTTCATTTATAGACATTTTTTTCCTTATATTCAAAATATTTAATCAATTAAACTTCCTCAACCAAACACCACAAAGAAAAACCCTCTTTTTTAGCTTGCTCTTCGACACTTTTTGCTTTGGTCTCTGCTATGTCAAACATGTACGCTCCACAAAGCCCTTCACCATCGGTGAGAATCTCATCAGTAATGGCCTCTGCTTGTTCTCGACTCTTACGAAAGACACCCATCAATATTTTCATAGAAAACTCCCATGAGATGTACTTATCGTAGAGTATATAGACGAGGTACGTTTTGGGTTTATCTAGTGGGGGAAAAAAGTTAGTTTGAATTGTAATGGCCATGTTGTACCTCCCTAATCTAAAGATATTAATTAATTTAGAATTATAATCAAAAAAAAGCTATATACTGCTTAATATCAGTTCTCTTCTTCTTTGGGTGCTAAATATTTTATCTTATTGACACAAAATTATTTGCACTCACTAGGAAAGCTTTATTTAGTGGCAATTCAACTGTATAAATAATTTCTTTCTCAAGAGTAAAAAGTTTAGAGTTCAGGCGATAATGATAGCCTTTTTAATTAGGGGGTCAGACCCCTTAACTAATAGTAAGGGGAGTGAGTTAGGCTAGTGTTTGGCTTGTTTTTATTTTTTTTATGTTTGCAAGCATCAATATAGAAGTGATGAGGGCAATAAAGAAAAGAGCTACAAAAACATAAAGTGTGCCTGTGTAGCTACCGGTAGTGTCTTTGACGTAGGCAATAATAATAGGTCCAGCAAGCCCGGCTAAGGCCCAAGCGGTTAGGATATATCCATGAATAGCACCAAGCTCTTTTGTACCAAAAATATCACCTATGTAGGCTGGGATAGAAGCAAATGCTCCACCGTAGCAGGTCATAATATAGTAAACTAAAACAGTAAAGAGTAGTACGCTAGTTACTGTTGTGAGTAGATAAAAAGCAATAATTTGCGTGACAAAGAAAAGTATAAAGACTACAGGTCTTGTAAGATAGTCAGAGATACTTGCCCAAACAATTCTACCTGCACCATTGAAAATACCCATAAGTCCAACTGCTGAGGCTGCAGCTAAGGCTGAGATACCAATAACTTCTTGTAAGAGTGGAGAAGCCACAGAGATAATAGCAATCCCACATGTTACATTGATAAAAAGCATGATCCACAAACCATAAAATCTAGATGTTTTTACAGCTTCATTTCGTGTAATGTTTACTAAGTCTTCTTTGATTTTCTTTTTACCTGAAGCAATGGCCTCACTGAAGCGTTCTGGCATATATCCTTCTGGCGGATTAGCAAGATACTGCGCTGCGCTAAACATAACAACAAAGTAGATAGCACCCAAGATGTAAAAAGTTGAAGAGATACCAACGACATCGATAAGTATTTTAATGGCAGGACCAGAGATAGCGGAGGCAAAACCAAAGCCCATAATAGCAAGGCCTGTTGCCATACCACGTCTATCAGGGAACCATTTGACAAGCATAGATACAGGAGAGATATATCCTATACCAAGACCCGTACCACCTAAAACACCATAAGTAAGATATAGTAGTATCTTAGACTCAAAATGGATAGCCATTCCAGACCCTACAGTACCTAGTCCAAATAAGACAGCAGCAAGGGTAGCAGCAACCCTAGGACCCTTTTTCTCAACAAATTTCCCCATAAGAGCAGCAGAGAGACCAAGAAAGAAGATGGCAACAGAAAATGTAATCGTAACATCTGTAAGTGTCCAGGCCATTGTGGACTGTATAGGGTTTACGTACACGCTCCATGCATAGACTGAACCTATACACATATGAATGGCCATAGCACCTATCACCATTAGCCAGCGGTTTTTAACTTTTGTCATTATTTTATCCTTTGATTTTTGAATTGTAGCAAATATATAGTTAGATACTAATAGTAAGAATCAGTATATTATTTTAGGTGTTTGAACTTAAATAAAGTGTGGATATATACCACCGTATAGCTTTTTTTAAACCTATGGTTGTTGAAGCTTTTTTTAGATTTTGCTATAATTCCATTTCAAAAATAAACTATCTTTTGCCTTTATTATTATGTGTGTTTATAGGTGATTTGTACATAAAGGATGCGTGCTGGAGCTTCAAAACAGTATTACTAGAGAAAACCTTAGAACCTTGATGACTTCGTTTTATGAAAAAGCTATTCACGATCAAGAACTTTCTCCTTTTTTTATAGATGAAATCGGGGATGATTTAACAAGTGAAGATTGGATAGAGCATATAGAGCTTCTAGCGGATTTTTGGTTAGCTAAACTTTTAGGGGAAAACACTTATTATGGAAACTTTATTGGTGCCCATGTTAAGATGCCTCATATAAAAAGAGAACATTTTGCAAGGTGGTTAGAGCTTTTTTCACAAACAGCTGATGAAGTCTATGTCCCCGATATAGCTGAACCTTTTAAGAAAAAAGGTGTAGAGCTGGTGAAAGAGTTTTTTAGCAGTACGAAAAAAATATAAATACATAAACTTTCTTGGCAATGTCTTGTTGTAACATGACTCTTTAAACTTTATATATATATTTAAATTTCTTGATATCTGTCAGTAAGTATAAATTTTTTATAGCTATAATCTATTTTTCAAAACTAATTTTTATGGAGATAAAATGTTAATTAAAGAAAGTGATATACAAAAAGTTGCGAATGAAGTAATGAATATGTTACATGAAGAGGAGATTGAAGTTATTAATAATTTTCATGATGCTGTTCTAGCTAAAGATATAGAGAAAATTGATGAACTTTTTAAAGTCGTTTTATTTGATGTTGAGGATCACTTTAAAACAGAAGAAGATATGATGGAACAGCACAATTATAAAAATTTTCAAACACACAAAAGTGACCATGATACAATGAGAACAAAGTTGGCAAAATTTCATAAACGATGGGAAATACTTAAAAGCCCAAATGAATTACAAGGTTTTTTAGAAACAGATTTTAAAAGATGGTTGATTTTACATATTTCAAAATGGGATTCAGAAACTGCTCTTCACCTTGGTAATGCTAATTAGCAATAATATCCAGACCAAAGTTCAAAGCTTTTAATTCTACGCCATATTATAGAAAATAGTTTTAGATAAGAAAAAGGTAGAAAATGTATACAGATATGCCTCCTCTTATTTACGGTACCGCATGGAAAAAAGAGCGTACTAAAGAACTTGTAATTGAAGCAGTAAAAGCAGGATTCAAAGGCATTGACACGGCTTGCCAGCCTAAGCATTATCATGAGGCAGGAGTAGGCGAAGCTCTTAAAGCCTTGGCAGAAGAAGGCTTTAGACGTGAAGATCTTTTTTTACAGACCAAGTTCACTCCTCTTGCAGGGCAAGACCCTCTTAACATTCCATATGATAAAAAAGCCAAGCTTTACACTCAAGTCGCTCAATCTTTTGAGGTCTCAAAAACAAACCTACATACTAACTATATAGACTCACTGGTTCTGCATTCTCCTCTCTCTGCTTTTAAAGACCTTGAAATGGTATGGAAGGCTATGGAAGAGATAGCACAAAGAGGCGAAGCCAAACAGTTGGGTATCTCAAATATTTATGACCTTCAGACCTTGCAAGATCTTTATGACATAGCCGAGATAAAACCCTCTGTAGTTCAAAATAGATTTTATCAAGACAGCGGTTATGATAAAGAGATACGTAGCTTTTGTAAAACGAATAATATCATCTACCAAAGTTTCTGGTCACTCACGGCAAACCCTCATATACTTCAAAGCAGAGAACTTTTAGAGCTTAGTCAAAAGTACAATAAAGATGTCGTCCAGCTATTTTTTGCCTACCTTCATCAAATCGGTATTATCCCTTTGGACGGAACAACAGATGTAGAACATATGCAAAGCGATCTGCAGAGTTTTGATATCACATTAGAGGATAATGAGATTTCTAAACTGCACTCGCTTTTTGAGTAAGCTTTATTGAATGTAAGACTTTAATTTCTAATATAAAAATAATAATTTTTTAACAAAGTTGTGATATCCTGACAAAAAAACTAAGGGTTTATATTGAGTGATAATTCAGGACTAATAACGGTAAATGAGCAAAAAGTTTATCATAACTGCGAAATGACTTTTTCTTGTTATTACAAGCATGATAAGAGTGATTTCAAGGTAGAAAAAGATCAAAAATATAAAATTTATACAACTATTAAAGAAGTCGAACTGTTAAATGAAGCATTGAATGTTTATCAAGAAGATGGTTTTAAAGACTCTTATCTATTATTTTCAGCTGAAGTAGATGGAAATCAAAAGTATCCTGATTTTACACCACGTTTTAACAAATCAAAAGAATTAGCTGAACAATTAAGTAAGTTATCAAATGATGATGACAGCTTGGTCCAACTAGCGGAGTATTGTATAGAAACAGCTCCAACGTATGCGGATGATTTTGGTATTAATAAGCAGATAGAGTCTATTACCATAGATGGTGAAACAAGAGATATAAACGGATATGAAGATTTGAAAGATTATATTTCAGAGTTAAAATAGTTGCATCAATATTTATGGAATTAAAATTTTATCAATCGATGACAATACAAATGACTTATTAATGATTGAAGGCTATGCAAAGTCATTATTTTTAATTACACCCCTGGGGTTAATTTCCACTCTTAATGACTTTAGATATTATTTTAGGGGAGCAACCCCCTATACCCTACTCAAACAACTCTCATTCAAGCAGATGCAAAAACATATCAAAACACCATTATATCAGACCGCTAAAGTGCAGTTTTGTACTGTGAAAAAAACTAGGAAATGCCTTTGGGATACATATAAAAAAGCGGTAGACTACTAATTATAAGAGCATAGATACAAGTTATGTATGAACACAGTACTCTTAAGTTTAAACAAGCTAAAATTCATCAATAGTTGACACAAATTTGTATGTATTAGTAAGGGATAGAATGGTTTTTATAGGTATGATTTATCAGTTTGATAGCACCCAAGGCAGTGGCCTTATCATGTTGTCTGACGGAGAGAAAAGAGAGTTTAGCAGTGATGATTGGGTAGATGCGTCTAACATGCCCGCAGTTGGTCTAAAAGTGTCGTATGAAAGCAGTGATGGTCTTATAAAAATCAAAGTGGCAAGCGAGGCGGATAAGAACAAAGCTCTGTCTGATGAAAAGCAGAAGAGCAGTAAAGAAGAAGATATTACAAGTTTTACATCTATACAAGAGTATCAAACTTATTTTTCGAATAAGGGCTTTGATCTTATTAAAAACAGTCAAGAGCATGCAGATGACGAACTGACAATGGGAAGGTTCGATGATGAGAGCGTGGAAATAGTTTCAATAACTTTTAAAGACTCTCAAGCACAGCTCACTGAAAAGACCATGCACCTTTCTAGTTTGGATGATTACATCAAGTATTTTACAGACATAGGTTTTAGACTTATAAAAGATTCTGAAGATAGTGAATCACGTACCCTTATATTACGAAGGTATGTGATGGATAAGCACGGAGAAATCATCATTAAACAAAGTGATTGCAAAATCAGTGTTAGCCAAACGGTCAATGGCAAAAAAGTCGTTAAAGTCTAATGTTTTAGGGCTCTGACCCTTATCCCTAAAGCTAACACTTAAAGAAAGTAAAGAAGAAAAACAGTATGAATATTAATGGAATGAAAATCTTATCAATTGATAATAATAGTAATGACTTATTAATCATTGAAGACTATGCGAAGTCACTCTCTTTGGAAGTTGATAGTTTTGAAGATCCCCAAAAAGCTCTTTTATCTTCACAGAGTATCAAGTATGATTTACTTATTGTAGATTATAGGGCACCCAAACCAAATGCCCTAGAGTTTATCAAAGCCTTTAGGCAGAAGATTAGTCGTAACATACCCATTATAATGCTAACAAGACTTGAAGATGATGAAAAACTACAAGTAAAAGCGCTCCACGTAGGTGCTCATGACTTTTTAACAAAACCTGTAGATGCATCACTTTTCCAAGCTAGAGTTCTCAATACTCTGAAACTTAAAAAAGCTCAAACACTTTTAGCCAATGAAACTTTTTTATTAGAAGAAGAGATACAAGATACTACAAAAACATTAAAAGCCAATGAACAAGAAGCCTTACAGATGCTGGGTATGAGTGCTGAATATAAAGATCATAAAACGGGTGGGCACACTCTAAGAATGGCACACTACTGTAAAGTGTTAGCTAAGGCTGCAGGTCTGAGTGAAAAGATTCAAGATGTAGTTTTTCATGCATCACAATTTCATGACTTAGGAAAAGTCGGCATTTCTGATGAGATACTTCTTAAACCAAGTAAACTTGATGAAAATGAGTTTGAGATCATGAAAACTCATGCTCGTATAGGATATGATATATTGAAATATTCACAGAGTCAGTATTTAAAAGCAGGTGCGGTCATATCTTACAGTCACCATGAAAAGTTTGATGGTAGCGGTTATCCTATAGGTTTGTCTGGCGAAACCATTCCTATGCCAGGTCGTATTGTTGCTGTGGCTGATGTGTTTGATGCTTTGACTTCAGCAAGACCCTACAAAAAGGCATGGAGCATAGAAGATGCCTGTCAATTTCTCATAGAGGAAAAAGGCAAGCATTTTGACCCAAATTTGGTTGATCTTTTTATTGAAAACTTAGATGAGATGAAGTCTATAAAAAGTCAGTTTATGGATGTTGAAACTAAGAATATTAGATAGTTGGCATTAAGTATTTAATTTTCAATCAAGTAGGTGCAAAAACATATCAAAACACCCTTATGGCAGACCGCCTAAGTGCGTTATCTGCACGCGAGCCTACAGCACAAGGAAAACCTAATGTTAATGCAGCGAAGCGCACAAACCAAATACGAGTCGCTAATTTCTTAGTATTTGCAAAGGGTGACACATTACTCTGATAATGCTATTTGGTATTCAAACTACAAATGTACAATGCCATCATGATTCTTGATAATATAACACTTCAAACTCCCTATCTTTCATTAGATAGCGAGTTTTATGATTTAACCGACCCTACACCGCTTGATGAGCCCTACTTAATCAGCTTTAACCCTGAGGCTGCGAAACTTATCGATCTTGATAGCAACAGTTGTGACGATCCTGATTTTCTTGCAATGTTAAATGGCACCTTTAGCCCTAAAGGTGCGCGTCCTTTTGCTATGTGTTACGCTGGACATCAGTTTGGTAATTATAATCACTGGCTTGGAGACGGAAGAACAAGTAATCTGGGAAGCGTTCACGGCTGGAACCTACAGCTTAAAGGTAGTGGTGAAACACTCTATTCACGTTCGGCAGATGGAAGGGCCGTTGTTCGTTCATCTATACGTGAATACCTGATGAGTGAAGCGATGCACCATCTTAGTATCCCTACGACCCGAGCTCTTGGAATCATCGGCTCAAAGACTAAAGTTATTCGCAATAAGATAGAACATGCAGCTATTGTTATGCGAATGTCCACGAGCTGGGTACGTTTTGGCACCTTTGAGTACTTTCGTAATGCGGATGAACCTGCTAAGCTTGAGATGCTTGCTGAGTACGTTATTGCTGAATCCTACCCTCACTTAAAAGATGATGAAGACCGTTTTTTCAAAATGTTCTGCGAAGTTGTTGAGCGTACTGCGACATTGATTGCCAAATGGCAAGCCATAGGATTTAATCACGGCGTTATGAATACTGACAACATGTCTATTGAAGGTCTCACCATTGACTATGGCCCTTTTGCTATGATGGATGATTTTAGATATGGTTATATTTGTAATCATACGGACCGTGCCGGCCGATACAGTTACGCAGAGCAGCCCAATGTCTCCTACTGGAACCTAACCATGCTTTCTAAGGCACTCTCTCCAATCATTGACAAAGAACGTATGCAGAAAAAACTCGATGACTTCGGAGCCTTTCTCTATCCAGATGCCTATGTTGATATTATGCGGGACAAACTGGGACTGGAACTGAAGCTGGATGAGGACGCGAAACTAGTTACAGAACTCGTGGAAGCACTGCATGATGCCTATGTTGATCATACACTTTTCTTTCGAACTCTCTCTCACTATGATGGTGAGAAAACAGCACTGTATGATATTGCCATGAATCCCGTGGTCATAGACACATGGCTTAATCTCTATGATAATCGCCTATCTAAAGAAACGCGTACACAAGCCCAGCGTCAAAAAGCAATGCTAAAGAGCAATCCAAAGTATGTTTTGAAGAACTATATGCTTGATGAAGCTATTGCAAAGGCGGAGCGTGGTGACTATGAAATGGTAGAAACGCTCTTATATATTGCAGCACATCCTTATGATGAACTGCCAGAGTTTGAGCGTTTTTCTGGAGATACACCCGAAGAGTACAAAAACCTTGGACTCTCCTGCTCATCATAAAAACGAAAAAATAAAGAAGGGAGAGGCTACTTTTTAGAAAACTTGCCTCTGTACTCTTATCCTTCTTGTAAATACATAGCCGCCATAGTATCCATAGTTTGGACATGATCAATCATCCATGATATTAAATTACCATCAACATAAGCAGCGATAGCTTTTGTATCTCTACGTTCATCAAAATACTTTATTAAATGTGCGAGCTCTTTTAAATGCCTATCATGCTCACTTTTATGCGTTTGATAAGCTGGATATCCCACGTCTTTCATCATATCTTCTTCATCAAAAAAGTGCGTACTCGTATGGTCTAACAACTCTTTTAATATTTGAGACACTGCTTCTATATCATTGTTTTTTACAGCAAGGTCGAGTCTATTTATAATTAGCATCTCTTCTAAATGCGTATCATTCATGCTTGCCACTGTTACCATAGGTAGTTGTTCTTGTATAATCAAAATCTTTGCTCCTTGTCTTTTTAATATTTTATTGACACGCTCAAGAGAATATTATTTAGCTAGAATCTCATCCAGCTCATCTGCATAAATAATTTCTTTTTCAAGAAGTAGTTTGGATAAGTTTTCTATAGTGGTCCAATGCTTATTAACTAAATCTGTAACATTTTTTTCACCTTCAAGCATCCATTTTTCAAGAGCTGTGTCGATTTTTGTATGAAAGTGTTTTGTTTCTTGGCTAGTGTTAGAATTTACGTTTGCATCCATGACACCATTGATATTGATATATCCAACCTCTTTATCCATTCCATAATGTGCGATTGCTGTGTAGGCGTCACGTGTAGCTTGTTGTAGATCGTTTGAAGCACCCGTATCCATACCCTTGATATCACCAAAGTGCTTAACCTGGGCTGTTCTTCCTGCTAAGGAGACACATATTTTGTCTTTAAAATCTTTTACTGTCATGTTCTCTTGAACATCATTATAATTATGTGAAACAAAATGCTCATTATTATCTTTTGGCGTTAAACTAACATGTTCAAGATGAATATGAGGCATTAAAACCTTAGAAATTACAGTACGTCCTGCTTCATAAATCGCAGTCTCTTCAAACATCTCTTCAAGTGATAAATACGACTGTCTCTCACCATATTTAATTCGGTTAAGCTGATCAATTAAAATATCTTGTGTAATTGTTGGTAGACCATGACGCAAACAATAAAATGAAGCTTCTTTTCCCAGTAGCTCAAGTTGTGCACCAGTAAATCCTGCTGTGTACATAAGTAATTTATTTATATCAAATTTACCGCTTGTAGGTTTCTTCTCAATGATACTGTCTAAGAAGTATTTTCTCGCATCTTTATCAAGGTTATTGATCTCTATATGGATTTCAACGCGACCTGGTCTGATGATAGCGCTATCAATGTTTTCTTTATAGTTGGTTGCAGCAATAACAAAGACATCTTCACCCTTTTTAGCCGAAAATCCATCCATTTCAGATAAGAGTTTATTGATAGGGACTTCTTTGCCATTTCCATAGCCACGCTTTCCAAGTGTATCGATCTCATCTATAAAGATAATAGCCGGTGCGTATTCTTTGGCTTTAGAAAAGATCTGTTTTGTCTTTTCAGGCTGGAGTAATTCAAGTCCTGTTACCGAGATAAAAGGCAGTTCTGCCTCTTTGGCAAAAGCTTTAGCAAGCATCGTCTTTCCTGTACCTGGAGGTCCATATAAAAGCATACCTTTAGGTGGTTCGATGTCAAAACTTTCTAACTGCTTTGGCTCTTTAAAAAAGTTAATAACCTCTCTAAGCCTTTGCTTTGCTTTATGATGACCCGCAATATCATCAAAAGAGACTTTTGGTATATCAAAAACAAGTCCGTCTTCACTGAAATCTTTGATTCTGATAACTTGTTGAAATTTAGCATGGTTTATTTTATAGGTAATAACACCATCTTTTTCTGTGATAGTTTCATCTAAATCAAGTGTAATATTCTTTCTGAAAAGTTCTCTTACAAGAGTTTCATCTTCTATAAGTTCGTTAACCCTATCACCTAAAAATGTCACACATTCTTTAGCAATAGACACTTTTATCTGCTTGTAGTAGTTAACAGACTTGTCTGAATTTTGTATAAATTCGGCAATTCTGTTAAAGAAAATCGTACTAACCTTATCTTTCAGACGTCTTGCATCGAGTTCTGGAGCAAAATTGAGTATCTGCAGTTTTAGGAAGTTGTTGAAGTTGCTAGCTACGACAAATTCAATCTTATACTGTTTATTGAATTCATCTTTATAACTTAGGAATACTTTTTTCGAGATCTCTTCTAGCGCGGGGTACTCAAGCTTATTAAACAAGACAATGTTTGCTTTTGAGAATCTTGATACAAGCTCTGGAACGATGGCTTCTTGAAGACCGCCACTTCTGCTATCTCTTTTCTTTTCACGTTTGATAGCTTCTAAAATCATTGATTCGGCTTGGATATAGTCTTTTTTAACCAGATCTTTAAAGCGGTAGTCAAGATAAAGCTCTTTACCTAAACTCGTAGTAATGATAAAAATCACCTCAGTAAAGTCTACCAAATAGGTTGCATTTTCATCACTGTAGATAATATCTTGGTCTTCACTACACGGCTCATCTGTAACCTTATCCCAACCACAGGCATCGCGCATTTTGCCACCTTCAAAGATAGAAAGAAGGTTGTTTTGAATGATGTTATCACACTTTTCAAATGCATCCAGAACGATGATTGCTTTGGGGTTTCTATGTACAAAGCCTGTTAGTTGACCAACACCAAATCCTTTCCAGCCAGCCGGATATCCATACAACTCTCCACCATTTTGTTGATGGTACTGGGTCATATCAAATTTCATAATCTTGTATTTAGGTATATGTTCTGCCATCAGCTCAGCAAGAAAGGTCTTACCTGTAGCAGGTGAGCCTAAAAAAAGATAAGTAGACTTAGGCCCTTTTTCGTCTTTAACATTGTTTTTCATACTGTTGGCTACAAGAGTAATCGCTTGCTCTTGTCCAAACAACTCTTTAGAAAGTTCTTCTTTGAGTGTTCTCGCAAATTGTATATTGCTCTGTGTCTCATCACTTACTGCTTCATTGTCTGAATTAGTGTCAAAGGATTTATTGGCTTTTTTGATTTGTGCTTGTACTAAGGCTTCTGTAGCTGTCATATTTTTACTCTTAATATTTTTGAATTATTTTTTTATCTATCTATGGGGTGAATTGTAGCTTTTTTATCTTAATTGTGGAGTGTCAAATATAACAAGAAGAAAATATTTTAGGAAGATAGAAGTAGAGTCTAAGGCTATAAAACCCCTTTTTCTTTTCTACTATTTACGACTTGCAGCAATACGCTTTAACATCTCGTCAAGTCCTCCCGTTGAGCGCACTTCTACTACGGCTGTTACGACGCCATGCATTGCAACATATTGTAAATAAGTACTAAGGTCTTCACAACCACTCGCTTTCATATTTTCTTCTATAGTCGTTTTTTGTGACTCGCTCACTTTAAATCCAAGTTCTACAGATGCTTCGTCTGTTGATGAACCTGCAGATGTAAGAGTAAACGATTGTGTTTTTAGTGCTACAACTTTTAAATACACAGAAATATCATCAAATCCGTTTTCTGACATCCTTGAATCTATCATCTCTTTTTGTGATGGTGTTACTTTAAAATTTATATTAATAGCTGTATCCATAAATTTGTTTTTTCCTTTAGAAAATTTCGTGCGCCATCATATTTAAAATTCACTTAAAGCCCTATTTCAAAGCTGAGTGCCAGCACTAATAATGTGAGTCATATCCCATTTACCTCAGCCTATGCCCAAACTTCTCTATCTTTGTTTTCATCTTGTTAAAATGATCATACTTCAGATGAATAGCTGTCAGTCCCAAATACAGAACCCCCATCATTGTCCACACAATCACAGACTGTCGGGCCGGCTTTTTTACCAGGTAGGAGATAAGCAGGTTTAACTGTACATAATTTCCTACGGCCGATATCATGTATAAAAAGAGGTAGATAAGCAGAGAACTCATCATCGGGTCTGCCCACATCACTAGAGTCTCAAACTGATCTTTGAGTACACTTTGCAAATATTTGTAGCTTAAAATGCTGATGAGGACAAAAGAGAGAAGTTTAAAAAGTAAAAAGATGCCCCTGTCGGCAAAAAGCCTTTGCAGATTCGTCTTGGAGTGAAGGGCGAAAAGTACGTCAAATATCAAAAAGGAGAAGAGCAAGGTGATGATAAAGGCTTCAATTATATCCGAGGTCAGCGATAAGAAGATAATGTAAAGAAGAAGATGATAACCCAGCTTTTGATCCAAGCGGTTTTTATCATAAAGCTGCGCGACAGAGTCACGGCTTTGCAGAAGTTTATTCCCCAAAAAGGTCCAAAAAAGAAAAAGACCGACGACTGCGCCCAGAGCCAGGATGATTAGACGGGCATTCATGCTGAACAGGACAGAGGCCTTGATAAAAAGCAGAAAGAAGACCCCTCCCAAAAGCGGAATGATTATGATAAAAAAAGGCAGTTTGATAAAGAACATGATCAGACGAGAGGCATCAGTATCCTTGATCAAGGCACCGTAGGTCATATTGAGCTTTTTATTCGTGATGATAAGACGAAGGGGATAATACAAGACAAGGGTCAAGACCAAGAAGAGTGTTGTTGTCATAGGGCGCGTCGGCTCATAAGCATTAAAAAGAGTCAGGGCAATAAAGGCAATGGCCAAAAAAAGAAAGGAGAATGAGGCTAGTTTTTCAGATAGTTTGTTAATCATATAGGAATATTACACTATTTAAGTTAATATTTTAAAAAAAATCATACTAGGTGTCATATTTGGGAAGTCTATTCTTAGCAATCAGCTCTATTTATATCTTTATTCTTGTCGGCTATAGTGCCAAACGCATCTTTAAAGAGAAGATCGACGAGAAGTCTTTTAATCTTCTTTCTGTTTATTTCCTGCAGGCTTTTTTAACGTTTTGGGGACTTCTTAAACGCCCTATTGATACAGAGTTCTTACTTGCACCCCTGATATACATCTGTATTGTTTCTCTTGTTCTGGTATTGACTTTTTTCTTGGCACGTCAACTTTTCAAAGATCCAAAAGAGCGTTCTATCGCCTCTATCTCAGCCCTTATAGGAAACACCGGAAATCTTGGCATCCCCCTTGGTATTGCCATCTTTGGAGAAGAGAGTATTCCCTATACCACCCTTATTAACCTTACTAATGTCTTTGTTGTTTATACCCTGGGTGTCTATTTTTACTCACGGGGTAATTTTTCGATAAAAGAGTCTATTCAAAACATCTTTAAACTCCCACCCTTATGGTTTGCCATACTAGCCCTTGTTTTTAACTTTTTTCAGGTTCATCTGGGCATAGAGATTATGAATGCTTTAGAGATGGGAGCTTATGCGAGTATGGTTATTCAGCTTATTATCTTGGGTATGTATTTTCACAGTGTTAAACTGGAACATCTTAACATTAGACTGATAACTCATGTCAATCTTATTAAGTTTGTTTTGCTTCCAAGCCTGGCATTCTTCATTTTACAGTTTGCGCCGCTTTCAAGCATGATAAAAGGCATTGTCTTTATGGAACTTTTTATGCCTCTGGCCGTTGCAAATGTAAATCTTGGCTCACTCTATCACTGTAAGCCTGAAGATATAACCGCCCTTATCTTCATCTCTTCGCTTCTGTTTTTAGGGCTTAGTTTTTTTATACTTTTTCTCATTGAAAAGCTCTAGTCGAACTCCATCTCCAGTATCTCAGGGGAGAGACCGAGTATCCAGTCATAAGCTATAACAGTGGGTTTGTCATCACTTTTTACAAGATAGAAGTGTCTGTTTCCCTCAATCAGTTCATCCGGGATAAGCTCTGTTTTTTTTACCTCATCAAGACGCATCTTTAAAATAACAGTAGCTTTTTTAAAGATATGAGCATTATCTATGGCCTGAGGGTCCGCATATTCTATTCTATCATCCTTGCGGATCAAAGAGCGTTTCAAAAACTGAACATTTTTAAAGATGGGGACAAACAGAGCAAAGGCTAAGAGTACGACAAAAACAGCCACTCCCCAATGAAGCATAGATAAGATGAGAGAAAGGCTTAAAGTAAGAAGAAGGTAAAAAAAGAAAAAAACGGCGCTAACTAAAAAAACACCCACACCCAAATGATTATTTTATATTATTATATAAAGTATTAATTTAATACCAATTAAAAAAAAAAAAAACACGGCGCTAAACTTTTCAAACATCATCACTCGAGACACTGTGACGACGCCCTTAAGAAGATGCCAATATGCTCTGATATTTTCTTTAAACAAAACAAGCCGTGGCGGTCGCAAAGCGATGTTTCTTCTC
>CBFDAB010000006.1:0-38693 GCA_965602745.1 uncultured Campylobacterales bacterium
GGCCTGTATAAGTCAGGTGGCATCTTCTGCTCCCAAAACGAACCTGAAGGTTTTAGACGTATTACATATTTTACAGACAGACCTGATGTGATGGCTGTGTATTCAACAAAGATCATTGCAGATAAAAAAGCATATCCTGTTTTACTGAGTAACGGGAATCTTTTTGAAAAAGGTGATATGGAAGATGGAAAACATTACGCCATCTGGAACGATCCCTTCCCAAAACCATCTTATCTATATGCCTTGGTCGCAGGTGATCTTGGCTGTGTAAATGACAGCTTTAAAACGATGAGCGGCAATGATGTTGAATTGAACATCTATTGCGACAAGGGAAATGAAGGACAGTGTACTCATGCTATGGACTCTTTAAAGGCTTCTATGAAGTGGGATGAAGAGAAATTCGGACGTGAATATGACCTTGAGATCTATAATATAGTCGCCGTTGATAGTTTCAATATGGGGGCTATGGAAAACAAGGGACTGAACGTCTTTAATTCGCATTATGTCCTAGCTGACGCGGATACGGCCACAGATATGAACTTTATGGGAATCGAATCCGTTATAGGACATGAATATTTCCATAACTGGACAGGAAACCGTATTACCTGTAGAGACTGGTTTCAACTCACACTTAAAGAGGGTCTGACTGTTTTTAGAGACCAGGAGTTCTCTTCAGATATGAATACAAGAAGTGTTCAGCGTATCTCAGATGTCAAAGCATTGCAGGAGCGTCAGTTTGTTGAAGATGCTTCACCGACGGCACATCCCATAAAACCAGATGCCTATATTCAGATCAATAACTTCTATACAGCGACTATTTATGAGAAGGGTGCTGAGGTCATTCGTATGATACATACTCTTATCGGAGAAGAAGGCTTTAGAGCCGGAATGGATCTGTATTTTAAGGCCTTTGACGGCCAAGCGGTAAGGACAGAAGATTTTATCTGGTCTATGCAAGAAGCCTCAGGTTTCGACCTTGAACATTTTAAGCTCTGGTACTCTCAGTCCGGCACACCTCAAGTCAATGTTAAAACAGACTTTAATAAAGAAGAGAAGACTTTCTCTTTGAGCTTGACTCAGTCTTATCTTTCGCCGACACAGAAAGAACAAAAACCGTACTTCTTTCCTTTTAAGCTGGGTCTTCTAAATGAGAGCGGACATGAGAATAAGCTAGAACTTATGGAGAGCCAAAATCAGCCCTTAATAGGTAAGGGTATTTTATTGATTTCAAAAGAAGAAGAGACTTTTACCTTTAAAAGTATGAAAAAAGAGCCGATCATGTCTCTAAACAGAAACTTTTCGGCACCGATAAAAGTACATACATCTTACTCTTTAGATCAGTACGCTTTTTTAATGGGACATGACAGTGATGAGTTTAACCGTTTTGAAGCTTCACAAACCATTGCTTCTATGGTTCTTCATAAGTTGATAGATGAAATTGAGGCTAATAAGGGGATGAGTCTAAGTGAGACATATATCAAGGCCTTTTCAAAAGTCCTTTTAGATGTGGATATGGATATGTCACTTAAGGCGGACTCTTTGACCCTTCCTTCTATCTCTATCTTGATGCAGGAGAGAAAGGTCTTAGATATTGAGGCCATATATCTGGCACGAAACTTTGTAAAACGTGAGTTGGTCCGTGAATTAGGCTCAGATATACGTATTCAATATGACTCTTTAAACCAGCCCTGCGAATACAGCTTGGAGAGTAAGGATATGGCAAGACGTAAGTTGAAAAACAGACTCCTCTCTTATCTTGGTGCCTTGAAAGATGATAGTCTCCCTTATGCCCAATATCAAAAAGCAAATAATATGACAGACAGGTTAAGTTCTCTTTCTATCTTGGCAAACTTAAAAGGTGAGACGAAGACAAAGGCACTAAAAAACTTTTATGAAAGATATAAAGACAATACTCTGGTCATGAATAAATATCTGGCCGTTATTGCCGCGTCTGAGCTAAAAGAGACACCTGCAAATGTAAGAGCCCTCCTAGACGATGAGGTCTTTGATATAAAGGTGCCAAATCTAGTTCGTTCTCTGATCGGCACCTTTGCCAGAAATGCCTTGTACTTTCATGCAGTTGACGGAAGCGGATATACCTTTGTCGCAGACAAGGTCTTGGAATTGGATAAACTCAATCCTCAAATCGCTTCGGGCCTGGCAGGAGTGTTTAAAGATTATGGGCGTCTTAACGAAAAAGCAAAAGGTCTGATGAAAGTCGAGTTGGAAAAGATTATAAATATAAAAGATCTTTCAAAAAATGTCTATGAGATCGTCTCTAAGATATTGGCGTAGGCTGCTTTTAAAGAGATGAATATATTTCTGCTGACACACCAAAAGGAACTTGCCAGAAAGACAAATACGGGAACTCTGGTTGTCGAGGTTTTGGGGAATAAGGCAAAAGTCATTCCATGGGAAAGAGTCAATAGGAACTCTGAATTATCAGAGTGTATCAAGAAGGGATCTATTGGCTTGTTATATCCTAAAGATGACAGCATAACAATGAGTGAAGCTTGCGTGCATGACAACTATATCGTACTTGACGGTACATGGCAAGAAGCCCAGAAAATATACAATAAGAGTCCCTATTTAAAGTCTTTACCGACAATCAAGATTGAAACAGACCAAAAGTCATTATATACGCTAAGACGCAACCAAAAATAAAATGGTTTGTGCACCGCTGAAATTGTTATAGAAGTACTGAAAAATGAAGCTTTTTTGGATTTGGCAGATAAATTGCAATCAAAGTTAATAGATTTTTTATCTTGATATTACTATTGGATGTGAAATAAATTTAGTATATAGTCCTCAAGTATAGAATTGAGGAGCTTTTTACCTAGTATTACTCTCTCCAAAGATTTAATGGCTCCACTCTTTTTTTAGATCAGTATTGTCCATTAGCACTGGCACAACGATTAAAGAAGCAGCGACTGCAGAAATGGTTCCAAATATAAGGGAAACACCAAGCCCTCCGAAGACAGCATCTGCGGCAAGCAGTGTTGAGGCTAAGATAATGGCTATTGCAGTTAAGAAGATAGGCTTTGCGCGGGTAGCGGCAGCATAGGCTATGGCCTCTTTTTGTTCCATACCCTTATCAAATATTAAAGACTTTGTGAAGTCAAGAAGTAAGAGTGAGTTGCGTGAAGAGATACCGATAAGAGCAATAAAACCTATTAAGGAAGTCGCCGTCAAGAAGAAGGTTTCACTTGTAAAGATATCCATAATAAAATGGCCGGAAATCACACCGATGATAGAAAGAAAACTTCCCAAAAGAACGATCGCGCTCAGTTTAAAGCTCTTATAATAGATGACCATCAATAAAAAGATCAAGATAAGTGCCGCGATAAAAGCAGCGCCGAGTTCCGCAAAGGTATCCAAGGTGACTTCCATCTCACCGTCCCAGATAAGCTTGTAGCTCTTTTTACTGATCTTGTCTTGCAGTACAAGGTTGAAAATACCGATCTTAGATATCTCATACTTGTCTGTAAAATTATCCAAGATAACATTACGTGCATCCATAAGCGGATAGACTTGAGAGAGCATATCTGTCTCGGCCACAACATTAGTCATCTGATGCAGGTTTTTGGACATGATCATTGGATTGGACTTGACAGCAACGACAGTGACTACCTCAGTGACAGGAACCATCATACCCTGGGTATTCATGAGTTTCAGACCGGAAAGTTTTGCTTCAAGAGCACTTTTGTCTTTTGAAGTGAATTCCTTTGTCTCATGTGAGAGGGTTAAAAATATAGGGATCTGATCATCATAAACATCCGAGTTTTTAACGGCGATCTCCATCCCCTCAAAGGCAAGATACAAGATCTCATTGACCTGTTTTACATTTAGCCCTGATCTGGCGATCTTGATGCTGTTGACACGGACTTCAAACTTGTTGTAGATGTCATCTTGCATGATATCGATGTCTACAAGCCCTGGGGTGTTTTTAAATACCTCTTCAACGCGATTGGCAAGAAGGCGAATTCCCGGAGTATCTTCACCGTATATCTCAGCAACAATAGCCGCCATAACGGGAGGCCCAGCTGGGGGTTCTACAAACTTGATACCGGTACCTGTATAGATACTGCCGCACTCTTTGGCTATAGAAGGCCGCATACGCTGGACCATCATATATGAAGGCTCGGAGCGGTGATGCTTTTTACTGAGGTTGATAACGATCTCGGCAGTGTTCTCACTGTTTTTAAAATGCGAGCCTTTGATCAGTCCTGAAAAGTCAAGAGGACTTCCCATACCTAAAAACAGTTCCGTATCAAGGATCTCTTTTTCTTGCTGGATATGTCTGATAACACATTGTGTGACCTCTGTCGTTTGTGATATGGATGAACCGGAAGGAAGGTCTACATAGATATTGAAGGTGTCATTGTTCTTTCCTGGAAGCATCTTCGCCAGTACGAGTTCCGTCGGTATCATCAGCACGGAAAGGATAAAGGCTAACAGTGTGAACAGAAGAATAAAACGTTTTTTACCCTTGTCTTTGAGAGCATTAAGAATGATTTGTTCAAATCTATCAAACATCTTTATTTTCCTTGTGTTCAGGTTTTTTTAGCAGACGTGTTGCCAGGTAAGGCGTGAAGATATAGGCTACAAACAAAGAGGCGATAAGGGCGACAGGTACGTTTGCAGGAATAGGTTTCATGAACTGTCCCATCATCTGTCCGACAAAAGCCATCGGCACCATCGTCAATATAATCGCAAGTGTCGCGATATTGGTCGGCGGACCGATCTCATCTGTTGCCATTGTCATTAACTCATCGACATCCATATCTGCCGCTTCTTTGGAATGAAAATGGCGGTGTATGTTTTCAATAACGATGATAGCCGCATCCACCAAGAGACCAAGGCTTAATAAAAAAGCAAAAAGGGTGAGGCGGTTGATGGTCTGCCCTGTGATATAAGCGACAAAGAGGGTAATCGCCAAGATTGCAGGAATTGAAAAGGTGACGATCAAAGACTCCCTCCATCCAAGGACAAAGATAAGCAAGATAGAAATGATGATGATGGAGAGAACAAGGTGCATGACCAGTTCATTGACGGCTTCGTTGGCTCTTTCACCGTCGTTTCGCGTGATGATATAAGAGATGCCTGCTTTTTGTATCTCATCCTTATACTTCTCAAGCTCTTTTTTAACGGCCTTGGCAATTACAACTGCATTTGTTCCTTGAAGTTTTGATACTGTAAGTGTGACTTGATCTTGCAGGGGAGAGAATCTTCCCTTTTCATCTTTGATAGAGATCTGTGCAGATTTGAACTCTTGGATGTTATAGCTTTTAGTAACCGTGGCGACTTGTTTGAGATGGATAGGTGAACCCATGTGAGAAGCGACAATAATATCTCCGATGTCATTTGCTTCATCTATGGCATTCTTGACTCCAAACATCACAATCTCGTTAGACTTGGTTCTGTTCTTTATCTCAGGAACACTATATGAAAGGGCCTGAACAGATTGAACGATCTGTCCCATAGAAAGGTTGTATCCGGAGAGCTTATATAGATCGACCAGGATATTGAACTGATGCTTATGTCCGCCTTTTACATTGGTAACGGCTACATTGTCCAGACCATTGATACGGTGCTGTATAAACTTTACCCTATCATAGAGTTCTGAGGCCGGCATCTTTTCATTATGTGAATAAAAGGCAACGGAGACGATAGGAATATCAACATCTATGTCAAGGGGTTTGATGATGGGCTGCATCGCTCCCTTGGGTAGGATGTCCATATTTTGCAGGACCTTATCATAGATCTTTAGGTTTGAGTCTTCTTTCTCTTCACCGATGTAGAAGGCGGCATTGACGACGGCAAAGTTGTCCATAGCTCTGGAATAGATATGTTCGATTCCCTTGACCTCTTTGAGTTTTCGCTCCAAGGGTTTAACGATGATCTTATCGATCTCTTTAGCCGTTGTTCCGGGAAGAGCCACAATAACGGTTGAACCGCTGACAACCATCTGAGGGTTCTCTTCCCGTGGCATCATCATCAATGAGAGATAGCCAAGTATGAGTAAAAAGGCACCGAGCAGAGGTGTTAAAGGATTTCTTATAAAAGTTTTTGACAGTTTGCCTGCCATATCTTGCGGTGCATAAGCCATCTAGTCGACCTTGACCGTGGCATACATTCCCGGATAGAGACGCTGTTTTGTGGCATTAATAGAGATCTTGACTTTGAAGGAATGGGTCATCGTATTAGAGGATGGGATGATGGCATTGATCCTGCCATCAAGTTCAAGCTCAAGGGAAGGGATCTGTACCTTGACTTTTTTGCCATACTCTATGCGTTTGAGTTCACTTTCTGCCACTTCAACGGCCACTTTAAGCTGGTTCAGATCTGATAGGATGATAGCAGGCATTCCCGGCATTGCCATCTCGCCGACTTTGATGTTTTTGGCAACGATGACCCCATCATTTGGTGCGATGATATGTAGATATTTGTATTGGTTATTGACCTCATTAAGGCGTGCCTGTGCAATAGCAATCATATCTTCAAGTGTCTTGGACGCAAGCTCGATATTCTCGACTTCGTACTTGGAGACCATATCTTTTTTAAGCAGACGCTTGTGCCGTTCAAGGTTGAGTTTTACGTTGGTGTATTGGTTCTGGTACATCTGTAAAGAGAGTTCAGCCTGACGCGCAGCCGAATCGATCTCTTTTGAGTCTATACTGTAAAGAGCCTGGCCTTTTTTGACCTGTTCTCCTTCAGAGACATCCACCTCTGTGACAAATCCCATAAACCGGCTTGTTATCATCTTTTCATTATCGGAGATCACCGTACCTGAGAGAATAAGAGGCTCTGCAAAAAGCAGGCTTGAGAGCGTGGCAAGTGTTATTATAAATTTGTTCATAATTGATTTCCTTCAGAGAGTGCACCTAGACGTTCTAGTGCAAATATCTGTGTGTTTCTTGAGTTTTCAGCCTTTAAAAGTTCCAATATCTTCTCGAGCCAGCTGCTTTGTTTGATGATGACATCATTCATTGATGAGAGTTGTTCTTTATATCTGTCTTCATAGTTCTCATAGATCTGGCGTGCAAGAGAAAGTTCGAGCTTGAGACTTTTGATCTCGGAATCAGAGGTCTTGATCTTGGTCCGTATCTCTTTTATCTTCAAGGAAATACCCTGTGTCGCCAGCTCGGTCTGAGTCTGCATCTTTAGGCTCTGAGTCCGGGCTTTTTCTATAGCAGAACTGTCAGCACCTGCACTAAAGAGGTTCCACTTAAGCTGCAGACCGACTGTATAGGATTTATGATCATTGGCATTTCCTAAAAAACTGTCATCAGCTGTCTGTACCTCTGCCATAGCACCGATACTCGGAAGGTAGCGTGACTCTTCGAGGATGACCATACTCTCACGTATCTTAAGTGCGGTTGCGGCTTTTTTGATATCAATATTGTTTCTGAGTATCTCTTCGCTTGATACAGCCGGTTCGGGAGGATCAAAGTCAGGAGTCTGTATCTGGGTGACTTCTTGATTGAGAAGGAAGGAGAGATAATGATAGAGAAGGGCTTTATTTGACTCAAGTTCAGTGATAATTCGGCCGACATTGGCTTTTTTAGACTGTACTTCCAAGAGATCGATCTTCTTGGCGTAGCCTTCTTTTATCATCTCTTGCGTCATTTTTTCAAGCCGGGAGATATTCGCATGAATCCGAGCTAGATTGTCAAGTGAATTTTCCAGTAAGGCCATATCGAAATAGGACTTTCTTGTCTCATATATCTTGGCACTGATCTGATCTTCTTTTTCCAAAATAGAGATATTCTTCATCTCTTTTGCCATACTCTGATAAGCAGCAATCTTGTTCCCTGTATACAGAGGAAGTTCGTAAGCCAACTTGCTCTGGAAGTAGTTACGGGCATCAGGGTAGTTTAAACCCTGAACGGGTGCATCCGCAGGGATCTTACCTAATTCGGAAAATCCGAAGTCATTAAAGCTCGCCTCACGCGAGCCCAACTTAAAACCAAAGACATTTCCCGCATCGTTCGAGCGTGATATGTTCTGTATAAAATCAAGACGGCCATAATCTTGTGCCTTAGCCATATCATAAGCGAGTTCACTGCTGTAGACTTCGAGTTGAGCAGCTTTGACTTCAAGGTTCTGATTTTTTAATAATGTAATCGCCTGTTCAAGTGTAAGCGGCTGTGCAAAAAGATAAAGGCTTGGGATCAAGAAAAAAAGTAAAAATCTCATCTGGTAATTACCTTATAATTTTAATTATCTTAAATTATAACTAAATTCTCTCTAAAAGCTATCATGTTTTCTACAGCAATTTTTTAGCAAAGATGATATTATTCGTTTAAAAAGGAAAAACATGATTGTCCATATTGTTATGTTCGCATTTAAAGAAGAGAATAAAACAGAAAACCTGCACAAAGCAAAAGAGATCTTAGAAGCTCTGGTAGGCAAGGTTCCCAGTCTAAACAGCATGGAAGTTGGTTTGGACTTTATGCACAGTGAACGCTCATATGACCTTGTGCTAACAACGACTTTTGATGATAAAGAGGGACTTTCGTCTTATGCTACACACCCTGCACATTTAGAAGTAGTAAGTTTTATAAAAGAAGTGACTGAAGCAGCGAAAGTAGTGGATTATAGTAACTAGTATCGTGTCCTTATCGTAATCATACATAGTTATACTTTCACTGCATGGCGAAAGCGATGAAAATATGTCAAAGGAAAAACTATGTTTATGATTCTTAATCAACGTTATATTAAGACACTTGATGGCTGTACGGCAGTTTTAGTTGATATTTGCGGAAATGATGCAATTGTTGAACTTGAACAAGGCGAGATGCAAAAATTCTCAATAGAAAACTTCAAAACTCTTTTCACACTAAATTTCTGACTTTAAACTATTGTTTGCTTAAATGCAAACACCACTTTTTTTAAACCTGCCTATGAACTTATCCCGTGCTTATAAAAGCGATACCATACCCCATCCGATATTTTAAACTATATTCAATTCCCCTATCACAGGGTAAATCCATGACAGATTCTTACCTGGAGGGATGTCTTCGTAGTATTATTTTAATGATATAGGAAGTCTATGTTATGACTCTGTCGAATCTGATGTTTCGCATCCAGAATTTAAACCAAGCAGTGCATACAAAGGACAAAATTTGAGGAATGCAGTACCTACGGCAACTAAACCGATAATAGCCAACCACCAATATGGTGTAAGTGCTGCAGCAGCAAATAATCCAATGGAAATCACAAATCGAGAAATTCTATCTATCTTTCCTAAATTACACATTTTAAATCCTTTTTGTATTAGATATGACTATTATAGCCTATAGATCAAGATTTTCATCTTCCCTGAATTTAATTGAATAAACAGTTTTTCATTTTAATATTGTGCTATTGTCATTCGAATAATGATGAAAAGAGTTAATATAACGCTAAAATAAACTTATGAAAAATTCTCCTTTTAAAAACCGACGTAAGAAAATTTTAGACCAGATGACGAATGGGGTTGCTCTGATACCCTCGGCTTCTATGCAGATGCGAAGTAATGATACGGAATTTCCTTTTAGACAAGAGAGCAATTTTTATTATTTAAGCGGGTTTGATGAACCGGATTGTCTTCTGCTTTTGTGTAAAAATAACAAGAAAAGTAAAACTGTTCTGTTCTTACGGGAACGAAATCCTGAGATGGAGATGTGGGTAGGCAAGAGACTGGGTGTTAAAGACGCTTGCAAGGCTTTGGACGTGGATGAGGCCTATGATATTGTAGAGTTAGAAGAAGAGGTATCAAAGATTTTAGTGGGGTATAATACACTTTATCTTGATACCTTTGCAGATAATGCATACGTGCAAACAGTTAAGAGAGCATCAAATACGCTCTTTCATACACGAAATATTGATATATCCCCTCGAAATTTCATTTATCTGAATACTCTGGTAGAAAAAGAGCGTCTGATTAAAGAAGAGTACGAAGTCGAACAGATAAAAAAGGCGATGAAAATCACGACTCAGGCACATCATACTGCTATGGCAATGGTAAAACCGGGAATGAAAGAGTATGAGATACAAGCCATCATCGAATATATATTTAAAAAAGAAGGCTCACATCATGATGCCTATGGGACAATCGTAGCCGGCGGTAATAATGCAAATACCCTGCATTATGTAGAAAATGCTATGCCCTTAAATGACGGGGACCTTATGCTCATTGATGCGGGATGCGAGTGGAACTATTACGCGAGTGATATCACGCGTACAACACCTGTTAACGGCAAGTTTTCTAAGCCACAACAAGCCCTGTATGAAGGCATACTTGATACTCAGTTAAAGATAATTAAGTCTATTAAGCCGGGGATATCCAAACAGATACTTCAGGAAAAAAGTGAGATATTACTTACTCAGGTCATGATGGATTTGGGTGTCTTAAAAGGCTCCATGGATGAACTGATAGAAAAAAAGATCTATAAAAAGTATTATCCGCATGGGATAGGACACTGGATGGGGTTAGATGTTCATGATACCTGTCCGTATAAGGATGAGAATGGAAAGGAAGTCTTGTTTGAAGAAGGAATGATACTAACGGTAGAACCTGCTATCTACCTTCCTGCAGATGACTTGGATATACCGGAAGAGTATAGAGGTATAGGTATTCGTACTGAAGATGATATCCTCGTCACATCTAAGGGTTTTGAAAATCTTTCTAGTGAGATAGCGAAAACAGTAGAAGAGATCGAATCAATGTGTTCCAGGGATTATAGAGAGTTCTTATGACACATGAGGCTGTTGAGAGATATTGTCTATCAAAAGCCGGAGCGGTTAAAGAATACCCCTTTGATAAATATGTTTCTGTTTATAAGGTAGGGGCAAAGATGTTTGCTCTTAAAAAAGATGCAGAAGAGCCTCTTAGGATTAATCTAAAATGTGATCCCTTGTATGCGCTTGAATTGAGATCGATATACAAGTCGGTGATCCCCGGTTATCATATGAATAAAAAACATTGGAATACAGTGGTCTGCAATGGAGAAGTCGATGATGCCAGTTTAGAATCATGGATAGATGATTCTTACGAATTGGTTTTTAAGACCTTGACTCGAAAAGAGCAGGCAACGGTCTTACAAACTTAGCAAGTTTTGTTTTTTAATACGACTGTATCATCTTGTTTTGAAGTGGCAATTCTACGGCCTGTGTTAACTGTTTTGTGTCATTGTCTTCAAACATCATTCTTAGTATTTTCGCTATTCATTACTTTGCAAATAGTTTTATTGATGAACTGACAACACTTTATGTATAATGGCGCTCTTAAAGGATATATCATGAGTTTAAACAAAAGCTTTATAACAAACTTACTTTCGCTAGCAGTTATTGCGCTGGCTTACATTTTTCCTGAACCATTTCATACCCCTGTTTTATATATGGGGCTTTTTGCACTCTCCGGTGCCTTGACAAATGCTATTGCTGTACATATGCTCTTTGAAAAAGTACCTTTTTTATACGGTTCGGGTGTCATCTCTGAAAACTTTGAATCATTTAAAACAAGTATTAAGAACTTGATGATGAATGAGTTTTTTACTGCAGAAAACATGCAGAGATTTTTAGAACAAGAAGAGAAAACACTGGATCTGGAACCGGTCATTGATAAGACAGATTTTTCACCCGCTTATGATGCCCTGGCTAAAACAGTGATGGAATCTTCGTTTGGAGGGATGCTAGGAATGTTCGGCGGTGAAAAAGCGATTGAAGGCCTGCGTGAACCATTTGTCAACAAGATGAAACTTGCAGTCAAAGAGATTGCAAAGAGTGAAGACTTTCAAAAGAACTTAAATACAAGCCTTTCAGGTTCAAGCCTAAGTCAAGATCTAAATATAAAAATAGAGTCTGCAATTAATGCAAGGATGGATGAACTTGATGCTGATATGGTCAAAGAGATGGTCCAGCGTATCATTGCACAACATCTTGGATGGTTAGTGGTTTGGGGTGGTGTGTTTGGTGCTGTAATCGGATTGGTCTCAGCACTTATTTTTAAAAGTGTTTAGCAGTTAAGCGGAATCTGTTTTAACTTGGCTGAGAAACTTTTTCCCTTGGAAAACCGCCATGGCTAGTTTTGGCGGATTGATGGGCCTTGCCTCAGCTCTTAATTCGCTAATTTTTCTTGCAACAACTGTTTAAACATACTAGGATATTTCTTTTGTATTTTTTGAAGTTTTTCAATATCTTGCTCTTGAGAATTGACATAGCTTTTGAACCTTTGATATTTTTCTTCATCTATATCTTCATTTACAACTTTTGTCTCTTCTTGAGTGTTCTGCTTCTCTTGCATCTCATCTTTTATTGCCGTATTTTTATCTTCTTTTACAGGAGCATAGAGAGCAAGATTTGGTGTATTTTCTTCAACTTTTACAATAACTACACGTGGCGAACTTTCCTGTTGGGGACTTGAAATTGTATACTCAAAACTGTCTTTTCCGCTAAACCCTTCATTGGGTGTATATACAAAGTGCCCGCTTTTATTAAGATTTAATGATCCATTTTTAGGAGAATCCTCAACATCAAATACTAGGTTTGAACTTTGGATAGGGGTAAGAGACTCAGAAAATTTTTCATCTTGCAAAGTCGAATAATATTTTGTTTTTGCATTGTTGAATATATTGATCTCATCAGGATTTAAAAAGTTCAGTTCAATAGAGAACTTCTTTTCCGGTGAGAGTGTGATCGTTTCCATTCTATTTTGTGAAGCGAATTTTACAAGGTATTGAACGTCACCTTCACATTTTTTTATCGGTGTAGTTTTGTTGAGAGAAACTGTATCACCATTGACCATAGCCGTTGCCCTTTTGTCTGTTATGAAGAGTATAGTAGGATAGTGCAGGGATGAAAAGCTGGCGCTTATAGTCTCCTCTTCAAAGAGGTTCACATTTATGTCACCTGTGATATCGCATCGGTCACTAGCTGTTATTTTGTAAGAATGGTCGCCGACTTTGAGATGAATTTTTTCATTTTTTGCTACAAGTTTTCCATCTAAAAGAATCGTTTCAGGAGTCTCGCTCTGTACGTTAAAAATCACATATTGAGGGTAGGTTGTCTTCTTGATCTTATTAAGTGACTTTACTTTTTGGTCCATATAGTTTTTATCCGCAGATGAAAATGATTTTGGGAAAAGTGATATCAAAGAGGTTGTGACCTGTAGGTGCTGGGTGTAATTCTCTATCTGTGTGTATCGCGTTTTAGGATCTTCAGGTAGAAGAGATGCTTGGTATCTTTTCGCATCAGCATACATCTTTTGAGAGATGTTTAAAAGTGATTCTTTATTTATAACAGCACATATATTGGCACCTGAGTGTGTATAGCTTATCTGCGGCTGAAGAAGATGAATAAGAGGGTCTTTCTCTTCAGAAGTAAAGATCTTGGTCAAAGAGTTGAAAAAACCGTCTTCTTTCTCTTTTTTGTTGAAGAGTTTTTGATTGAGTCCTTTAAGGGCCTCATCACGATTAGCATTACATGATTTCCATATTAAGGAATCCATATTCAATTGGGTCTGTGAATAGATATCTTTGAAAAGCTTCTGCTTGTGATAGATAAATTCCTTTTCCTTGATGGTGATATCATCTAGAAAGACAGGGAATAGTTGTGTAAGTTGTTCTAGATCACTTAGCCAGAATTTAAGGGTTGTTAGTTTGTCGAATGAAGACTTAGGAAGGTCTTTTTCACTGTAGACTAAAACTTTGTTTAAAAGTTTTTTTGTATGATCTGTTTGTACGGCCTTCTCTACTGAAGCACAAATTTGACCATTTTTTTCGATTATTTTAATATCAACAAGTTCAAGGTTTGAAGTAACTGATGAATACTGCTCTATCGTTGTCTGTACATTTTCGACATGGGCATCTCTCATTGATGTTGCGGCCTTGTTCTCCTTAAACTCAATCTTGGCACTGATGTTTGTAACCAGATCAAGTTTTGCATTTTCATTACTGTCACCACATCCACTGTATGTCTTTGCAAACATAATAACTGGTATGGCTAGACTTATAAATATTTTTTGCATGAGATTCCCCGTTAATAACACTGTTTTTGTAATAGTAGTTTAAATAAGGAAACTCCTTAAGAAATGACTTCTATACTGACTTCACCAATGGTGATGACTTCACCCGCTTTTATCTTTGCACGCTTTCGTGTTTCTATCTCTTCACCGCGTTTGACATAGCCTTCTTCTATTAACTGTTTTGCTTCAGCCCCACTATCTACTAGATCGGCGACCTTGATAAGTTTATATAGTTCTATATATTCGTCTGTGATTTTAAATTGCATAATAAGCCTATATATTGATTTTAAATGCAATAATAACAAAGAGCTGTTAAAATACTTGTTAATATCGTGCAAAAGGAAGAAAGATGAAAAAATGGAGTCTGAGTTTTAGAATATGGCATTGGCTGCATGCATTTGTCGTACTGGGCCTATTGGGAACGGTGTTTTTACGCAAGACTTTTTTGTCGTGGAGAGCCAATAGCGAGATACTCACAAGCAAGTTGTCCGAGATGCAGATAGATGTAACGGCAGAACAGTCAAAGCTTTTGGCGAAGGCCGTGCGCGCGCCGATGTGGGAGTGGCATATTCTTTTGGGCTACGCATTGGCTTTTTTTCTTATAATCAGGGTCATACTCTTCTTTACCCAAAGCGGGAAACGTAACTATATAGATATAAGCTCTGCCTCACTTCACAAAAAGATGGTGAAAATCGGCTATATAGGTATCTATGCCATACTTTTTTTTATGGCGATAAGCGGTCTGAGTATTCACTTTTATGAAGAGCTGGGTCTCTTAAAAACAAGAGCAGATGATATAAAAGAGATACATGAGGCCGTCTTCAATTTTGTCTGGATATTTGTAGCCATACATATAGGCGGAGTTGTAATAGCTGAGAATAGAGATGAAAAGGGGATTATCTCGGATATGATAAGCGGAGGGTAAATGGTAAATGACTGCGAAACAATGATTCTTTAGGACATGAACGAGACCCAAAGCAATTATAAATTATGAAAAATAGGATATTCCTATCTTTCAAAGTGTCTTTTATCACGAATCTCTTGGGGGACGTGCGGGGCGAGGACGGGCTTCGTTTACGCGTAAGTTTCTACCGTCAAATTCTTTACCTTCTAGGTCGCAAATCGCTTCATCTGCACAAGTGCCATCGGCCATCTCTACAAATCCGAATCCACGAAATCGACCTGTTTCTCTGTCGCTAACGAATTTAACTGAATTAACTTCACCAAACTTTGCAAATAAATCTTGCAAGTCCTCTTCGGTCTTACTATAAGGGATATTCCCAACATAGATCTGTTTCACATTGCACTCCATTGAATTTATAGTATTATTATTAAACTGTTAATAACAGTAATAAATAATAATACGGGTATAATAATATAATAATTCTTAATGCTAACTGTAATAATTTTTTTTTATTATATTAAATTTACTTATTTAATATCGACTTGTGTTACAATAAATAAACGAAGATAGGAGACCTTAATATGGAACATACAAAGTTTTTTCCCAGTGGAGCTATGAGTGCGCAGGCTAACATTAAAAGTATGGATGAATACCATAAACTTCAAGACCATGCAATAGAGGATTACGAGGGTTTCTGGGATGGTTTTGCCAAAGAAAAGATTGATTGGATCAAGCCTTATAACAAGGTTCTTGATGAATCTGAAGCACCTTTTTACAGATGGTTTGAGGGAGGAGAGCTTAATGTCTGCGTTCAGTGTATTGACCGTCATCTTAAAGACAAAAAAGAGAAGACCGCCATTCTTTTTGAAGGGGAGCATGGTGACATACAAAAAATAAGCTATGGCGAATTGTCAGTGCATGTTAACAAAGCGGCTAACCTTTTAAGAGATCGCTACGGGATTAACAAAGGTGATCGAATAGTTATATATATGCCGATGATTCCAGAAGCTGCATATATGATGCTCGCTTGTGCGCGTATCGGTGCAATTCATTCAGTTGTGTTTGGAGGTTTCTCTGCTGATGCGATTCGTGATCGGGTAGAAGATGCAGATGCGCGTATGGTCATTACGGCTGATGGTGCTTATAGACGCGGAAAGCCATATATGTTAAAACCTATAGTCGACGATGCACTCTCTAAGGGGTGTAAGACAATAGAAAAAGTGCTGGTCGTAAAACGAAATAATGAAGAGATAAGTATAGTGCAGGGACGTGATGAGATATATAATGATCTAATCGAAGCCGAATCTGAGATCTGTGAGCCCGAAGTCATGCAGAGTGAAGATCCCCTTTTTCTTCTATATACCTCAGGCAGTACAGGCAAACCTAAGGGTGTCCAGCATAATCAGGCCGGTTATATATTATGGGCCCAGATGACTATGGAGTGGGTCTTTGATATACAGCCTGATGACATCTATTGGTGTACCGCTGATGTGGGATGGATAACTGGACATACATATATTGTTTATGGACCGCTTGCAAGCGGAGCAACGACGGTGATGTTTGAAGGTGTCCCTGTCTTTCCGGATGCAGGGCGTTGGTGGAAGATGGTTGAAGAACTTAAGGTCACACAGTTTTACACAGCCCCTACAGCAATACGCATGCTTCATAAGGTCGGAAATGATGAACCGAAAAAATATGATCTTAGCAGTCTTCGTGTTTTAGGAACTGTTGGCGAACCGATCAATCCAGAGGCATGGATGTGGTATTACAATGAGGTTGGCGGAGGTAGATGTCCTATTGTAGATACCTGGTGGCAGACTGAAACCGGAGGCCATATCATATCTCCGCTTCCCGGTGCGACACCAATGATACCCGGATGTGCGACTTTCGCTGTGCCCGGTATCATGGTAGAAGTCCTGGATGAAGAGGGAAGCCCTACACCTCCGGGAGAAACAGGTTTACTCTGTATAACCAAGCCTTGGCCGGCAATGATCCGCGGTGTCTGGGGAGATACAGAGCGTTATAAAAAATCTTATTTTGGAGATGTGAAAAAAGACGGTAAACCCGTTTACTTTTCTGGTGATGGTGCGATGATCGATGAGGAGGGCTATATCACGATCACAGGGCGAACAGATGATGTTATTAACGTCTCTGGTCACCGTATCGGTTCGGCTGAAGTAGAAGCAAGTATCGGGAATGCTCCTTTTGTCGCTGAATCGGCTATAGTCGGGCAGCCTGATGAGATCAAGGGTGAATCACTTTGTGCTTTTGTGATTTTGAATGATAAAGCTATTGATGATGAAGATTCCATGGCGGTAGAAATAAACAATATCCTAAAAAGTGAGATCGGATCATTCTCAAAATGTGACAGGTTTGTCTTTGTACCGGGGCTTCCTAAAACACGTTCCGGGAAGATAATGCGTCGTATTCTGCGCTCTGTTGCTAAAGGTGAAAAGATCACTCAGGATATTACGACTTTGGAAGACCCAAGTGTGGTAGAAGAGATCATCAAAGCTGCAAAATACCGTTGAGAAACTAAGTCTTGCTTGCTGGTTTATACCAAGAAAAGAGCTGATGCAATACAGCTGAGCATCTTCATTTTGAATAGAAGATATATAGTGCATCCCCTCTTATAAGGTGAAAATCCAGGTCTCTCTTTAGTAGAATTGTCACTCTTTGATTTTTTTATACAAGTATCAAAGATTTGACTCTCAGGAAAAAAATGTATAGTTTTTTGTCCGAGTATCTCAGTTTTTTCAAGTTCTAAAATTTGGAAAAGGTGAATTGATATATTGGATGTCATCAACTGCATCAATAATTATTATCGTCTCTGAAACACTCTCAAGTATTTGTTTGAATTACCTAATAGACTAATCAAAATACAAATAAGTTTTTGATATGCTAGCGCATGGAAAAACAATGTATATGCTTAAGTGATAAAAAATATGAAGAGTGTTGTGGCCGGTTTATTGAGGGTGAAGAAAATGCACCAACTGCCATAGAACTCATGCGCTCTAGATATAGTGCTTATGTCTTGAAAAATGGTCAATACCTGTATGACACCTGCTCAAGCAGTCTGCAAAATATAGATGATATCAAGGCCATTAAAGATCAGAATATAGAATGGATAGGACTAAAGATCTTGTCATTCTCTGATTATGAAGTGACGTTTACAGCCTACTACAAAGAAGATAACACAATTCAAGGGATGCAAGAGCACTCTTTCTTTATTCTTGAATCTGGGAAATTAAAATATGATAGAGGCGAGATGCAAGTAGCAAAGATCTTGCGTAATGACTCTTGTCCATGCGGTTCGGGTAAAAAGTATAAAAAGTGTTGTGCTTAAAATGATAAAGGGTTTATGTGAAGATTAGCCGACAGTTTGACATCAAAAATGCCGTTCATACTATGAAAATACTAGATGATGGAAATCTCGCTGTAATTGATGTAAAAAATGATTTTCGTATATATGATTTAGATGAGTTTAAACTTCTTGACGGTTTTAAAAGTAAGCTTACCGATAATATTTTATATATTAATAATATGGCTATCTCTTCAGATGGAAAACACCTGAGCTTTTATAATAAAGAGAAAAAAGAAGCTCTGTTATTTGATAATATAAAACGAAGTTTTTATCATGATATAAGTGCTCACGCGGGTGGTATTGAAACAGTCGAGTTTACTAAGGATAACAAATATCTGATCACAGGCGGGATGGAAGGACGTATATATATGTGGTCGGTGGCTAGCGGCAAGAAGGTAGATACGCTTTCACATCATAGGGATGCGGTGTCTGCTATTGCCAGTAATGAGAATGGTCGCTGGATAGCTACAGCAGGGTATGATAAGATAATTAAGGTCTTTAACCGCTCTTTTCGTAAAAATCATTATAAACTTATTTCTCACCAAGAGCCGATAACAACAGTGACCTTTCTCTCCTCTCAAAGACTTTTATCAACAGACAAAGAGGGTAATATCCTTATTTGGGATGTTTCTAAGTCTATTGTCATTGGAAGACTTCCTCGGTTTGATGCCAATATTACGGCGGTGTGTCTTGATGCAGATGAAAGGTTTTTATTTGTAGCAGGTTTAGGCGGTATGGTTGGACTATATAACCTCGAAGAAGAGAAGTTGTTAAAGATTGACTTTTTAAAACAGCTTGCAGGTATCACTCAGATGTCTTATTGTGATGAGAGAAAGCTTCTTATCTTTGGTCTTAGTAACGGACATATTCCTATTTATGAGTTAGATACACAAGAAGAAGCCTTCCTTGATCATATGAAAAATAGAGAATTTAATGAATGTTATTTTTTAGCAGAAGAGAACCCTTTATTACTATATAGTGAGGTTTATAAGAGTTTGGAGCAGCTTTTCTCAAAGTCATATGAGCATGCAAAAACACTGTTGAGATCTCAAAAAACCCAAGAAGCCAGAGATCTTTTAAAATATTTTACAGCCTCCTCCGCCAAGCGCTTAATCATTCAAAAACTCTTTAATGATTTTGCACTTTTCACTAGTTTTGCAACAGCGGTCAAAACTAAAAAATATATGATGGCTTATTCTTTGGCAGAAGAGTATTCTACGCTTAAAGAGACAGCTGAATTTCAGAAGATGGAAGATGATTGGACTAAGATCTTAGTTGTTATTCGCAGTATAATTAATGATAAGTCGGCAGAAGAGAAGATAAAACAGCTATTTAAGCCATTTCTTGGGATTCCGGGAAAAAATCTTATTATCAAGTCTCTTTATTCAAATCGAAATGTTTTTATACTTTTTCGAAAACAAATTATGGAAAAAGACTACTTCAACGCTTTTAAACTTGTGTTGGGTCACCCTTTTTTAAAAGAGTTGCAAGAATATGGAAAATTGGTGCGCGTAGGTGAAATATTTAAAGACAAAACCTTAAATACTTTTAATGAAGGTGCGTATTATGATGCGGTCAAATTATGTGATGTCTTAAGTTCTTTTCCTGAGCAAAAAGAGTTTGCCGAAGGTTTAAGAGATAAGGCCAATATATATGCAGAAACAATGCAGTATTTTGCAGAGAAGAAGTTTGCTGCTGTGTATAACATGATAGAAGAAAATTCTTACCTGGAAGAAGCTAAGATCGCTCAAGATATTGAAAAAGGATTTTTGGCTTATTATGAAAAAGCTGAAAATTATGCGGCTTCGGGGAATGTGGCTGCGGTTAAAAAGGTGATGGACAGATTCTCAAAAATAAAGTCAAAACTGCCTTCTCTTTATCATCTTGTGAAGATCTCTTATTGGGCTCAGATCGAAGAAGCCGCCTTGAGAAGGGTAAGTGATTCTGCTTTGAAAGATTCTTTTTCTGAGTATCAAAAAATATTTGGATATGAGAGTACACTGGAAGATCTTCTGAAAACCATTCAAGAAAAAAGAGCTCTTAAAATCTCTTTTGATATTAGTGCCACGCAGGAATATAAGGGGAGTATGGAAGCCTTACCTTTAAAGGTTATTGACTAGCCATAAAGACTTGTCTTTTATAGCTTAATCACACTTTGTTTTTTAGTATAAATTTTTTTAAATTTCTCTTCTAATGCCTCGTTTTACACATATACCATAGATATAATTTCTGTTTTTACAACTCTTCGTTTGACTTGAATGTTAGCTGCGAAGATAAAGCCTTTAGACGACTTTAACTTAGGGTTTGAATGGAAACTTACAAGTATATAAGCTAAAGATTAACAAGAGTTAGTATAAGTATTTATTAGGGTGTATTTCAAGGTTTTTTAAGTAATAAAGTTGATTTTCAATATAAGAATTGGCCTAAACCTTTATTAACCTCTTCTTCGATATAATTTCGAAATAGTTTAAACATGAAAGTTTCTTGCAGAGGGTTCTTTAGCTCTAACGGTGCATAACCTTATGTAAGAAACTGTAGATGAAGGAAATAAATATATGGTATCAGTAAACAACTTGATCATGCGTTTTGGTTCGCGTGTACTTTTTGACAATGTCAATTTAAAACTTGACCAACATAAACGTTATGGTCTTATCGGCGCAAACGGGGCAGGAAAAACAACATTTTTAAAGATCCTCTCCGGACAGATAAATGAGTATGAGGGTAGTGTCTCTATAGGTCCAGGCCTAAAAGTCGGCGTACTTGGTCAAAATCAATTTGCCTTTGAAGAACTGACTGTTATGGACGCGGTTCTTTTTGGAAATAAGCGTCTGTATGATGCGACTAAAGAAAAAGAAGAGCTGTATGTAACGGGCGACTTTGACTCTGATGAGACAAACAACCGTTTAGCTGAGTTAGAGACTATCTGTGTTGAAGAAGACCCGACTTATGAATATGATGTTCATATTACAAAGATACTTGAAAACCTCGGTATCCCATCTGCGGTACATCATGACCTTATGTCAACGATTGAATCTTCTATGAAGATCAAGGTTCTTTTAGCACAGGTGCTTTTTCCTAAACCTGAAGTACTCTTCCTTGATGAGCCTACCAACAACCTTGATATCGAGACTATCGGTTGGTTAGAGAATGAACTTAAACGTCATGAGGGTACACTTGTTGTTATCTCTCACGATAGACACTTCATTAACTCAGTCGTAACACATATACTTGATGTTGATTATCAAAAGATCCGTCAGTTTACTGGTAATTATGATGAGTGGTATATCGCTTCAACAGTCATGATGAAACAGCTAGAAACTGACAAGTCCAAAGCTGAAAAAGAGAAGGCTGAACTTGAAGCCTTTGTTCGTCGTTTCTCGGCAAATGCATCTAAGGCAAAACAGGCGTCATCACGTCAAAAGCAGCTTGAAAAGATCAATGTCGAAGATATTAAACCTTCTTCACGTAGAGATCCAAGTATTGTTTTCAAAGCTAAACGTCAGATGGGTGGAGAAGCCTTAGACATTACTGATATTGCCCACGATTACGGTGAAGGCGGAGGGAGACTTTTAGGCGGTATCTCTTTACGTATTGATCCGGGTGAAAAGATCGCTGTTATCGGGCCAAACGGTATCGGTAAATCAACGCTTCTTAAGATCATTATGGAAGAGATGAAACCGACTGAGGGAACAGTAAAATGGGGCGCAACAGTTGAGCCTTCATACTTCCCTCAAGACACGGTTGAGACGATCAGGGGTGATGGGACACTTTATGAATGGCTACGTGCCTTTGATCCTAAGCGTGAGATCGCTGAGATCCGTAACTGTCTTGGACGTATGTTATTTAGCGGTGAAGAGCAAGAAAAGTCTGTTGAAAACATCTCTGGTGGTGAAAAACACCGTATGATGCTTTCAAAGATGATGCTTGAAGAAGGTAACTTTATCGTTCTTGATGAACCTACCAATCACCTTGACCTTGAAGCGATTATTGCTCTAGGTGAAGCTCTTCGTGACTTTAACGGAAATGTTATCTGTGCCTCTCACGATAGAGAGTTACTTGACGCATTTGCTGATAGAGTTATCTCACTTCAGCCTGATGGGACTTTTATCGACTTTAGAGGCTCTTACGAAGAGTACGCAGAGAAACACGGGCACTAAGTTTAAGCTTTTGCTTAAGAGAATATTCTCTCATGGCAGCCACGGCTTCAAGCCCGATGGCTGACATATTCCCCCTTTACAAATTAAAAAAGTACTATCTTGTACATAAAAATATTTTTCTGAAGACATATTTTTAAGCTAAGCCCTCATTTTAAACCTTTCTTATACTTTTTTTTCTAAAGAAACATCTCTTCATAAATGGCACTAAAGAGTTTCATTTGAGGGTATAAACTAGCAATCTTAAGCAGATTTTAGAGATAATTCCCTAATTGAAACTTGATTGGGAGATTAGAATGGACTTTAAAGATATTATTGGACTTGGCATAGCCGGAAACTTTGCGCTTCACTTGCAGCAAGCAGGTGAGGATGAAGAGTTTAAAGATGTAAAAGTCGATGATGAAAATGCACCTAAGGGTATCTTTCCTTTTTATCTTCCGCATGCTTCTAAAGGCGTCTTATCTGAATATCCCCTCTCTTCTTCTACTCAAGCCATACATGATATAGAAGATAATATCCAAGCTGAACCTGAAGTCGTTATTTTATGTAATCTTGAATATACAGATGCAAGGGTCAGTGAGATTAAGCCGACGGCCTTTGGCGCTTATAATGACTGTTCTATCCGTAAAAAAGGTGCTAAAAAGATATCTGAGAAGAAAAACTGGGGTGCAGACACCAAGGGAATTTCACAGAATCTTATTCCTCTTGATAAGTTTGAAAAAGGGGGGATGCTTGATAACTGGCGCATCTCTTCTTTTTTACGCCGGGACGGAAATGTCTTTAGATATGGCGAAGATGTGGAGATATCCGGATACAGCTACTTTTATGAAGAACTTTTAGAGTGGACAAAAGAGAAGCTTAACACTCAAGAAGAGGGCGGTCCCTTAGAAAATATTTCTGAGTATCTTAAAGAGTGTTCTTACCCTAAGCAGATGCTTCTTAGCATCGGTGCCACGCGTTATACACATTATGGGGAAACAACCTTTTTACAAAAAGGTGATGAGATCTATGTTGTCTTGTATGACAATGATATTTTTTGTAAAAACCCTATTCTTTGTAAGGTCGTAGCAGACAAGCTTGATGAAGAGGGCATAGTCTATCTTCATCAGAAGGTTATATAAGCTCTTTTGGTAAAAGTAATCAAAAGATTTAAGTGCATTTTTTAGCTACTGTAGTGTAGAATACACTACTTTAACTAAAGGAAGAAAATAATGTTTAATTTTGTACGTAAACTTTTCAAAGCGTTAAACTCCTCAGGTAAGACATGGCAACTCTCTTTAGCCATAGTCTTAGCCATGTTTGCTGGATTCTTACCAGCTAAGGCCTTTATCCTTTTTATTATCTTTCTTCTAGCCCTTGTCTTAAATCTTAATTTTGGCCTTTTTCTTCTTTTTACGGTGATATTTTCCGGTATCGGTTATCTTTTTGATCCCCTCTTTGACAGCTTGGGATATGCGATACTTACAAATGAGAGTTTAAATGGATTTTTCACCACCTTGTATAACTCAGCTATTTTTAGATGGAGCTCTTTTAACTATACTTTAGTGACAGGCTCTTTAATCGTTTCAATCCTTCTTGCCTTGCCTGTATTCTTTATCTTAAACAAGCTCATCCTCGTTTACAGGGTACAACTTGGTGAAAGACTCAATACCTGGAAGCTAACGAAATGGATGAAGCTTTTTAATGAAGAGGCTAAGGGCAGTTCTGTTTTTCGTTGGTGGGGACTGGGTGTGTTTGGCGGACTTGCAGCTCTTATACTTGTCCTCTTTCTCCTTCTGTTTGACCCCCTTGCAAAGATGGCAATAGAAAAAGGACTCTCTTATACCCTTCAAACTCAGGTCAGTCTGAAAGATTTTAGCTCAAGCCTAAGAAACTTAAGTGTTAAGGCCTTGAGACTTGAAATAGCAGACAAGGATAAGTTGAGTCATAATGCAGTTCAAGTAGAGGAGATATCTTTTGACCTTGGATTTGCAGCTCTACTGCAGAAGAAGGCGATGATAGAAAAACTAAAGGTCAATGCTGTGGCCTTTGATATTAAACGCGCTGAGGCTGCACAGGCTTATACGCACCAAGAAGAAGATAAAAAAGAGGCAAAAGAGTCTAAGGCCAAGGTGGAAGAAAGTCAAAAAAGTTCTTTTGTCTTACCGAATGTAGATGATATCTTGGAAAAAGAAGAACTGAAATCTGTTGTAGAGGCTCAAAAGCTTAGAGCAGATATTAAGGCTACTGAGGATAAATGGAAGAAGGTCTCAGTCGAGCTTAAAAAAGCAGATGATGTTTCGCAGATCAAATCCGATTCAAAGAGACTAGAAACCCAACTTAAGGGTGCAGATATCAAAAAGATCATCTCTGCTAAAAAGGATATTCATGCACTTAAGTCCAAGATTAAAAAAACTAAGCAGAGATACTCAAGTCTGAAAACTGAGTTTAATGCGGATCAACAACGTCTTGAAAAGCAGATAAAAGAGCTTAAAAATCTTCCTAAGGAAGATATTCAACGCTTGAAAAACAAATATTCTCTTAATGCCTCCGGTGGTGCAAACCTTGTTTCTACACTTATAGGTAATAAAGTCGGCTCTTATATGCACTCAGCATTGAAGTATTATGAGATGATTAAGCCTTATCTGAAAAATGATGCTAAAACTAAAGAAGTCGAAGAGATAAAACCTCCAAGGGGAGAGGGAAGATGGGTTAATTATGCCAACCTTTCCACTATTCCACAACTCCTTATCAAAGTAGCAGATGTGAATGTGAAGATTCAAAGTGATGAGATAAATATTAATATAAAAGATATCAGTTCAAACCAAAAGCTTTACGGAAAACCCCTGGTCGCTCATGCCGATTCAAAAGGAAGATCTTATAAAGATATGCGTGCAGACCTCGTTGATGATAGACGCCAGCAAGAGGGAAAGACAGACTTTGACCTTAGAATAAGAGCTTTAAAGACAGATGCTTATAATATGGGTTCGATTGGAATGAAGAATATTATTACGGATGGAACATTTAAGGGACAGATTATTGATAAAATCATCTCAGCTAAGAGCAATATCAAAGTGCTTAAGGTAAAGTTGCAGATGCCGTCACAAAAACTAATGAATGATATCTTGCAGGATGTCTCAAGCTTCAATGTTGATCTCTCTTTAAAAGGGGAGATTGAGAAACCCTCTATCTCAGTAAAAAGTGATCTGGATAAACAGCTCTCAAAGGGTCTGAAGTCTATGGCTTCAAAAGAGGCAAAAAAGTTTGAGAAAGAACTAGAGGCGGGTGTGATGAAAAAAACTGCGGGTCTAAGCCGGGGTATGAACACAGATCTTGGTGATACAGGTTCAATTTTAAACTCTAAACAAGAGGCCTTGTCCGGTATCAACACGAACTTTTCATCTTCATCAAAGTCATTAAAAGGAATATTACCATTTTAAAAGCAGGAAAATACAGACATTATAAGGGCCCTGAGTATGAGGTCATTGATATTGCCAAGCACAGTGAAACAGAAGAAGAGCATGTCGTATATAGAACACTTTACGGGGACTTCTCTTTATGGATACGCCCCTTATCTATGTTTATAGAAGAGATAGAGTATAAGGGCAAAAGAGTGAAGAGATTTGAGTATATTGGAGATATGAGTGAGTAGAGGTAAGAAGTTAGATCTGAGTATAGGTGCGAGTTTTACTGATGAGTGGAATGTAGTTGAGGGAAAAAAGGTTCTGAGTAAAAAAGAACTTCTTCTACCTGAGAAACATTTTTTACATTTTAAGTTTGAAAAGCGTCGTGGTAAACCTGTTACTCTTATCGGTCCTTTTCATATCAAAAATGATGAGGCAGAGACCTTGCTTAAAAAGATAAAGAAGTCTTTAGGCAGCGGAGGAAGCTATAAAGAAGAGTTTATGGAGTTTCAAGGTGATTGTAAAGAACGTCTTCGTGAATTGTTTACTAAAGAGGGCTTTAGATTTAAGAAATAGTTCTAAGCGCTTTGAGGACTCTCATGAGCATTATTTAGCAGTTCAGTACTCACAACCTTATTACGTCCCTCTTTTTTGGCTGTATAAAGGTTCTCATCTGCTTTGTGCAGGATATTATCGGGTTCACAATGCTGAGTCGGAATAAGTGTGACAAGACCGATTGATATAGTAAGATCTGTATTGATCTCACTTTTATTATGCTCTATACCTAATTCTAAGACATTTCGCCGTAATCTTTCCGCCATCTTATATGCCTTATCCTCATCTATATCTGCTATTAAAACACCAAACTCTTCCCCCCCTAAGCGAAAGAGATAGTCACCGGGACGTTTAAGCGTCTCTTTCATAACACCAGCAACTCTTTTTAATGTTGCATCTCCTTGTAAATGACCGTAAAAGTCGTTATATCCCTTAAAGTAGTCAATATCAAGCATCATAAAGGCAAGAGATTTACTCTCTCTTATACATCGTGTAAGTTCACGGTTATAGACGAGGTTAAAATAGCGTCGATTATGCAGTCCAGTCAAGGCATCTGTAATGGAAGCCGTCTCAAGCCTTCTATTGACTGAACGCAGTTTCTTCGAGGTATGAAGCAAAGAGATCTGATTGTTTTGAATACTGCTAAAAATCGGGACTATAATTATAATAGCCGAAGCAATAATAAAGATCAGACTTGCAAGGAGTTTGTATAGTGTCTGATGATAAGTCTCAATAAGCATCTTCCTCTCAAACTGGGCAATATCATGCTCATATGAGAGGATATTGTTGATGATATGATTGATCTCGTTAATATTGTCTATAAGGGTCTTTGATGAGAGTTTAGAGAGGTTCTGGGGATCTAGTCGAATAACAGCTGAGCTTAAACGTTTAAGATAATGTGCTGATTTTGTAAGTTCACTCGAAGCATATTGAATATAATCTAATTCATAATCACGTTTAAAATGAGAGGTGTAAGATACCCATGAAGATAAGATATTCTTTCGGCTAAGAGAGATCTTTTCAGAAGCTTCTGCCGGACTTATCTGCTTGTCTATGAGTTGGTAAAAGGTGATGGCAATATCTTTATTGTAGATATGCTGTATCTTGTTTAACTCTGCAACAGGGATGAGACTTCCAAAGTATAGGGCATCGAGGTTGCTCTTCATCTTATTCATATTAAAAAAGCCCAGAGCGGAGGTGAACAAAAGGCCAAAAATGATAATACCTAAAAGAATATAGAGTTTTAGTCTTAATGATAATGAATCAACACGTTCCAAATCTACTCCTTTTTAAGTATAATTGCATATAGAAAGCAAGTTTAGTACCAAGGTACAAAGGCTTAGTACAAGGATCTAAGATGGATAATGAACAAAATGAACAAGTCGAATTAAACAGTCAAGAGCTTTTTCTTGGTTTAGCAATGGTTTTGCATTCAACTGCAGGTAATATAGAAGATGGAAAGCTCTCTTATGAAGATGCAAAAGAGATCTATATTAAGGTTCTTCCTGATATCTCACGTATGATTTTACAAGAGCATACAGAAGAAGAGATGATCAGTGCCGCAAAGAAGATGGGTGGTCTTTTAAGTGAGATCGCAAAGGAAAAGGGAATCGAGATAGCACAATAGCTATGACTTGATATAAACCGACTTAAGATGATCTCTAAGGAAAAGTTTTTTCCAATAAATGCATAGTCTCAATATGCCCTTTCGCGGTATAAAGGGCGTTTCCTTGAGCTTGCTGAAAATTAAGATTTTCTAAGCTCTCAAGGGTATCTATATCTTCTATTTCATCTGCTATGATATCTGCTTTAAGGCTATGTACAAGGTGTACAAGGGCCTGAAGTACTCTTTTATCACTCGTTGTGTCTTTGTGAGTAAAAATTTTATCAAGCTTAATAGCATCAAGTGGAATCTTATAGAGGTCTGCAATAGATGAAACCCCTGATCCAAAGTTCTCAAGAATAAGTTTTATCCCAAGTTTATGTATATACTGAAGCTGAAGAAGTTGATTCTCTCGCATTAGGCTGTTTTGTTTGATTTGTAAGTGTAGAAATTCGGGTTTGAACTTCTGTTCTTTAAGTATTTCTAGTATCTGTTCAAGATGCTCATTTAAGGTAAAATCTTTTTCAGGAAGTGACAAGCTTAGAATAAAATCTTTTTTGAATTGATGCTGCCATCTCTTCACTTGGGAAGTTGATGTTGTTATCAGCCAAGATAGGATCTCATTTATAAGCGAACTCTTCATAGCTATAGGCAAGAATACCTCTTGTGGAATCTTTCCGTAGGTCTCATTTTCCCAAGAAATAAAGACTTCAAATCCAATAATGGCATTACTGGCTAAAGAGATTCTAGGCTGGTATAAGATATTCATCTCATCTTTTTCTAAGGCATGTCGTAGTTCCATCTCAAATATCATCTGATTTACAGAATCAATATTTAGTTCTTTAGTGAAGAATTGGACATTGTTTTTACCTAGTTTTTTTGCTCTGTACATAGCATTATCGGCATATGTTAGGATTAACTCAGGGGTAACAGCATCATCAGGATAGATACTTATTCCTATACTTGTGGTGACTTCTACAACTGCATCCTCAATCTGAATCTCTTCAGAAATTGACTTGATGATTTTTTTACAAAGGATAGTTAAGTCTCTTATATCAGAAAAGTTTTCAATGATAACAGTAAACTCATCTCCACCCATACGCGCTACCATGTCAGATTTGCGAATGATATGTTTTAAACGCTCAGCGGTGCGAACAAGTACGATATCACCTGCATTATGCCCATAAGTATCATTAATCTTTTTGAACCCATCCAAGTCCATAAATATCAGAGCGCATTTACTCTTATAGCGTTTTGCTTTTTCCACATTCTCATTTAACCTATGCATAAAAGCATGGCGATTGGAAAGCTGTGTTAATTGATCAGAATGGGCAAGTTGATAAAGGTTTTCTTGGCTCTGTTTTCTATAGGTAATATCGTCAAAGATAGAGATGTAGTGCTTTACACCCTTGGATTTTTCTCCTTCAATCACGCTGAGATGAGCGGGAAACTCCTCTCCGTTTTTATGACGTTTATTGACTTCACCCTGCCAAGAACCTTTGTTTTTAAGCATGTTTATAATATCAATACAGGACTTCTCTTTATCCTTGTCTTTACAGCACAGAAGATTGAAATCTTTGCCTATGACCTCTTTTTTTGTATATCCCGTAATTTTACTAAAGGCTTTGTTGACAGTGAGTATTTTATGATTTTCATCGCTAATGACAACGGCTTCTAAGGTATGCTCAAAAAGAATACTGTTTATCTCCAGTTTCTCTTCGGCACGTTGTTGTTTAGATATATCTTGAATGGTTGAGTCAATCCATACCGGAAGGTTGTCTTTATAATGCAGGCTTGAACTTACCGCAAGAGTCATCTGCTTGTTATTAAGCTTTTTCATCTGTAAGGTGATGTTATTTAGTTTTCCTTTTTGTAAAAGCTTCGCTCTATAGTGTTTTCTATCTTCAGGATCTTTATACAGATCGATGACAGGTGTTTTCATAAACTCATCTAGCGTATCATAACCAAATATCTCAGTACAGGTAGGATTTGCTTTAATGATCCGGCCTTCATCAATACTTGTACGAATGAGCCCAATACTCACGGTATTAAAGAGACTTTCATAAGATTTTCTCTGTTTTACCTCTTCGTGATATGCTTGTTTTAAAGAGGTTATATCATTATAAATAGTGAGGAAAATACCTTTTTTCTGACTCTGTATTTGAACATGATAATAACGGTCAAGCGATTGCGAATAATATTGGGTAGATAAATCTTTTTGATTAAGAGCCACATCTGCGCAGAGTCTTATCCACTCCATCTTTGTCTCTGGTAAGATATCTAAAATATTTTTTCCAATAATGTCTTCGCGTTTTAAATTTGTTAGAGTCTCAAAGGAACTATTGACTTCTATAAAACGATAATCAACAGGCATGTGCTTATAATCTAAAACGATCTCATTAAGGGAGTAAGGATTGCCCATGCTATTGATTAGCTCATAGTAGTCAGAGTTTATATTGATAATGTTTAAAAAATCTTTGCTAAGCATATCTTCCTCTGTAAATTAGTTATCTAATTATATAATTATATTCTTATGAGTTATTAAATATTTTATTCTATTATATTATCTTTTATTTATAACAGTTGCTATATATTGTCTGAAAGGAATTGCTTTATAGATGAGAAGTATAGAAGCGGCAGTCTAATTGAGGATGAGATTTAAAAAAAGATATAAACAGTACAGGAGCAGTCCTATAAGAGAGAAAACAAGTATGATTCTGCTTAAAATGACAAAGACGATGTGAAGGATAGTAAAGAGTTTACTCTTCATCTGCTTAATGTTTATAAGGAAGGATCTTAAGTCCCTTGTCTTTAGCATAAACCATGCCTCCTTGGAGGTTAACGACTTTCATCTGATACTCTGTCGCTAAAAAGTCAGCAAGCATAGCGGTACGACTGCCAACATGACAAATAAGGGCAAACTTCTCTCCGTCTTTAATATGTTTACGAAGCTCCGTCATAAACACAGGGACATTATAGTCTCCTCTTTCGTCAAAAAAAGTAATCGTGATGGCATCTCTTAAGAGACCACTCTCTTTCCATTCGGACTTTGTGCGTATATCAATGATCTTGATATTAGAATCAAGGAGTTTTTGACTCGGGTATTCATTAATGACTTCAGCAAAAACTGAGCTGATAAATAAAAGCATAGTCAAGAATATCTTATTCATAAATAGTCCTATAGGTAAATTACGTTAAACTCATATAAAAGTATTATACATAAAAAAGTAGAATAGAGGCACATGGCATCAGATAAAAGAGTAGAAAATGCACAGCGGTTACGTTATATCCGCTTATTAGAGCGTTTTTTCAATAGTGTTATTTCGTATTTAATCAAGAGTGAAGAGCCTACTAAAGAGAACTATATAAAACGTATTGAAAATAACTCAAAATATATGGATAGAACAGAACCGGTTGCTCTGTATAAGAGTGAACTCAATGACTTGGAAGCGTTGGTGAAAAAGATGAGAAATCTAGCCTTGAGTGATATGAATATAGAAGAGATATCTGAAGATATCCTGCGATCTGCAAATAAACTTGAACAAAACAACAATGACAGACGCTATAAAAAAGACAAACATAAGAATGATCAGTACAAAGACTGGGAATGACATTTGTAAAAAGTCTTGAAAAAGTTTTTATTCTTATCATACTTCTTGCTTTGAGTTTTATTGGGTATAACTGGTATCAAACACAAGCATTCAAGACGAATCCCCTCTCAAAAGTGATACAAAACCGTGTTATGGACAGAAAGTCTCATGTTCTCTCCCTTATTAAGCACAGATACAATATTCAGCCAAATATCCCTCTTTATATTTCAGATGAGTTTCACAGCCGCCTGTACGGTTTAACCAGTCATGAGAATGGGGAGACTAAGGTTATTTTAAATAAAAAAAGATTTAAAGAGAGCATGGATTATATGATTGATGAGGTTATCCCTCATGAATATGCACATGCTATGGTCTTTATCCTAGGCAAAGAGAGCTCGAAAGACGGACATACAAAGGCCTGGCAGAAAATATGTTTAGAACTCGAGGGTAAATATTGTCAGAGGTATGTGGATAATGAAGAGATCATTCGTCAGAAGATGGGGATGTAGAGATGCTTAAATCTTTTTTTATACTTGTCTCTTTAGTTCTTACTCTTTTTGCTCAGATAAAAGAGATAAATATTTTTCCTTCATCTTATAATCCTTCGGATATTTCCGGTATAAATATTTTAGATGCAAAAGAGATCTCCTTTAAGCCTCTAAATAGGATAGAGTTTATAGAGATCTCAGCTCTGGCTTATGACAAAAAAAGAGGACTTTATGCCCTTAGCGACAGAGGAAACCTTTTCAGATTAGACCTGGAAATTGAAGATAAGAAGATAAAAATACTTAGTCTTGAAGAGGCCATGCCTTTAAGAACAAAAAAAGGCAAGATGCTTAAGAAAAAGAAGCGTGACTCAGAAGGTATGGCCTTAGGTGAAAATGGTTTGATTATCTCTTTTGAAGGTCATCCAAAGGTCTCTTTATATGGTTTTCACGGTAAAAAAATAAAAAACTATGACTTAGCCAAGGCACTTCAAGATAGAAACAGTTATCAAAAAAAGAATAAGGCATTGGAGTCTGTAATTAATCATCCCGTCTTTGGCATCATTACGGCTCCTGAAGCCCCCTTAAAAGGCGAAAATAAAGGTGTTCATACCTTATATAGCCTTGATGAGACATGGAGGTTTAAAGCCAGCGGAGATATAACTTCTATTGAGTTGATGCCAGATAATAACCTGCTTATACTAGAACGGGATTTTCATCTCTTTCGCGGACATACCATCACCTTGAAAAAAATAAATATCATGGAGTGCGAAAAGGGACTCTGTCCAAGTCGAAGCTTAGCCTCTATAAAAAGTACACAAGGCTGGAAACTGGATAATTTTGAAGGCCTTACCCATATAAAAAAGAATACCTATCTGATGATAAGCGATGATAATGAGGTGTTTTTTCAGAACTGTTTTATGGTGTTGTTTGAGGTGAAGAATTAAGGAAAAAAGGTTGTTTCAAACTCAAAAGAGTAATACTCACTATACTAAAATCCAGATGATGAGACTATTTGCTCAGGAGCAAGATCAACAACCATATCTTTTTCACTTAGCCCAACAGGGATATTAGCAAGTGAAATATTAACGAACTTTCAAAGTTGATATGCTCATCTCCACGCATCTTTTTCAAGGCAATGATTCCCTCTCTTTATATTTTTTGAAGCTTCTTGTATTAGAAGTAAAATAGAAATTAGGCTTAAAAACAAGGTAAAGAGATATAATGCTAAGCATGGAACAAGAATTATATTTTTTACGCTCAAGTGAGCAATATTTAGCCAAAGAGCTGCTTCTTTACGCAGTAGGATTTGACGGAATAGGTGAGAGTCTTGATAATCACCCCGACCTAGAACAATATCAAAGAAACTATGGATCTTATAACGGTGATATTGGTGTTTATATGATAGTGAATAATAAGGTTGTTGGCGGCGCATGGGTACGTATACTGGAAAATGGCTTTGGACATATAGACCATAATACACCCGAACTCGTACTTGCAATCAAACCGAAGTTCCGAGATCAGGGTCTTGGTAAGAGTATTATGAACCAACTCTTTATTGAAGTCTCAAAACTCTTTTCTCAAATATCTCTTAGCGTTAGAGAAGGAGACAGGGCAATATCCTTATATGAGAATTTAGGCTTTACACGTGTAGAAGGCTCAGAACATGAGAACAGTGCAGGTTCAATCTCATTTAAGATGCTAAAAGTATTTGATGGAGATAAGGTGGCCGAAAAAGAGATAAAGCATCTTGAAGAAGAGTGTTTTAGGAAGTCATTTAGACAAAGAGGATAGCCTATCTAAAAAAAAGAGTGTAAAAAGACTTCAAAGCCTCTTTTCTTCGGCTCAAAACTAGCTTGGACCAATCCTCCTTGCTCTGGTCCTAGCGAGTCTCCATATATATAATAATCGGATATTCCATTCTCATGTTGGATACTGATTTGATATCTAGTAGCCCCTTTGAGCATTCTATTACAGCGGCCTTTTTGCATAAAAGTGAGAAAATTCTCTATATCTTTAGGCCCTAATTCTGTATGTTTTTTACTTGTTAGATGTGTTATTTTAATGATTTGTATATTTTGAAGCTCAGTGGGAAAAGGTACAATCTCTTTTTGCCATTTATTTTCAAATAATGAGAATATATTAGCCATCTTCACATTTTATCCCTGTTCTTGATCTTGCTAGGAGCAGATATCTGTAGTAAAATATAATAACATATAAAAGTGTCAGCTTAGATAATGAATGCCTTCTTCTATCTCTAAGTATATTGTTTTTCATCAAGATAGAAGGACTATATATAGGTTTTATACATTAGTGTAGGCGAGAACCTTGTTCTTTCCACTGTTCTTTGCCTTATAAAGGGCCGTGTCTGCGTTATTTACTAAAATATCAAAACTATATGAATCCCTGTATTGTGAAACACCGATACTGCAACTTACCCGACCTACTTTGAGAAAGTCAGATTCTGATATTTCCACTCTGATTTTTTCAGCCAATATCATGGCCCTATCTATAGTAGTGTCAGGTGCGACGATTATAAACTCTTCCCCACCCCATCTTCCAAAAGCATCTGTCTCTCGAATAATTGATGAGACAGTTTTTGAGATGTGCTTTAAGACGGTATCCCCACTATTATGCCCATGCTTGTCATTAATCATCTTGAAGTCATCAATATCAAGCATAATAAGAGACAGGGCCTGCTTTGTACGTTTTGCCCGTTTAATCTCTTTTTTCAAAATTCTATCTATAGATTTTCGATTATTTATCTTAGTAAGATGATCCACATGTGCAAGTTTGGAAAGTGTGCGATTTTTAACTTCAAGAATATTTTGATAACGATGTATGATATTGACATAATTAGTAAATATCTTTCGTAAGAAATAAAAAGAAAAAAGAAGAAGTAGAAGCCCTGCAGATATAGTGATTCTTTTAATTATACTGATTTGATCTGTATAATAGTTCAGATTTTTAACAAACAAGATCTTTCCTATGTCCTCATTCATAATACTTTGTAAGTCTGTGACTGTAAAAATCAGGTTGTCTATATTATTGTGTTCAATCAGGGTGTACTTTCTTGAGACTATAGACGATGTGAGAAGATTATAAAGAGGGTTTTTATTTGGCTCGATCAGGTAATACTCATCAGAAAATGATTTATAATGTAAACCTTTATTATTTTCATAGATGATGTCAAATATATCTTTTTTCAAAAGTAAAAGGCTGGTAAACCCGTAATCTGTGTCGAAAAAATCAAAAATATAGTTAATATTAATACCAAACTCAAAGGCCCCTAGATGTTTGCCCTGTGCACTTGTTACAGGAAGTGCAATTCTATAATAAATACCATATCTACCGACTTCAATTCCTATCTGTTCTGTCTGAAGCCTGTTGACATTGTTTATCATATGTCGAATATCACTAAGGTCATCTCCAAATTTATCTGGTTTATGCAGGCGTAAAAAACTTTTCGTCTTTTTAGTGTGAAAATGCATGATATGTAAATAAGGGTTCTGCAGAAGAAGTTTTTTATATATTGGCTCTGTTAAGTGTAAAAGTTCAGCTCTGTCTTCTTTTTCAATGGCAGAAAGAATTTGTGGATCTGTTAAAATATCATTTGCTATAAATAGATATTTTTCAGTAATATTTTTAAAGGTTCTATTATAGATATTTGTAGCCAGCTGTTTTTCTTCATCTACGAGTGTCTCAAGCACGAAAGTGTGATGAAAATGTCCCATATACAAAAATACAGCAGTAATAAAACTTATCAGGCTTAAAAGAGCAATGAAGATGCGTTTTGAAGCTTTTTCAATTCCCAAGGATAGACCCTTCTCTTAAATTTATAGTTATATTATATCTGCTAGAAAATAATAATATTTAATAATTAATATTTTATTTTAAGATGTTAGTATTAGTTGTGTATAAATGATACATAATCTTTTTTCATGCTGTTAAAGTCGTAAGCATGTCAAAATTTCATGATAAAAAAAAGGATAGGTAAGGAGAGATTTTTTTCCTTTAAGGCTTAAACTTACTAAGAAGAAATTGACAACTCTCTATATCAAAGCTTTCTATAGCCAACATAAGCTGTTTTGACAGAAGGTGAAATTCCTTAATATCTTCACTCTTATAGCACTCTTCAAGCATCTTTGCAAACTCCATAATAGAATCCATGTCTCCGTCTTCATGAGCATTTTTCAGGGCTTGTGAAAGTAGGGGACAGGCAAGTTTATATTTATGAAGTTCTATACTACTTATATTTTTTTCGTCTTCTTCCTTCTCTGTATCGGGAGAAATAGAATAGCTCAGATATTTTGAAAGTGTTTGTATGAGTTTTTTTAAGGAGAGAGGTTTTTCTAAAAATGTATCAAAGATCTCATTTGATTTGTCTTGCTCGGAGATTAAGACTGAGGCGGTAATAGCAATGACAGGTATATTATACTTCTCTTTGATGATTTTAGTCGCTTCATAACCATCCATGATAGGCATCTTGATATCAGTTAAAACAATATCAACACTGTTATGGCTGAGTAATTCTAAGCACTCCTTTCCATCTTTTGCTTGAAGGAGGGTAAAAGGCATCGTTTTTAGATATTCACAAATAAGGGTACGGTTGAGTTCAATATCATCAACGATGAGTATCGTAGCAGGCTCAAATATCAGCTCTTTGAGCCTTGAGGCCTGCTGAAGATCCTGTCTTGATATCTCTACATCATTAAGTGTAATTGTAAAAATAGAGCCTTTATTTACTTCACTTTCTAGCTTAATATCACCTTGCATAAGTTCAAGAAGTTTTTTAACGATACTCAAGCCAAGACCTGTTCCTCCATACTCTTTAGTCATCTGGCCCTTTTGCTGGGTAAAAGCGCTAAAGATCTCTTTTTGCTGATCCTTAGCTATACCTATGCCGCTGTCTTGAACAGTAATCTCAAGCCTCACATGGGAGTTGAGTCTAAAGACATTGAAATGAACACGGACATACCCTTTGTGCGTAAATTTCATAGAATTTCCAATAAGGTTATAGAGTATCTGTTTTAGACGTACTTCATCCAGCATCAAAGGATAATTCAACGCTTCATCAAGGCTTATCTCAAACTCAAGTTCTTTTGAATGAGCCTTAAGCTCAAAGATCGGACGAAGTTCATTAGCAATATCAAGCAGATTAGTAGCAGAAAGTTCAATATTCATCTTTCCGGCTTCTACCTTAGAAAGATCGAGTATATCGTTGATGATGGTAAGTAGAACCTTCCCACTGCTCTTGACTGATCTGACATAGCTTTTATTTGTGTTGTCCTTGACATTTGCTTCCAAAAGATCGGTAAAGCCGATAATAGCATTCATAGGTGTACGGATCTCATGACTCATATTGGCTAAAAACTCCGACTTAAGTCTATTTGCCTTTTGGGCTTCATTCTTTGCCTGTTCAAGCTCATTGGTACGGATGTGGACCATGCTTTCAAGGTTTTTGTTGACAGACTTAAGGGCTTCATCTGTGCGCATCAGTTCCATAAATCGGTCTTCCATATTAATGACCATCTTTGAAAGGACCAGCCATTCAAAGAGAACAAAAAAGACATGTAAAAGCACGATGTCAAGTCCACATCCATAGTTAAAGATAATGATAGGAGTGTCTAAGAGTTGAAGATTATACTCTTGGAGATAGTTAAAGATCAGATGGTGAAGGGTGATATAGACGGAAGCCAGGGTGATGCTCTTCATATCCCTGTAGATAATAAGAAAAGAGAGGGCGACAAAGATATGAAAGTGCATCTCCAAGCGACCGAGGCTTTGTTGTATTAAGATAATTGAATAGCTTAAGAGTATGATAGCAACAAGGTTTCTGAAAAACTGACTTCCTTTGTAGTACTTATAGGCATACCAGCTTAGAAAAAAAAGAACACCCCCTCCTATATTTCCAAGATAAAAGTCATGAAAGAGGATCATCCCGCTTAATGAGACAAGTATCCAGTGCAAAAAGATCAGCTTGAGCATAAACTTATCAGAATGTTCATACTCAGCTTGTCGTAATGTAGAAAACTTAGGACTGTGAAAAAGTAAGTAGAGCAGTTTATTCATGGATGAGTTCTTCTATATCGGATTGGATCTGTTTAAAATTATAAGGAAAAGCTGTATAGATAAAACGAAGTCTTTTCCCCTCCTTGTCTCTTTTTATGAGGTATAGATGGCTTGTATGATCTATCTGCGCATCATCCATCAAGGATTTAGAAAAATAGACAGAAAAGGCTTTTGTATAGATCCTGATGATATTATCAGCCAAGTACACACCTTGAAAATCTTTATGAAAGGCTTTGGCAAAGCTGTCAGGAAGTGTTTTGTCCTGAGGGATGGAGAGGTCAAAAAACTTAAGCCCGAGGCGATCTTTGGTCTGCTGGGAAAGAGAGGCGTACCATTTTCCAAGTTTTTCAAGTCTAGGGGTACAAATATCTCTACATCCTGCGTATCCAAAAAAAACAAGTTCTGTATCCGCCTGTGCATCCAAGACATAATCAAGGTTGAGGTCTTGTTGCAGTGAGATTCGGGAGATACCCTTTGTATAAAAAGTCGGTAGTATCGTGACAAAAATAGAGACCATGATAACAAAAAGTATAAGAAGGAGGGATACAAGTTTCTTTCTCATGATTATCTATTAT
>CBFDAB010000007.1:0-36712 GCA_965602745.1 uncultured Campylobacterales bacterium
ACACACATGTTAATATACCAGAATTAATTTCAACATATATGAAAGTTTGGTTGGAAGACTCTGTACCAACTGAATTACTTAAGGGTATGGAATCAAGTAAGGGTAAATATACACCAGAAAAGCAAAAAGAAGCTATTGAAGAAGACGCCTTAAAAACTAAAATTTTACATTAAGTCTTCTATTACCTCAAAGCCAATATTATAAAGTAATTTATACTATTTGTGATGAGGGTTCTTTTATGAAACGTAGCCGTGTGGTTCCATTCTTATTTATGTTTATTGTTTATCTGCTGACAATGGGTTTTTATTACAATCAAACACACTCTTTAATCATCAACGAGACTGCGAAAAAGATTGAAGATATACTCTTATCTCAAAAAGCTCTTTCTGACCTTGTGAGTGATCTGCAAAAACCCGAGATATATAAGTTACAAAAAGAGGGTATTCTTCATGAAGATTATTTCTCACCTGCACTATTATCGAGTACCTATGTCACCATGAAACTTCACGAGTATACTAATGTTGAACGAATAAAACTTGGAAAATCTCCTCTTATATATAAACTGGCCTCACTCAATCCGCTAAATCCGAATAATCTTGCTGATATTTATGACACAAATATTTACCAGAAATTTCAAAATAACACCCTCTCAAAATTTAAAGAGGTGATCATTGAAGATAATAAAAAATATCTCTATTATGCTATAGCAGGTAACATTATTGAGGCTAAATGTCTGCAGTGCCATGGTCTTCCCAAAAATGCACCTAAGGCACTTGTAGAACAGTATGGAGATAAAAATGGATTCGGATACGAAGTGGGTGAACTCTCTTCAATAATCTCTATAAAGGCACCCTTAGATGGTATATATGAAGAAAATGACAAAAGATTTTTCACTGTTTCTCTGATAATCCTTTTAGTCTTTTTATTTTTATTTTTTCTTGCTGAACTTATGCAGTCACGTTTAGAAAGAAAAGAGAAGAAGATACGAAATGCCTACAAAAGACAAGAAGAGAGTACACTAAGGACTAAAGCCTTGCAGAGCTCTATTGAAAACCTCTATACCCATGTCATATCTACGCAGTTTGATATGCAAGGAAATATTATCCAGGCAAGTGATGCCTTTATCAGACTCTGCGGTTACTCAAAAGAAGAAATCATTGGTAACTCTTTTTGTTTTTTCAAACATCCCGATGCTCCTGAAAGCCTCATTGTAGAGATATGGAAGAGACTGAAAAAAGGCAAAACATGGAAGGGTGAGGTAAAAAGCCTTACTAAAAATGGAGATATATTCTGGGTTGAGACCACTATAATGCCAAAGAAAGACGAACACAATATAATCTATACTTTTGAGTCAGTCATGCATGTTATTACAGAGCAGAAAGCCCTACGCGAAGATATAAATATAGACCCATTGACCTCGCTTTTAAACCGAAGAAGTTTTGAAAAACGTTTTATGGCTGAGAAATCTCGTGCTAAACGTGATAAAAAGTACTTGGCACTTATCATGATAGACATCGATTTTTTTAAGCAGTATAATGACCATTATGGTCATCAAAAAGGTGATGAGGCTTTAAAACGCGTGGCCTTAAGTCTTCAAAACAGTTTTAATCGATCATCAGATTTTATTTTTCGTTTGGGCGGGGAGGAGTTTGCGGTTTTAACATCCGAATATTCCGTTTCACAGCTCATAGACTCCGCAGAGAATGGCTGCAAAAATATGAAGAAAGAACATATAGAACATTTAAAAAGTGATATTGATCCTTTTTTAACTATCTCTATAGGTCTTGCTATTGTCTCCTATAACTCTCATCTGAGTCTTAATCATATCTATGAAGAAAGTGATAAGGCCTTGTATAAGGCAAAAGCGAATGGCAGAAATCGAGTTGAGTATGTGGAGTTAGAAGAGACAGATCTTTCTGACTAATTAGTGCCTCTTAAAGAGCAAGTAGATTTATGACTTCTACCTTTTCGCCTTTTTTAAGAGAACCGCTCTCTTCACCTGTTACGACCAAGGCACAAGCCCCGAGCATATTCGTCAAGATCGCTGATGAACCGATCTTCTTACCCTCGAAGTCAACCTCATAACGTCCATTTTTAAAAATAAGGTTACAAGGACTGAACTCCGTCTTCTTAGCTCTTTTATTAAAATCTTGCATCAGGGTAGCTTCGACATAGGGTAAGCCGGCATCAAGAGCTAACATACGTCTTATAATCGGGATGATATAGAGCATAAAAGTCACTGTAGAAGAGTAGGCAAACCCAGGCAGTCCGATGATGAACTTATTGTCTTTTTTTGCCAACATGATATGTTGACCAGGCTTAATATTTACACCCTTGTAGATCACTTCTGCACCAAGACGCGGAATAATATCTTTGACAAAATCATAATCTCCGACGCTGACTCCGCCTGTTGTTACAATTATGTCGGCTGCATCCAAGGCATTTTCAAAAGCTCTCGTGATAGAAGCTTCATCATCTTCTACAATGCCAAGTTGAACAGACGATCCGCCGGCTTGCTGGGCAAGTGCGGCTAGGGTATAGTTGTTTGAAGAACGTATCTGAGAAGCATGTGTCGCACTCTCTCCCAGGTCTAAGATCTCAGAACCTGTTGAAAGAACAGCCACACGAGGTTTAATAAAAACAGCCGCCATAACGATATTTAAAGAGGCCATAACGCCTATCTCTGCATATCCAAGCTTCGTTCCTTTTCTGACAAGGATCTCACCCTCTTTAAAGCTCTCACCCACAGGACGAATAGCAAAGCCTTGAGGAACCTTCTCATTAATAATGATCTTACCCTCTTTGAAAGTCACATTCTCAATAGGTGTGAGTGCATCTGCACCCTGAGGCATTAAAGAACCGGTAAATGTCTTAATACAGATACCTTCTCTCACCTCAGCAATCTCTTCAGCTCCGGCAGGATTATCTCCTAAGACCTGAATCTCTCCTAAATCTTGATCTGCCGTTATAATCGCATAACCATCCATCGCAGAAGTAGGATATGCAGGAGAGTTCTCTTTTGCAATGATATCCTCAGCTAAGATACGTCCAAGCGCATCTGATAAAAAAAGTCTTTCAACCGCAGATGTCTTTATCTCAAGTGCCTCTAACTTCTGCATTGATTCATTATACGAGATCATATAAGATATCCTTCATAATTTACTTTACTCAATAAAAGGTGAGATTCACTCACTTTTTTATTGAGGTATCCTTTAAAAGTCCGCTTCCTTGTATTGCAGTCGAGCGGTCTTTAGCATATATGCGCTTACCGTCTCTTAGGTCATACTTCCAAATCGGTGCACTTGCCTTGAAATCCTCTACAAACTCATCTATCAATTCTAGGGCAACACGTCTTTTTGGTGAAAAAACAGCAGCTATATATGAAGACTTATGAAGAGGCACATCCCCTTTAGAGTGAGCCATTTTTATAATCGCTCCTGCCTCTTTGGCTCTTAACTCCCAAGCCTTATACCAAGAGTTTAAGATAGGCTCATAAATATCAAAACTAAGGCCAGTTATCCCGTCTTCATCACGAATAGTCCCAATAAAAGGAATAAAGGCTCCATAATTACTGTTTTCTTCTTCTTGGTACCATCTCTGCAGAGTCTTTTCTACAGGCACAGGCCCCTCAAACAGCTCTAGCATCAGCCACCGCACACAGGAGGAAGAAGTGAGATTCTATCCCCACTTTGAAGCTCTGTATTTAGATCCATAACCATAATGTCATTTACCGCTACAGCACATATTTCTAGCCATGCTTTAAGTTCAGTATCTGCATTTAAGTGTTCAGCAACATCATTAAGTGTTGATGCTTTTAATGTAATATTATCTTTTTGTATTGGTCCTAAAAATTCTATCGTTACCATACAATTCTCCATACATATTTTTGTTAATGGCATTATAGCTAAATCAATATTACAAATTTTCAAGTCATATTTATAATACTATTGGTTATTTGTGTGTTTTTTAGTATAATAAAATTAAAAGGGATTTGTGTGTCTAAATTACAAGAAGTAAAAACCATTATCTTTGATAAAAATCTTAACAGAATTACGAAAACAGATCCTCTGTTTGAAGCACTTTTTGAAAATATCTATACCCTTACTGCACTTAATATATTTCTGATCCAAAACTCTATGCTAGATGAAAAATTTCTGCATAAGTTAAGCATGAGCGGCAAAGAGTATCATCTGTGCTACAAGACAAAAGACTTAGCTGAGACCTTTGAGTTTCAATTCTTTTTACTTTCTGACTCATGGTTTCTTGTTAATCCCACAGGCTGTTATGACCTTTATGATCAATTAACAGGATTAATGACAGAAAAAAACATCCTTTCATTTATAAAACATGAGATCAAACGTGGTACACGCGATAAAAGTCACTCCACCACTATTATTTTAGATATAAACCATTTAAAAAATATTAATGAGATGTTTGGTTTTCTTGCCGGAGACCATGTACTAAAGGAGATTTCAAGAGTACTCAAAGAGTGTACACGGGAATCAGATGCATTGGGTCGTCTTAAGGGAGACAAGTTTTTTATCCTTTTGCATAATACAGATTCGAATGGGACTATGCAATATATTCAAAAATTTGAAGAAGTACTCAAGCAGGTACAGTTTCGTTTTCATGACTTTGACTTTGATGTTGAACTTACTTATGGTGTTACGATGTCTAAAGATGATGACACGCTAAGCAGTCTCATGGAAAGAGTCTATCAAGCCCTTACGAAAGCGAAAGCAAGTAAGACTTCATATATAGAGTATCTATAATGAAAATTTAAAAAGACAAAGGAAAAAGCATATGTCAAATTTACAAGGAATACGAACCATTACATTTGATAAAAATATGAACCTTATTCTTCATTCTGACTCTATGTATGAGACTCTTTTTGGAGGAATCAAGACTCTTACGGAATTTAACACCTTCCTTGCAAAAAACACTATGCTTGATGAAAAATTTTTAACGAAACTTAATATAGGCGGTAAAGAGTATCATGTATGCTACAAGACCGTCGATCTAGAAGATATTTATGAGTTTCATTTTTTCCTCCTAAGTGATGATTGGGTCATCGTTAATCCAACAGGTCGTCATGATATATATGATCAATTAACAGGCCTGCTTACAGAGCGTAGCCAACTCTCTTTACTCATACATGAGATCAAACGTGCTTCTCGAAATAAAGAAATCTTTACCGCACTGATAGTGGATATTTCTCATCTAAAAGACATTAATGAGGCCTTTGGTTACTTAGCCGGAGACTCTATTATAAAGTCTGTTGCTGATACACTTCGTGTAAATAAAAGAGGCTCAGACTCCCTAGGACGATTCAAGGGGGATAAGTTTATTATACTTCTGCATCAGACGGATATGACAGGGACTTTAAAATACATTCAAAAATTCGAGAAAGCCTTACGGACTATTAAGTTTCATTTTGATGATTTAAATTTTTATGTCAAAACCAATTACGGTATCACCGTTTATGCAGAAGATGATAGTACTGAATCTATTCTAAATAGACTTCAAAGTGCGCTTGACACCTCTAAAGAAGGTGCGTCTTCTCATATAGAATATTTTACATAATTCTTCAAAATATTTCTTTAGGAGTGAAGACTTTTTTCTAATCGACTTCAGCTATAATACCCTCATGATTTTCGGAAAAATAGAATACCTTAATCTCTTGCCCTTTCACGTTTTTATGAAACGTTATGTCAGAAGCTCTCAGAAACAACACTCCCTGCATTATAAGCGTGGGGTTCCTTCACAAATAAATGAAGCCTTTAAAAAACGTCGTGTAGATGCTGCTTTTATTTCAAGTATAGCCTCACGTAAATGTAAGTGTTTAGATCTTGGGATTATATCTAGGAAAGAGGTGCAGTCTGTACTTCTTATACCCGGTCAAGACAGTAGGGATATAGAGTCTGCTACCTCAAATGTACTGGCAAAGGTACTAGGACTTCAGGGGCAGGTTATTATTGGAGACAAGGCCTTAAAACATTATTTACAGAACAAAGATGATGGGGCGGTAGACCTTGCAAAACTCTGGTATCAAAAGCAAGGTCTTCCCTTTGTTTTTGCACGTTTTTGCTATCATGGACATTCTAAAAAACATAAGACTCTTTCACATAAATTTTTACGTACTCCCCATAAGATACCCCAGTATATTCTTGATGCCTCAAGTAAGAAAACACAGATTGATAAAAAAGATATTCTTAAGTATTTGAAATTAATCGAGTATAAGCTTGACCCCCATGCTCTCCTTTCTCTAAAGCGTTTTATACGCCTTTGCGATGGTCTCTCCTAAGGGAGACTCAAAAAAATTTAACACCCCCCTAAGATGAACTGCTCTACAATATATATATAACTTATATGGGAGATATCAATGCCAGAAACTTCTGATTTCAATGCAGTATGTTCACAACTTTTAAAGCCTGATGATCTAAGCATCTCTTCTAAACTTTTTGATAGGATTATCAAAGAAGAAATTGTCAGTAATATCTATTTCGATGACAAAAATGTTTCCATTAAAATATATTCTACAACAGCTCTTTATCTCTCTAGTATGACACCTGTTTTACATGATTTTGGGTTTAAGATCATTGATGAGATTACCTACTCCATTGTAAAGAGTAAAACAAGCGTTTATGTGAATCGATTTAACCTTGAGATTACTGATCTAAAAAAGATCGAATCGGCTAAAGAGAATATTGAAAATATCATCTCTTTAGCTCTGCTAGGTAAGAGCTTTGACAAATGCCGTCTATACGCCTTGGTATATTTAGAAAATTTTTCACTTTCTCATATACGATTAATGCGTGCTATTGTCGAGTATCTTGACCAAGCCGTCTTAAGCCTTAATGCAAGTGCTATTATCTCAACACTTAATCATCATCATCCTATTACTAATCTTTTTATTGATTATTTTAATGCTAAATTTGATCCCTCTATCAGTCAAAAAGAGTCAAAACTCAAGTCTATTAGCCAAGATATAGATGAAATGATCAAGAGTGTTCCTAATATCTTAGACGACAAGGTACTAAAACTCACCTACACGCTTATGCAATCTCTTCTACGGACTAACTACTTTTTAGACAAAGAATCCATAGCATTAAAGATTCATACAGAACTCTTTAGTGAGCATCTTAAAGGAATACAGCCAAAGTTTGAGATCTTTGTATATCACCCTGAGTTTAGCGGTCTGCATCTTCGCATGAGCAAGATCAGCCGAGGCGGATTACGTTGGAGTGAAAGACATGAGGATTACAGAACCGAGATAAAATCGCTTATGATCACACAAGAAGGAAAAAACTCTATTATTGTCCCCGACGGGGCAAAAGGCGGATTTGTTATTCGTAAAGAGAAGTCACTTATAACAAAAGAGTATTTTCAAGAGATCTATACTGACTTTATTAATAACCTTTTAGACATGGTAGATAATGTCATTGAGGGAAAAGTAGTCAAGCACGACAATATCATCTCTTATGATGAAGATGATACCTATTTTGTTGTTGCAGCAGACAAGGGTACGGCAAGTATGAGTGATGTGGCCAACGATATCTCGATAAAACGCAATTTCTGGTTAAAAGATGCCTTTGCCAGCGGCGGCTCAAAAGGCTTTGGACACAAAGACTTAGGTATTACCGCAAAGGGTGCAATTATCTCTACTCAGAGGTTTTTTATTGAAAAAGGTGTTGATTTTTATAAGGATCCCATTACTGTTCTCGGTTTAGGCTCAATGAATGGAGATGTATTCGGAAACGGTATGCTTGAGTCCAAGGCGTTCAAGCTCCTTAGTGCTATTAGCCATAAAGAGATCTTTGTTGACCCAAACCCTATTCCAATGACAGCCTATGAGGAGAGGCAACGCCTCTTTATGTCAAAGAACGGTTCATGGAGTGCTTACAGCAAAGGGCTTATATCAGAAGGAGGAGGAGTCTTCTTACGTTCTGATAAGTCCATTGAACTAAGTACAGAGATCAAAAAGATGATTGGTACGACACGCAAAAATCTCAGCGGTGAAGAGCTGGCTCGTAAACTTCTATGCATGAAGGTTGATATGCTCTTTAACGGAGGGGTTGGAACCTATGTCAAAAGCTCGGACGAGAGTGATTTAGATCTTGGGGATAAGCAAAATGAGAGTGTCCGTATAGATGCCAATGAGCTAAGGGCGTATTGTGTTTGTGAAGGGGGAAATCTTGGCTTTACTCAAAAAGCTCGAATAGAATATGCACGAGAAGGGGGAAGGATAAACCTTGACGGTATAGATAACTCTGCTGGAGTAAATATCTCTGATCATGAGGTAAATCTTAAGATACTACTTAACACCATTGTAGAAAAAGGCTTACTTAGTGAGGAAGAGAAGGATACAACCTTAGAAAGTCTAACGGAGCAGATCGTGAATATGGTCTTATGGGATAACTACAACCAGAGTCTTTCCCTCTCCAGAGATGAGATGCTTTCACGCATATATACTAAAGACTTTACAACTGCGCTTAATATTTTAGAAAATCATGTTCCGGCCTTTAAACGTAAAGACTTTCAAATACCAAAAGATGAAAATATTAATGCTATGCTAAATGCCAAGGGCTCTATTGTACGACCTATTTTAGCATCAATGCTCTCTTATGCAAAAATATTTGTTAAGAATACTTTACTTAATTCGACTCTTCTTGATGAGAGCTTTGCCCTTGGTTATTTACATAAATATTTTCCAAAATCATTCGTTGGGATTTATGAACATGAGATCTCAAAGCATCCTCTTAAACGTGAACTCATTGCCACAAAAATTGCAGATAAGGTCATAAATTTTCAAGGTGTAAGTTTTATCAGTGATTTTGAGCGTATCGGAGAAGAGAAGTTTATTAATAAAATAAAATCTTATCTTATCTGTAATCAGCTCTTTGGCACAAATGACATACGATATGAGGTCTTTAGACAAGATTTCAGTATGCCCAGCGAAAGACAGTATGAACTCTTGGCGGAAATGGAACGTACCCTTATCTTCTCTGTAAAATGGATGATAAAGTATCTGAGTAGAAATCAAATCGATGCCAGCCATATTTTAGAAAATAGAGAAGCTCTATTTATCATGCTAGACAAGATCAACGGCTTAAATAAACCAGAGATAATTGCCGGTAATGAAAAGTTCAACAGTTTCTTTGCACATATAGAATATCTTCGTTTTGCTGTGGCTGCTATCAGTATTAAGGAAAGCACACAACATAGTTTTAATGATGTCGCAAGCCTCTTTTATATGATAGTAAGCGAATTTAAGATCATTGAACTAATCTCAGCCTTGGATAAAGTATCTGTTAGTATAGAGAGTGACAGAGTCTTAAAACGCCAGATGCTACAATTTATCGACTTTATTGTTGTGCATTACACACACAAGATACTTGGTTTTCAACGCTTAGATGAAAATCCTGAAGACGCCTTTAACTCTTTTGTATCAAATCAGAATGAGACCTTTGCAGGGACAAGAGAGCAGTTAGATGAGTTTGATAAGTACGAGACCAAGGGTCTAAAAGAGATCACTATCACCGTCAATCAATTAATGGCTTCTTCTATTTGATACATCATCGGGAGTAATCCCGCTGACTACGATGACTCTGCGTCCACTTCGGCAGTGAACCCTCGGTACTTGGTACCTCTTAGGCTTATTTTCTCGAACACCTTTCCTGAGAGTATTCTCTTTTATATCCTAATCATTTGTTTCGCATCGGGAGTAATTACTAAAGAAGCATCTGCTTTCGCAGGCTGTTTTATCGAATGATTTTACACTTTTTGAGTGTAATCTTCTTCAAATTTCTCTTGTGTTCTTGCTATTTCTGCTCGTATTAGATTAACACGTGCTTTTTGAGATTCTAAAGGCTCTGGCAGTACACAATAATCACCCTCTGTCAGTTCATCTTTGAAAAGTTCTTCATTAAAATTCTTGCCTAGATATTCAACGACAATTTTCAAGTCTCTTTCTGCATTTCCCAAACATGAGGTTGCCCCCGGGGATGGTGTCATATTAAAAAGAATCCCTGTTCCCGGGTTAATAGAAGCTTCCCCTAACATTAGTTTTTGCTCATCCTTATTAAGAACCTGAGGACGTACTCCGCCAAAACCATCCGCATATCTAAACTCATTAAGTTGAAGTGAAGGAACAATCTTTCTAGCATCTTTTAAGAAGAGATACTTATTTAAAACAGGGATCTCAAAAAGGAAGTTTCTAAAAACATATGATCGGATATCACTCTCTTTTAGAAGTTTCCATAGAGCAATCGCGATATTCTTGTCAAATCGAAGTGTCTTCCAAAAATCCATATAGGTACCGCTTTTATAACGTTCTAACTTTGGCATCATCAATGCAGTCGGCCCAAAACGGGTATTTTCATCTGCTAATACATCAGGATCACCATGCAGCGCAGCAAAAGGGAGCTTAGGGTTTTGGATCATATAGACCTTTCCGTTAAGCATCTTCTCATTCGTCATATAAAAGCTTCCCGCAATCGGAAGGCATCCAAGGTTGTGACCGTATCCCATTTCATGGGCTATATAAAGACTGTGCGCTCCGGCATTAACCACTACATAGTCCGCAGAATATTCTTCGTCATCTGTATATACATGATATTTTCCGGACTCATCTTTTTCTATTTTTTTCACTTGAGAATTAAAAAAAGTCTCTACTGTTTTCTCATCTTGTTTTTTTGCATTCTCTATTAAAGATTTTGCCATCTTTCCAAAATCTACAGTTGTCCACTCTCCTCTTGCCCCTACTCCAACTATATTTTCAGGTCTGTCATTCCCCTTTTCATCTAAAACGACACGAGGTTCATACTCTTTGAGTTTCTCTTTATCCCAGACCTCAAGATAAGGAAAAAGTTTGGAAAACTCTTCAAAACGGTGAAGTAAAAACTCCACCTCTTTTGAACCAACACCCAAGGCCATCTTTTGATGAGAAAACATTATCTCATTTTGATAATGATATTGTAAGCAGTACTTTTCTACCATCTTTGCTGTTCGTTTTGTGATAGCCGCTTTTTCTAATGTGTAGTTTGTCTCAATATCTCCCACATGAATTGTTTGAGAATTTGATGTCCCTGAACTGTTTAAGGTCGCTATATCTTCATACTTTTCAACAATGCCTATAGTTTTAATATCCGTATATCGTGCCAGTTCATAAGCCAAGGCGGCTCCTGAAATCCCTGCTCCGATAATAAGCACCTCATAATGTTTTGCAGACATAATATATCCTTAGTTTAAATTCGTAAATACTGCAACAAGGTTTCCCCTGATTCATATATACTCCAATATCTTGTATTATATTCTATGGCTATTTTTATTAGGACTTGATTAAATCAGGTAAGGGTTTTCCTAAATAAAACCCTTGCACATAAGTAACACCCATCTTTTTAACCTTCTCTAATACCTCTTTTGAGTGAACAAATTCAGCCACAGTAGAAATATCTAAACGCTTAGCAAAACTCACTATCGTTTCAGAAATTATTTGATGTTTAGGATTTTGGGGAAGATCTTTAATAAATATTCCATCAATTTTCAATACAGATATAGGAAGGTTGATTAATTGGCCAAAATTGGAGCATTCAGCCCCAAAATCATCAATAATAATAGACATACCCTTTTCATGTAAGGCAAAGAGCCTCTCTTTTATGAGCTCATTATTCGTAATACTTTTTTCTTCCAAGATCTCAAGACCTAACTGTATTGGATTTACCTCATACTTGCTCAAGACTTTTTCAATAAACTCCATTAAACCGGGTTCTTGAAGGTCTTGATCTGTCATGTTTACGGTAAATTGTCCTGAAAACTCCTTTGTCTTTTTACAAGCATTTTCAAACATTATTTGAAATATATGGTAAAGTTGTCCACTATTTTTTGCTGCTGATAAAAACTTATACGGTAAGATGATCTCATCCTTATATAACAAACGAACCAAACACTCGTATTTTACTATCTCTTCTGTCTCAAGAGAAAAGATAGGCTGATAATAACTGATTATATTATTGTTTTCTAAGGCATCTCTAATACGCTGTATCCAGATTGAATTATCCTGTATTGTCTTGATGATCTTTATATCATCAGAATATATACTTGCCCTGTTCTTTCCTAGGCTTCTTGCCTCTTTAAGAGCCAATTCTGCTTTTTGAATAAGATTACCCTCTTCGTGCATAGCTAAACCCAGAGAAACGCTCAGGTGTTTTTCAATTCCACGGAGTAAGAAAGTCATCTTGTTTATATCTTTTTGAATATCAAAAAGCCTCTCTTCACTTATAAAATCATCTAAGCTTAGTACTCCAAAGGTATCGACTTCAAGGTGAAAGACCCCCATCTCACTCCCATACATACTCTGTAAAAAACCACCCATTTGCATCAGCAACTCATCTCCCGCATTAAAGCCTTGAGTCTCATTAATAATACTGAAATTATCGATATTAATTAACACAAGGTTCTTTGGACCATGTGAATCAAGAATCTCATTAAGTTTTCGTCTGTTTGAAAGTTTTGTTAGGGGGTGGGTAGTCATCTGCTTATAAACATCTTCATACTTCGTTTCAAGTTCAAGAAGCTGGGCATATTGTCTGATAGAAGAACGTACAACGGTATAAAATTTATCCACAGATAACTCTGTTTTTTCTTTATAATCATTTATGTCATACTTCTCGATAATCTCACGTTCAGGAACCTCATCAGGCTGACCTGTACGAATCACTAAACGGATAAGATGATTGTTTAAGACATTACGAATATAATTCACCAGGTCTAAGCCGGCAGTAGGAGTTTCCATAATAACATCTATCAAGGCTAAGGCAATATCTTTATGTTCTGTTAACTTTTGTCTTGCCTCTTCTGCGCTCATAGCAGATATCAATTCTAAACGACGGCCATCAACAACAACTGATTTTAAAGCATTAAAAGTGATGTCATGTATGGATTCTTCGTCATCAACCACTAAAATTTTCCATGACAGTAAAGGAAGGATCTTAGCTTCTTTTTCTTCGGCAAATTGAAATAAATCGCTCATGTCATTAACCTATATATAAATATATTTTATATATAGGTTAGCGTCTAACATGTTAAAGATATATTAATTTATGGATATAAGAACTTATATATGTATATTTAGAATAAAATGTAGCCCCAGAGACAGGGCTTCTTTTGAGTGAGCTTCTCTTCTCTAAAGTCCGCTTCTCTTCTCTAAGATTGCTTCTATACGGTTTAGTGTTTCATCTTTACCGATAATTGCCATCACTTCATCTAGCCCCGGACCTGACATCTTTCCTAAAAGCGCTATACGAAGAGGCTGACCTATCTTGCCAAAACCGACTTCCATCTGCGTAACTGTCTCTTCCATAATATGGTGATAGTCAATCGGAAGATGTAGCTCTTTTGCCAGATTCAACTTTTCTGCAAACGTCTTAAGCACTTCATCTGCATTTCCTTTAAATCCCTTTTGCATCCCTTTTTCATCATATTCACTTGGTGTTGACAAGATCTCTTTTATCAAGTCTGCCATCTCTTTTAAAGTCTTTGCTCTCTCTTTAACGGCATCTAAAAGAATCTCTTTCTTATCATGTGATGTTAATACAATGTAGTAGGCTTCCAGAGCTTCCGCAAGGGCAGAATTATTCATGTTTTTTAGATAATGTGCATTCAGCCAATCAAGCTTTTCAGGATTGTAGATCGATGCTGACTTATTGATATCAGAAGGGCTAAAAAGTTCCAGCATCTCATCCATAGAAAAGATCTCCTGATCTCCATGAGACCAACCTAGACGTACCAAAAAGTTCAGCAATGCCTCAGGAGTATAACCCATCTCTTTGTACATCATCACGTCAGTTGCACCATCACGTTTTGATAATTTTTTACCATTTGAGTTATGAATCATCGGCACATGGAAAAACTTAGGAATATCAAACCCCAGAGCATTATAGACAACCATCTGTTTGGGTGCATTTGAAAGGTGGTCATCTCCGCGGACAACGTCAGTAATACCCATAAGAGCATCATCTATAGCCACAACAAAATTATATGTCGGACTCATATCTGAGCGCGCGATAACAAAGTCATCCAAAATATCCTCAGCCTGAAAAACAACATCGCCCTTGATACCGTCATTAATGATAATCGTTCCGCTTTCAGGTGCCTTGATACGGATAACAGCTTCTACACCTTCAGGAGGAGTACCTGTAAAATCTCGGTATCTATTGTCATAACGTGTACGTTCTTTTCTTGACATCTGATCTTCACGTAAAGCATCAAGTTCTTCTCTAGACATATAGCACTTATATGCCTTGCCTTCGACTAAAAGCTGCTCAATATACTTTTTATAGATATCCATTCGCTGTGACTGATAAGTGATCTCACCATCATGTTTAAATCCAACCCATTCAAAAGCATCTACTATAGCCTTGGCTGCTGCTTCATTATTACGGCTCATATCCGTATCTTCAATACGAAGTATGAACTTGCCTCCATTTTTCTTAGCCCAAAGATAAGAAAAAAGAGCTGTTCTTAGCCCGCCAATATGTAGGTATCCGGTTGGGCTTGGTGCGAAACGTGTTACGATCATTATGTTATCCTGATAAGTGCTGTTTTATTCTCCTAATTTTAGTCAATGATTGGTTAAAAGATGGTAAAGTTTCTTAGATTTAACATTATGGATTTTTATGAATAAAATATTTCTTTTACTTTCACTCACGCCTCTTCTTTTTGCAGACATCATTGGGGGCATTGCCGTTACCATTGATGATGAGACAATCAGCCTTTATGAGATCAAGCAGGAACAAGAGATCAGCAAGCAAAGTATTAAAAAAACAGTTGATCAGCTTATCCGTACAAAACTAGAACAGATAGAGGCTAAAAAACGTAATATCTCTATCAGTAATCAAGAAGTCTTGGATGATCTAAAAAAGATGGCTGGACAAAACAACATGACTCTGACTCAATTTTATGAGGCAATGAGTTCTGCTCGTCACCTCTCTGAGTCTCAGACAAAGTCAAAGACAAGAGAAAAACTCTTAAAACAAAAACTTTTTAATGCTGTTGCTATGTCACAAATGCAAGAGCCTACAGATGAAGAGGTGCAAGAATATTATAAGCTGCATCTAAAAGAGTATCAGCTACCAAATAGCATTGATACTGTTGTATATAGCAGTCAAAATCAAGATGCTTTAAAGCAGAAGATTTCAAATCCGATGATGAATATACCTGAGGTACAAACACAAAATACAAGTATAGAGACAGCTAGAGTCAACCCTACTCTATCACAAGTCCTTGTTAATACAGAAGATGGACAGTTTACACCAGTTCTTCCTCAGGGCGGATCAAATGGATATATCTCTTTTTATATTCTAAAGAAGAATGATATTACTACGCCTGAACTTGAAGTGATTCGTACTCAGGTGGAAGATAAGCTAATGCAAGACAATAGAGATCATATCTTAAATGAACACTTTCAAAGAATGAGAGTTAATGCGGATATAAAAGTATTAAGACTACCGGAAGAATAAAGTAGCTTTGATTCTTCCCTCTGCTTTGTGAAACAAAGCATCTCTTCTGCCTAAGCCCTCTAACTACCTACAATCAAATCGTTTATATTGTTATAAGTTAGTCTCTTATCTGTTTATATTTTTTGATCCATGAAAAACTAAAGATGAAGTAGGTAAAAGTAAAAATTCTAATGAGAGAGAAGGATTTAAATACAACAGTGCTAATGCGCCGTCTACCCCTTGTAATACTCTAAGTATTTAGTATTAGAAGCCTTGCGGAGTTTACAAAAGCAAAGCGGACTTTAGAAAACAAGCGAAAGCGGTTTTACAGAGTAAAATGTTTCTTTACAAAACAAACTGTGGCAGTCTGCGAAGTAGATGTTTCTAAAATACTTCTTTTACAGAACCAAGCCAGCAGGCTAGCTTTATCCTTTATATCTTTCAAGGTACTTCGTATCAAAATTATTAGAGATAAAGTCTTCGTTTTCCATCATCTTCTGATGAAAGGCAACTGTCGTCTTAATCCCCGTGATTTTAAATTCTGAAAGTGCTCTGTGCATCTTTGCAATAGCTTTTTCACGGTTTTCAGCATGAACAATAAGCTTACCGATCATTGAATCGTAAGTAGTCGGAACGATATAACCTGCATGCGCATGCGTATCAATACGAATGTCTTTACCGCCCGGAGTCATCCAGTCACCGATCTTACCCGGACATGGAAGAAACTTAATGGGGTCTTCTGCTGTAATACGGCACTCTATCGAGTGGCCCTTAAGTAAAATACTTTCTTGAGCCGGAAGTTTTTCACCCTCAGCCACACGGATCATCATCTCAATAAGATCTAGTCCGGAAACCATCTCAGAAACAGTATGCTCAACTTGAAGACGCGTATTCATCTCCATAAAGTAGAAGTCCAGGTTAGCATCAAGCAAGAACTCAAATGTACCTGCACCCTCATACTTGATAAACTTTGTCGCACGAACTGCCGCGTCCCAAAGACGTTCACGAACTTCTTGTGTAAGAACGACAGCCGGAGACTCTTCGATAAGTTTTTGGTGACGTCTTTGCATAGAGCAGTCACGCTCACCGACATGAAGAACATTTCCATATGCATCTGCCATGATCTGAACTTCGATATGACGTGGATTCTTAATGAATTTCTCCATATAGATCGTACCGTCACCAAAGGCAGTAATCGCTTCTGATTCACATGCTAAAAATGCATTCTCTAAATAAGACTCATCTTCAACAACACGCATACCGCGTCCGCCACCGCCTTGAGCCGCTTTTAGAATAACAGGATAACCCACTTCTTTTGCACGTTTCTTTGCATTAGCAATATCTGAAATAGCACCATCAGAACCTGGAACTACAGGAACTTTAGCCGCGATCATTACGTCTTTTGCTTTTGACTTATCTGACATCAACTGCATAACTTCAACAGTCGGCCCGATAAACTTGATCTTGTGGTGTGTACAGATCTCAACAAAGTGCTGGTTCTCAGAAAGAAAACCGTAACCCGGGAAGATAGCATCACAATGTGTTACCTCAGCCGCTGCAATAATAGCAGGGATATTTAGGTAAGACTCAGAACTAGGCCCGGGTCCGATACAGATCGCTGCATCTGCAAGTTCAAGATAATGTGAACCTGCATCTTCTGTAGAATAAACCGCAACCGCTTCTTTGCCCATCTCTTTGATCGTACGAATAGCACGAAGAGCAATTTCGCCACGGTTGGCAACCAAGATTCTTTTAATCTCAGCCATAATTACATTTTCTCAACTACGAATAATGGCATGTCATACTCAACAGGTTTACCATCTTCAACTAGAATTTTAAGGATTTTACAGTCAAACTCTGCTTCAAGTTCATTCATGATCTTCATTGCTTCAAGAATAGCTAAAGGCTGACCTTTTTTAATCACATCGCCTTCTTTAACAAAAACAGGAGAATCTGGAGACGGAGAAGCGTAATACGTTCCTACCATCGGAGATAAGATCTTATCACCGATAATTTCTTCTGCTACTGCAGGAGTTGCTATTGCTGGAGTTGCTATTGCTGGAGCTGGGGATAGTGCTGCTACTGTTGCAATCGTTGCTTTTTCAAGCTCTATAGAGAAACCCTCTTTATTGATTTTAATTGAGCTAAGTGTGCTGGCGTCGAACTCTTGCATAAGTGATTTTATCTGTTTCATATCCATTGGATTATGTCTCCTAAAGAAAATTTTGTAAAAATTAGTGTGTTATAATACCGAAATAATAATTAATAATTAGTAATATAAAACTAAAAGGCAGAGTTAATGGGTTTAAAAGCAGACACATGGATACGAAACGAAGCAGTAAAAAATGGAATGATCTCACCATTTTGTGAAGATCAGGTTGGTAAGGGTGTTGTTTCTTACGGTCTTAGCTCATATGGTTATGATATCCGTGTGAGCAATGAGTTCAAGATCTTTACAAACCTTAACTCAACTGTTGTTGATCCAAAACATTTTGATGATGCTAATGTTGTTGACTTTACGGGAGATGTTTGTATTGTTCCGCCTAACTCATTTGCTTTGGCAAGAACAGTAGAATACTTCAAAATCCCACGTGATGTTTTAGCAATCTGTCTTGGAAAATCGACTTATGCACGTTGTGGGATCATTGTAAATGTCACTCCTTTTGAGCCGGAGTTTGAAGGCCATATCACTATTGAGATCTCTAACACGACTCCCCTTCCTGCAAAGATCTACGCTAACGAAGGTATCGCACAGGTACTCTTCTTACAGGGGGATGAAGTATGTGAGACTTCATACCGTGATAAAAAAGGAAAGTACCAGGGACAAGAAGGTATCACTCTTCCTCGTATTTTAGACAAGAACTAAATGAAACCCAGACTTTCTACCCCTGTTCTAACGGCTATCTTAGTCTTTAGCTCAGGCTTCGTCTTTCCTCTTATCTTTAGTATCACCGACAAACTGCTTCGAGAACTCTTTTATGGATTCGATCCAATTTTACTTACAATTTCAAGCTTTTCATGGCTCTTACTCTTCTACTTTTATGGGATAAAATTTTCACTTGAATATATAAACCGGCAGTTTGAGATGTCAGACAAAGACAAGCTCTTCAAGTACAGCAATATTTCCTTTGCTCTTGTGAGTCTTCTATTTTACTCTTCACTTATTTCGACTTCTTTACTCTCAAATATGCTGTGGGGTGGTTTTTATCTTGTAAGCATAGGCTTCTTTTACACTCTCAGCTCTAAAGAGTTAAATCAGGCGGCTAGCTAGTCACCTGATTTTAAAAAAAACTTGTATCTAAAAAAGCTCTAAAACTTTTTCTGGTGGTCTGCCTAAAACTGCTTTATTTCCTTTTATAACGATGGGACGCTCTATCAGTTTTGGATGAGTTGCCATTGCTTCTATGAGTTTATCCTCATCTGTCTCATCTTTTAGACCCAGACTCTTATACTCATCTTCTTTTGTTCTCATCAGATCACGAGCAGAGATATTTAACTTTTTTAAAACATCTTTAATAGATTCTACTGATTGGCTGACTTCAAGATATTTCACTACCTCAGCCTCAACACCTTTTTCTTCTAAGAGTTCCATAGTCTGGCGTGATTTTGAACAGCGTGGGTTATGCCAAACCACAACAGAAAGATCTGTTTCACAGACTTCTTCGGCTTCTTTTTTGGTAGAAAGATCTGTTTCACAGACCGCCTCGGCTTCTTTTGTATATAAGCTCATATATTTCCTTGATTTTATGAAATTATACTCATTTTCTTAGACTGCTCTCATATTAGAAGAATAAACACCGTAAATAAAATGATTTTTAGTTACATAAAGATACTATGAATGTATGTATAAAAATATTAAATCATTTACTAAAATAGCAGAATTCGGACGAAAACTTTTAAGCCGTCCATCTTTGGAATTAGCTATTCCAATCATCTCCACCTACGCAAAAGAATTACTTGAAGCCGATAGATGCTCTGTTTTCATCTACAAGGAAAAAAAAGACTGTTTATGGAGTGTTCTTTCTGACGGAATAAGTGCTATTGAGATTTCTGCAGACGAGGGTATAGCCGGAGCTGCTTTTCAAGAGAGCCAAGCACTGATTGTAAATAAGCCATATTTAGACAAACGTTTTTCATCTAAGGTTGATAAAGAGACAGGATATCTAACAAAGAACATCATATCTATTCCCATTATGGACGCTTTCAATAAGCCCATAGGTGTTTTGCAGTTGCTAAATAAAACAGAAGGTGACTTTGATCAAGAAGACAAGCGTCTTCTTACTTTTTTCAACCATTATATCAGCGGATATGTGGAGCTTGCGACTTACTTTAACAATGAAGATAATTAGAACATGCAAAACCTAAAACTTGTACTTACCCTCTTAGGAAACTCTTTTAAAGATCTTTTACCTATCATCCTTGTCATCGCATTTTTCCAAATCTTTATTCTTCAACAAGTGCCCAAAGATCTTGGCTCTATTCTTATAGGGCTGGCTATTGTTGCTATTGGACTGGCTGTTTTCATTCAGGGACTTGAAATCGGAATTTTTCCAATCGGTGAGAATCTAGCCCATGAATTTGCGGCAAAGGGTTCTGTTATTTGGCTCTTAATCTTTGCCTTTGCTATCGGTTTTTCAACTACTGTTGCCGAACCCGCACTCCTTGCCATTGCAAAAAAAGCTCAGATCATCTCGGCTGGTCGTATTGATGCAAATATACTTCGTCTTACGGTTGCTCTGTCTGTTGGATTCGCCATTTCTCTGGGTTCTTGGAGAATTATCACAGGTCATCCTATACATTTTTATATTATAAGCGGATATGTTCTTGTTGTTCTCTTTACCTTTTTCGTACCCGCTGAGATTGTTGGCTTGGCTTATGACTCTGGCGGAGTAACAACCTCTACTGTAACGGTTCCTCTTGTCGCTGCCTTGGGTGTGGGACTTGCCTCAAGTATTCGTGGTAGAAACCCTGTTATTGACGGTTTTGGGCTTATTGCCTTTGCCTCTTTGACACCAATGATATTTGTACAGGCTTACGGCCTTATTGTCTATAACATCGACTTCACTCCTGTTTCTCTTACTGCTGAAGTAGAAGCCGCTTCAGCTGTAATTGGAGAAAAGTTTTCAGCGATGAATCTCTTCTTTGAACTTATCAGTGTTATCAAAGATGTTATACCTATCTTAGCCGTTATCTTATTTTTTCAATACATAATTATCAAGAAAAAGCTAAATAATATTACGAAAATATCCACAGGTATTATCTTTGTTATCTTGGGCTTATACGCTTTTATTATTGGTTTAGAGATGGGGCTTTTTCCTATCGGCGAGACGATGGCTCTGCAGTTGACTGCTCAAGATAATCTTTTTTATATCTACCTTTTTGGTTTTCTTATCGGTTTTTCAACTACCATGGCTGAACCCGCCTTGCTTGCGGTTGCTATGAAGGTTGAAGAGATCTCACAAAAACGTATTCGTCAGATGGTTTTGAGAATCTCCGTTGCCTTTGGAGTCGCTATTGGTATTTCCTTGGGATCCTACCGTATTGTTCAAGGTGATCCTATACACTATTATATTATTGCAGGATATATAATCGTTATTATCCTTACTTTTATGGCTCCAAAGTATATCATTCCTATCGCTTATGACTCAGGGGGTGTAACGACTTCAACAGTCACAGTTCCCCTTGTTGCAGCTCTAGGCTTGGGTCTAGCGACTCAGATAGAAGGTAGAAGTCCGCTAATAGACGGTTTTGGACTTATCGCTTTTGCCTCCCTTTTCCCTATGATCACGGTAATGGGATATGGAGTGATTAGTCAATATTTACAAAATAAAGATTTAGAAAAAGAAAAGACTCAACATATTAAAGGAGAAGAGACATGAAATTTTCAACCGTCGTTGCTATCGTATCAGAAGAGCATGAAGATTCGGCAATAGATATCGCTAAGGCTAATGGTGCTGGAGGAGTGACTATACTGAAGGGTCGCGGACTTGGACTTGGGGATAAAACCACCTTTTTTGGTCTTAGCTATGAGCGTTCAGACTCAGTACTCATCTTTGTCATGGAAAAACGTTCTGCCCTTAAGGTCATTAAAGCGATCACTCAAGAACTTGAACTTAATAAGTCAGGAAATGGACTGATATTTTCCATACCTATAGAACATCTCTCCGGGATTCCAGATAAACAGTTACTTAAGTTTCAAGAAAACATGAAGTCATTTTAAGAGCAGTCGCTCCTAAAATAAAGAGATGTCCTTAATATAAAACAAAAGGAAAAAAAATGAGAGTAGTGACAGTAAATGAGATTATGATCCCTCGCACCAAGGTGGCAACAATATCCTCTTTGGAAACAGTAAGAAATTGTCTGCAATTAATGGAATCAAGAAATGTGAAGTCCGTTATAGTTGAAAGAGACAATCCCCATGATGCTTACGGCATCGTTACCTACGCCAATATTTTAAATGCTATCTTTTCTCAAGAAGGGGATATGGATCTTTTAAATGTGGATGATATATCAACAAAACCGATCATACAAGTCTCAGCTGAGCTCAACATCAGATATGCCGCACAGATGATGACTAATAATAATGTAACCCGTCTTCTTGTTACAGGACATGGCGAAATAATTGGACTTATAACTATGAGTGATATTGTCTCCCTTTTAATAAAGTTTGCCCAAGAATAAATTAGTTACGATATAATCCAAGATATTATGAAACATCTATTATCTGAAGGAATTTTATGGCTACCAAGGCTGACTCTTATAAAAAAATAGCTGAATTTGGAAAACAACTACTCCAAGATTCCTCCTTAGATAATGCCCTCTTGCTTATCGCAGATCAGGCTAAAGATCTTGTTAATGCAGATAGATGTTCAATCTTTATGTACGATAACGAAGCCGATATGTTATGGACAAAACTAGCAGACGGTATTGGGAAAATTGCTATCAGTACAAGTTCCGGTATTGCAGGTGACACCTTTACAAAGGGCGAGGCACAGGTTGTTAATCATCCGTATGAAGATGCCCGTTTTCTAGCCGGTATTGATAAAAAAAGCGGTTATGAGACAAAAAATATGATAACCGTTCCCATCTTTGATTCACAAAGAACCGTTATTGGGCTTTTACAACTTCTTAATAAAGATGAGGGAGAATTTATAGACGATGATCTGAGGGTCTTGACCTTCTTTGCCAACTACATCTCAGGTACTTTGGAACTCTCTTTTGTCATCAAAAGTGAGAGTTAAAAGCTTAACTCTCTCAAGCCCAATCTCTTTGCAAACTAAAAATATAGAAGTTTTCCTTCCTCTATAGAAACTCTTTTTTATACCAGCGAGAAAATAGGTATAGACCCCATATATGCTGTTTATAACGTCCCTGTTTTGCACTGCTGATATACTCTTGCAGGACCTCTTGATGAAAGAGTCCTGTCTGCTCATTTACTCTTAAAATAGATTCTAACTCTCCGGCTTCTATCAGCCATTCCATATAAGGTGAAGAAAAACCTTTCTTCTTCCTATTTATAATATTTTCTGGAAGATATGGTTTAGCCACTTTTTTTAGAAGTTCTTTTGTTATACCTGATCTGTAGCGTAGGCTAGGCTCTATAGAAAAAACCTTTTCCACAAGTTTATGGTCCAAAAAGGGAGTTCTTCCTTCTATCCCATGTGCCATAGATACACGGTCAAGTTTAGTCAAGAAGTGTTCAGCTTGAAACTGCTTTAGATCTACATAAGAGTACCATTGGCTCTCATCTTTATTTCCGTCTTTCTCATATCTGTTTCTGTATTTTTGAAGATATTTCATGGAAAAACCGTCTTTTACGTTTTGACGCATAAGAAGGTTCTTTTGCATATCCGTGAACTTCTCACCGCTTGTTCTAAACAAGACTTCAGACTCAAACATACGCTTATACCATTCCCATTCCCTGTTCATAGAGAAGTTTGAACGGAAATACTTTTTTAACCAGTTCTTATGATGAAGCTCACCGGCTTTTTCAATATCTAGATATTCAAAATACTGTCTATATCCCAAAAAGAGTTCATCTGCGCCTTCTCCCGAAAGGACGACCTTTATCCCCTCTTCTTTGATGCGCTTAAAAAGCATATAAAGAGGTATGGCCGCGGGATCGTTTATCGGCTCGTCCAAGGCGTAGATCACCGAGTCTAAGTGTTCAAAAAAAGCATCTTTGGAGAGTTCTATATCTATGTTCTGCACACCTATATGTTCTGAGACCTGCTTGGCATATTTACGTTCATCATACTGCTGATAGCCTTCATAACCCAAAGAAAAGGTCTTTAACTTTGTACCCATTTCTGAGGCCATGGCCGCTATTAAAGATGAATCTACCCCGCCTGAGAGCAAAGAAGCCACTTCAACATCTCCCATCAGACGTTTTTCTATACTCTCTTGTAAATACTCTTTTATTACTCTTAGAGCCTCTTGTTCTGAATCAATCTTGATGGAGGCCGGTAAAAGATCGTAATATTCTTTGACTTCGAATCTTCCATTTTCATATAAGGCAAAATGACCTGATTCCAACTTCTCTATGCCCTTATAAAAGGTATGAGGAGGAGTTGGTGCCAAAAAACTCAGATAAGAGTGAAGGGCATCTTTATTCATACTCTTATTTTTTAAAAAGGGAAGGATAGCCTTGATCTCTGAGGCAAAGATAAACTGTTTTTGTGTGCGCATATAATACAGAGGCTTTTTACCTAAACGATCTCGAAAAAGATAGAGCTTCCCCTTATCATATATAGAGATAGCAAACATACCCTCAAGATGATCCACAAAGCTTAATCCCCATTTTTGATAAGCTCTTAAAACCACCTCTGTATCGCTGTGTGTCTCAAAAGGAATATCCAAAATATTTTGAAGTTCTTTGTAGTTATAGATCTCCCCGTTAAAACTCAAGATGATCTCATCTTTTATCATTGGTTGTGAGGCTTTTAGACTCAAGTCTACTATGCTCAGGCGGTTATGCGCCATGAAAAGACCCTTATCTTCAACAATACCGCAATAATCAGGTCCCCTATGTGAAAGAAGAGAGACAGATTTACGGGCCATTTTCGGATCATATTCACCGATTATTCCAAAGATCGCACACATACTTAAATATCTTCCTTTTTCATAAACACCGTAAAGTCATGTTTTAGATAACCTTTTTTAATGATGACCCGAGCTCCGAGTTCATCAAAAAGATTTTGGAGATCTTTGGGGTAAAAATGATTATACACCAAGGAATCATCTTCACCCATAAGAAGATTAAAAACAAATCCTTTGGTACTTGCTTCATAACAGTTACGTATAAAAAGGTAGGTATCAAAACGGCTTAGAATATTCATAGCTCCACTGCAGATATAATAATCTGCCGGAACTAAGATATCTCTACAAATATCACATTCAAGAATCTCGCATCCCGTTTTTTCTCTTGCGATCTTAACCATACTCGGGCTCAGGTCTAAGCCTGTGTAAGAGCTAAAAGGAATTTGCTTATTTTGAAGATAGGCATGTAAATCTCCAAACCCACATCCCGCATCTACAAGGGAGAATCCTTCATCGTCTATACATGATAAAAGGACTTCAAAACGTTTCTCTTGGGAGTGAACAGAGTTCCAATGTACTCCCCTGGAGCTATCTCCATGTTTTTCTATTGCAGATGTATAAAACTTTTCATTATCAATTCGTGACATGATGAAATTATACCCTCTATTTTAATCAAAGAACTACAAAAACAAATAGAATATATGATAGAATTAGAAATTATAATACGGGAAATTCATGCGTAAAACAACAAATCAAACTGAGCTTGCAGAAGAGACTGATACGACTAGCTCAACTATACCCGTAAATGAAGCAGGTGATGTGAATAAAAACAGCCCTGAAATCAAATCTATTCCTGATGCAAGAACAAAGATTGATGTCACCGTTCCCCAAAAAGAGATTGTTCTCTCATTCTTTAAAGATGATATCCAACTTATTCAAAAATATTATAAATTGATCTCCTCTGATACGGATAAAGACTTTAAGTATTTTGTGTTTAAAGAGTTTGTTTTTTCTGCTGCGGGGATGATGCGCCATATTGACCAAGATTTTTATAATGCCAAGCTTCTTAACTCTTTTAAGGTCATTCAGGCCTTAGATGATTTTTACACAGAGTTTAAAGCCAAGAGCAAGCATGTTCATACTGTTTATACCACTCAGTTTTTACTATGGCAAGAAGATTATGTCTCACAAAAAGATCGCTATTGCGGCTTAAAAGATGAGCTCAGCATGCTTATTACAAGTGAACAGATCATGTCAGCTAAACTAAAATCTATAGATGCAAAAATTGTGGAACAGCTCCTTCTTGATCCAAAATATGCTGTCAAAGAGGAAGAAGAGACAAAGACTAAATTCCTTCGTCGTGAACATGTTGATACTATTCATTCCTTAGGTGAACGTCGTAAAGAGCTTGATAGACTTCAGATCCTACTTTCAAACTTTGAAGAAGAGCATCAGAGTCTTTTTAATGAATATTTTTTCGCGACTAAGAAAAAACTTGATGCTCAGTACCATAAGACTCTAGATTATTTTGGATTTAAATTTAACAACAAACTTTTTAGTGGCTCAAAAAACTCTGATATGATACAAAAGTTTAAAAAGCAAGCCAATATATCCGGTGAACTTAACTTATGTAAGTACGTTGAGTATTATCTAAAAAATGTTAATCCTGATACCTTGTCCGACAAAGACAAAAAAGAGAGTCTAAACATAGCCAAGCAGTATTGTAAAAATAAAAGAGAACGTGAAAACCTTTTTTAAGAATGTCCCTTACCCCCTTATCAAGAACTTTTACCTCTATGAAACAGGGAGTTGATCAAAGTCTTTATTTTTTCTTATTATGTACTGCGTATTTCTATGATAGAATACTTTAGATTTGAATTGAGGCATAATATGATAAAAATTACTACCCCGCAAAAAGATGTAGTTCTCTCTTTTTTTCAAAATGATATAAAGTTGGTAAAAAAATACTTTATGATGATCTCTTTTGACTTTGATGAGAGTTTTAGATATTCTGTATTTAAAGAGTTTATCTTTGCAGCGGCAGGGATGATGAAAGACCTTGATCATGCTATCTATAATGCTGAACTTCTCAGCTCATTTAAGATTATTCAAGCTCTAGATCAGTCCTATACAGAGTTTACTGCAAAAAGCAGACATGCCACACAGGTCTATAACAAAGAGTTTCTGCATGCCCAAGAAGAGTATGTCCTTCAAGAGAAAAAGTATGAAGACTTAAAGGCTGAGCTTCAATTACTAATTTCCAAAGAGCAGTCACTTAACACCCAATTAAAAGTAGAAAATGCAAAGCTAGCAAAGTTAAAAGAAGAGGGAACATTAAAAGAACTTCCAAAAGAGAAAGCGGAGCAGATTAAAATACTCAGGCGTGAGCATGTTGATACCATTCATTTTCTGGGACAAAGACGAAATGAACTTGATGCAGTACTAAATACACTAAATATCTTTGAGCATGAGAATAAGGCGGTTTTTTTGGACTTTTTCAAGACTGTCAAGGAAAAGCTTGAATATCAATACACCCAATCTTTGGGGTATTTTGGATACGAATTCAATGAAAAACTTTTTATTGACTCAGAAAAATCTGCTTCTGTACAAAAGTTTAAAAGCGAAGCCCATATCTCCGGTGACATAAATCTTTGTAAGTATGTAGAATATTATCTGAAAAACGTTAATCCTGATGCTCTTGCGGATAAGGCAAAAAAAGAAAATCTCCATGCTGCCAAACAGTACTGCAAAAACAAGAGAGAGAGAGAAGATCTCTTTTAATCTCCAGAGTTCTAGGATGTCCTTTTTTTATAAGAAGACTTTAGCCCTCCTTTGTTAAGATACGCCTATGATTCGTAACCTATCCCCCGTACAGCTTGGCGGAAGCCTTTATATTCCGGCCACCCATAAAAATGTTAATGCTATCTGCAATGAGAATAGATATCCCCTTCTTAAATCTTGTATTATAGACACAGAAGATGCCATCAGCGAAGACGATCTTGAACTTGGTCTAGAGAAGATCTCAAATATGCTTGAAAACTATAAACCAAATGGACTTTGTCTCTTTATTCGTCCTCGAAATCCTCAAGTACTTAATCAACTATTAAAGATTAAGAACATAGATAAGATCGACGGTTTTTCTCTGCCAAAATTTTCTACAAAAGTCATGCAAGAATATGCACAGATCATCAGCTCTTGCAAAGATGAGTTTTATATCATGCCCGTACTTGAAAGCCGTGATATATTTTCAAGAGAAAGCCTTGAAGAGATATGTTCCTTTTTACGTAAAAACAGACTCAATGTTCTTACACTCCGTTTAGGAGGAGAAGATATGATGCAGTACCTTGGGCTTAAGCGTCGTTGTGAAGATAATATTTATGAACTCGTCGGACCTTCAAGGGTGATAGGAGATGTTATTAATATCTTTAAGCCTTATGGCTTTAATATCACGGCCACTGTCTTTAACTGTATCAACCGACACGAACTCTTTGAAAAAAATGTTTTAGAAGACCTGCGTCAGGGTCTGCTTGGAAAGACCATCATACACCCCAATCAAATAGAACCTATAAATGAAGCCTATAAGGTATCAAGACAAGAGTATGAGATGGCAAAAAAGATGTTAGACACAGATACGCAGGCTATTATCGTTCAAGATGGACAGATGGGTGAAAAGTTCGCTCATAGCTCTTGGGCTAAAATTATTCTTACAAGATACCACTTTTATGGGCTTAAAGAGGCTAATTAGTTCTTATATATGGAATCTTTACAAGGCAAGTTTATCTATCATAAAACATAAGGAGTCCATTATGAGACTGATTATGCTGGTACTTTTCGTCTGCTTTAATCTTTTGGCTGTAGAAGATAGACAAGAACTTATGGACTCCATCTCATCTTATGCTATAAAATTCGGTGATGGACCTAACCGTTATTATACCTTTGTTGACCCATTATGTCCCAATTCAAAAGCCTTTATAAGTCTCATAGACACACGTAAAGACCTTCAAAAAAAGAACTCCTATTATATCTTTTTGTATCCCTTGGCACAATTTAATTCAGAAAAATACATTGAATATATTTACCAATCTCAGGATAAAGAAGATGCCCTAAAAGAGATAATGATTTATGAAGATTTTGATGGTCTTGAGGACTTTAGTCTTAAACAAGAGACCCTCAGTATCATTCAAGAGGTATCTAAGGTCGCTAAAGAGCTAAATATGAAACGGCGTCCTTATATACTTATCTTTGATGAGGGGTCTAATTACTGTAGAGTTTCAGAAGGAACCGCACCCTGCTTAGAAGAGAATGATTTTGAAAATTAAATGTTATAATAAATCAATCACATTTACAAGGGTGGAAAATTATTATGTCTCAATCTCTACTCTTACAAATCACCCGAGAATCTATAGTCGAAGTCTTTGAAGCTCAAAACACTATCAATAAAGAAAAACTCATCCAGGACTATCCTGTCTTAAAAGAGACTATTGCCTCTTTTGTGACTATCTATTTGGATGATGAACTTCGTGGGGAAAAAGGTTCAATCTTTCCCTCTAAATCCCTTCTTGATGACATCATCCATAATGCAAAAGTAGCGGCATTTGAGGATCCACGCTTTTCTCCTTTAAAGACATCTGAGTACCTTCATGCTACGATCGAGCTTTCCCTTCTAAGTCCGCCAAAAGAACTTCATTATACAGGTCTTGCTGAGATACAAGAACAGGTAATCTCAGGATCTGACGGTCTCATCATCTCTCTTGGTCAAAATCAGTCTGCTTTTTTACCTCAGATGTGGTCAAAATTTCCCGACTTTGATACATTTTTTTCTCATCTACTTAAAGAAGCAGGACTTAGTCAAAATGACATGAGTTCGCATCCTCAAGTCTTCACCTTTCAAGTTGAGAAGCAGCTTGATGAACCCATCCTAAAAAAAGAAAGATAGAGAGATCTTATTTATCCGCTTCTTTACAGATAATATCACCTACTTCTCTACCTAAAGAACGCGCCACTACACCACACTTTACCTTAAGTAAAAAGAAGAGGTCTGAACGTTTACAATCACTTAGGCACTCATAATTCCCCATACCCTTTGTAATGATAAGATCTGCTCTATCAAAAAGGTTTTGAGAATTGGTATTTGCCCTCTCGTACACAAAACCAGGTGTATTTACTCCACTGCTGACAAGTTCACAAATCTCTGCAAAACCTGATGCCTTTGCCTCTTCATAGGTCACATCATTGATGATTGCATTTCCTCTTGTCATATAGCTTAACTTGATATTCGGATATATAGAGAGTATTGTTTTTATATAAATAAGGTCAAATATATGCTCACCTGCATTATCTGCTATATAAAGAAGATTCGAAGAAGTTGAGAGCTTTCTTTCTAAGGAAGAAAAATCATTAACAGAAAACTCCGTATGAAATATCTTCTCCAACTCCTCATTTAAATCAAAGGCATATTCAGCCGCAAGGTCAATAACATTTCCTGCAACAGCCACCTTCGTCGCTGTCAGAAGAGGCTCTGTTGAAGACTTTATCTCTTCTTCCAAATAAGGGACAAATGCTTCCGCCTTTTGAGTAGAAAGTCTTTTAACCTCATCATACAGATCTTCTTTTCCTGCTATCTGCGCCATCTTTTCATATACGGCAGAAGCAACTTCCGGAGGACTCTGTTCAAAAGAGAAATTAAGAGACATCTTTTCAACAGTATCAACAATCTCTTGAGTCAGCTTCTCATCTGCATTTATAGCATCAGCAACACGTCTGCTTTGATTAATAATACATTCGACACAGGCAGGATCAATATTCATTTAAAACTCCATATTTGTAAAAGGGGAAAGAAGAGTTCTGAAGAGATTAAGATATAAAAGTTTATATCTTATCTATAAATCAGGATTGTTTTGAAGTGGGAGAATTCTCGGCATATTCTTCAACAACCTTGCCCCACATCAGCTTATACTTTCGCTTCATAAACTCAACCTCATCTTGTGAAAAGTTCAATTGTGTAGTAAGGGTTTCAATGGTTTTTCTATCTTCTTCATAAAGCTCTTGTAAAGACTGCAGTGCCTCTTTTAGAAAAAGGTTTTCGCTCTTTACAGATGCAATCGTCTCATCCTTGGCGTCAAGAACCTTTTCATGCAAATTAATAATAGTACCTATAGTTTTTTCAATAAACTGGGGTCCGACATTAAGATCTATATTACCGTTTGCATTCAACTCTCTCATCTCAGCCGGAACAATTGCCTGCATCCCGCGAGAGGGGTCAATATAGATGTTTGCGCCTTCTTTCTTACACTCAAGTTTTCCACGTTCCATCAAATCATCAATGGCGTCAGGACTGAGACCTGTAAGTTCAGAATATTCTTGAATAGTTATCCAATTACCTTCCATATTGCCCTCCAGTATAAATTATAAAATTGTCTCGATCTCTAAAGAATCCATCTCGACTTTTTTAGCTTTTGCGATGCGGTCTTCTGTCAGTTTAACACGAAGCTCTTCATCATTTAAGGCTAATATCTGCATTGCAAGATAAGCTGAGTTAATTGCTCCGGCCTTTCCTATAGCTACAGTAGCAACTGGCATTCCAGCTGGCATCTGTACCGTTGAAAGAAGAGCATCAATACCGCTTAACGCAGAAGCACTCATTGGAACACCAATGATTGGCTTAACTGTTTGAGAAGCTAAAACACCTGCAAGATGAGCCGCCATACCTGCTGCTGCGATAAAGACTTGAGAGCCTTTTGCTTCAGCTGTTTTCATATACTGCTTAGTACGATCCGGACTTCTATGTGCTGAAGAGATAATCAACTCATAATGAACATTAAAAGCCTCTAATGTATCTGAACATGATTTCATAACATCATAGTCACTCTTACTTCCCATAATTATAGAAACAAACTTCATTATCATCCTTAATTATAAACCAGAGGTTCTTTTAAATATGCCCCGGGCTTATTTTTCGTAATTATATCTAATTTCGGTTGGTACACGAACTGAACAGAAGATAAAATCAATTTTATTACTTTTTATTGATTCTCTTCTTAACCTCTTTGCAATTACAATATAGAAAAAGGATATGTTATGAAGGGTAAACTACTCAACTGTTCAAGTATGTCCGGCTTTGGATATGTGATGGCAGATGGTGGGAAGCATGCTTATTTTGTTTCGGCAAAAGATGCTGATGGGAGTTTAGTCGATGGAGCTAGAGTCAGCTTTGATCTTGAACGTCATAAAAGAGGACCGATAGCTGTGCATGTGCATATAGACCATTAGCCTTTTACTCTTAGAACTACCTACCCCTATCCTTTAGGAGATAGAGTTTGGTGTTTCATTTTTCGAAAGAAGCTTTACTTTACTAAGGAAATATCGTTGCGCGACCGCCTCAGCTTATTTTACTGAAGAAATATCTGCTTTGCAGACCACTATTTCTTATTTTACTGAAGAAGTTTCACTTTGGTGGGGCCTGGTTGATATCATCTCCGGCTGGAATACGGAAAAATGTGTATTGAGGCATTGTGCCAGGAAGTTTTATCGGGTTTACATTTCCGCTATGGATCTCTTCCCATATCTTTTTGTTTTCTGCTTCGAGTTTTTTGAAGGTGAGATAAGGCACACCCTCTTCAAAAACAATAGAACCATACTCATTATCGATCTCTTTTATCTCTTCATTATTTGGTGCCATTATCTCTATCTTATCACCGGGCTTAGTCGTAAACTTACATAAATAATATTCACCCGATTCAGTCGCCATTCCTGTTACTTGATGTGTCCCCATCTGCATAGTGAAGTCTAGGCTCTGTCCATCATGTTTTTCAAAAGGACGGTTAATCAGGTAAGCATCTGTAAAACCACGATTTTGCATACTCTCAAGCTCATTTTGATACTTTTGAGGAACAAACTTCTCATCATAATAATCATCTATAGCCATACGATATGCCTTGGCCGTTGTTGCTGCATAATAAGATGTTTTTGTACGTCCTTCTATCTTTACAGAATCAACACATCCCGAGTCTAATATCTCTTTCATATGTGAGGCAAGATTAAGATCTTTAGAGTTCATGATATAGGTCCCGATTCCAGGATCTTCTTCAAGTCTAAACAGAGTTCCCGTGTCAGGGTTGGCTGCATACATCTCATAAGGGAAACGGCAGTCATTCGCGCATGAACCGCGGTTTGGAACCCTTCCGCTTTGAAGTGTCGAGATAAGACAACGCCCGCTATAAGCAAAACACATTGAACCGTGCACAAAGACTTCCAGCTCAAGCTCAGGAAGCTCTTTCTTTATCTCTTGAAGGTCTTTTAGCGATATCTCACGTGCCGTAATAATACGCTTTGCACCCATATCATAATAGACTTGTGCATCTAAGACATTCATGACATTGGCTTGAGTAGAAAGATGAAGATCAATATGAGGAGCGATCTCATGTGCTAATTTCAAAACACCGGGAGTAGCGACAATAATAGCATCTGGACCCAGGTCTGCAATTTCTTTGATATGTTTTCTTAGAAGATTGAGCTGAGAGTTAAAAGGAAAACCGTTTATCGTCGTATAAACTTTTTTACCGCGGGCATGAGCATAATCAATACCCTCTTTAAAGCTCTGCATAGTAAACTCTTTACCAGAGCGAATACGTAAAGAGAAATGGCTTACACCACCATAAACAGCATCAGCACCATAATCAAGTGCGATTTTAAGTTTTTCAAGATTTCCCGCAGGAGAAAGAAGTTCTACTCTATTCATTATAAATTCTTTAGAAATTTTTTTTGAATTCTAGCAGACTTCCCTATTATAAAGGATTAAAAAGTGAAACTACTTTTCTAAAGAAACTTTTTCACTAGATGAAAACCGCCACAGCTAGTTTTTTAAAATCTATTTTACTTCTCAAATGAGGCGAGTAAGGCTTCAATATCATCTGAAGAGACAACATCTTCCGTATCGCTGTCTCCTGGAAGATGCTTGGCTGATGAAACACGTTTGTCATCATCCACTCTGCCTGAAAAGAGTTGATTCATATAACTAGAAAGGGCACGCATAACGTTGATAACACGTTCGATCTTTTGTCTGTGAATATCTTGATACTGCATAATATCCATGATATTCATAATCGAGTCACCATGATCTTGTAGACTTTCAATATGTGCTACTACCGTCTCTTTTGAACTCTTGTTCTTTTCTAACTGTGTTTTAAAAGCTTCTACCTCGGGGAATCTTTTACCTAGGTTTTCAAACAGAGAGATATTTGACTCTAATGTCTCAATAACATCTGCCAATGTTCCTTCAGCCTCCATCAGATCATCACTGATCTTTTCGATGTGGTCAAAGATCTCAGACGCTTTTTCTTCACTCTCTTTGGTAACATCATCAAGCTGGTTAACCATCTTGTTGTCATCAGTCGGTGGCGGTGGTGGCCAGTTATGTGTTGCAGAGACCTTATAATCTTCTGCGCTTGGATTATAAGGTGTATCTTTGTCGGCTGAAGCGTCTTCTGCAGAAGTAGTTTCTTCTACAGCTTCTTCGGTCTCAGCTGCCTCGTCTAAGTCAATATCTTCATTCATTAAGGCGTCAAGTTCTTCTTGAGTCATGCATCTCTCCAAAATCATTCAATTAATAAATCGTTTTACTAGATTATAGGCAAGTTAATATATAATTCCTTTTAAATATACCGTTTAAATGAGAAAACCATGAAAGTTGACCTACATAACCATACTACCTTATGCAATCATGCCGAGGGAGAGCTCTCTTTGTACATAGAAGCAGCTATTTCAAAAGGTATAAACAAGTATGGTGTTTCAGACCATGCGCCCATGGATTTTGATAAAACCTACAGAATGTCTTTTGAGCAGATGGGCGAATATAGAAATATGGTCAAAGACGTTCAAAAAAAGTATCAAGAGCAGATTGATGTGCTTTTTGCTTATGAGGTAGATTATCTTCCCGGAAAGATGGACAAACGTGTTTTAGATGCAGATGTGGATTATCTCATCGGTTCTGCACATTTCATAGACAAGTGGGGATTTGACAATCCTGAGTTTATCGGTAAATATGAAGGCGCAGATATTGACACTATTTGGCAAGAATATTTTGATCTGATCAGAGATATGGCACAAACAGGATATTTTGATATTGTCGGGCATTTAGACCTCATTAAAGTCTTTAAATTTATGCCAAACAACGATATCACAGGGATTGCCGAAGAGGCACTTCAAGCCATTAAAAAAGCAGATATGGTCTTAGAATTAAATGTAGCCGGATACAGAAAACCTTGTGCAGAACCATACCCTTCTAAAGCGCTTTTAGGGCGTGCCTTTGCCCTAAACATTCCCATTACTTTCAGCTCAGATGCCCATAAACCTGAACAAGTCGGCCTGTATAGAGAAGAGATTGAAGAGTTTGCCAGATCTGTCGGATATACCCAATGTGCTTATTTTAAAAACCGTAAACGTTTTATGGTGGATTTTTAGAAGATGAAGAGACTCTTTGCATCTTTACTTGTGTTTTTGAGTCTCTTCTTTCTAAGCGCTTGTCAAGAAAAGCAGCCTCTTCTCACCCATAAAATCAAGCCAAATTGTGACTACTACTCCCTGCAAACAGCCCAATGTCTAAGCCAAGAACAGATCATCAAAAAGATAGAACCTTATAAGGTCATCTTTATAGGAGACCATCATAGTGAAGATGATCTGCATAAGAAGATTGCCCGCCTTATCTCTTCTCTTTCAGAAAGTGGGTTTACTATACATCTGGCAAATGAGTGGTTTTATCCAAGTGACGCAGAGGTCTTAAGTGCCTTTACAAATCAAGAAACGAATGAAACAGAGTTTCTAGAACGGATAAAATGGGAAAAACGCCTTAAATATTATGATTACAACTCTTTTAAACCTATATACGAGGCTGTAAAAGAGCATCAGGGAAGACTTTACGGTATCAATCTTTCTAAGATGCAAAAAAAACATATATCAGAGCAGAACCTGTCAGCGATGAACAGAGAAGAACTCCGATTTAATGTAAGCCTAGACCTAAATGTAAGTCCGCATCAAGAACTTGTTATGCCTTATCTGAGCCACTGTCATGCACCCAAAAAAGATGAGTCCTTGATAGAGTGTACAAAACGAATGTACAGAGTTCAAGTCGCATGGGATTCAAAAATGGCACTTGAAAGCTATAAGCTCTCACAAAAGCTTAAAGAGAAGGAAAAACTTCTTGTCTTCGCTGGTTCTATGCACATTCAAGATCATCTTGGAGTTCCTCTTCGTTTTGCAAGACTTTCAAATCTTCCGACTCTAAGTATAACTCCTTTGGAGAAGAAGACAGAAGAAGTCAATAATGGTTTTTCAGATTTTCTTCTCTTTTATCAAGAAAACGAGCCTGAAAATTAAGAAAAGTTACTCAAAACTACTCTAAAATGACAATTTTATGAATATTTAAAGAAAAAAGATTATTTTTTAATCAAAACAATCTTTATTTTTTTACTTCTTTTGTTATAATCGCGGTAATAAAATTTCCAGGAGAACTAAACATGGGCAAATTTGTAAATAACACAGATGAGTTTTTTAAGTATTGTGAAGAGAACGATGTTCAATTCGTAGATCTTCGTTTTACAGACATTAAAGGTGCATGGCACCACCTATCTTACCGTATGTCTGCGGTAAATAAAACAAACCTTACAGATGGTTTCCCATTTGACGGTTCTTCAATCGAAGCTTGGCAGCCAATCAACAAGTCAGACATGCTACTTAAAGCAGATGCGACTACAGCATTCCTTGATCCGTTCACTGCAGACTCGACAATTATCGTTTTCTGTGATGTATATGATATTTACAAAGAACAAGCTTATGAAAGATGTCCACGTTCAATCGCTAAAGCAGCACTAACACATGCTGAGGCTCTAGGTATTGCTGATGCAGCTTACTTTGGTCCTGAAAACGAATTCTTTATCTTTGACAATGTGCAATTTATTGATAACATAAATGAAGCAGGTTACAAGGTAGACACAGAAGAAGGTGAGTGGAACTCAAACACTACTTATGAAGATATGTATAACACTGGTCACCGTCCAGGAACAAAGGGCGGTTACTTCCCTGTAGCTCCTACTGATTCTATGGTAGACCTACGTGCTGAGATGATGCTAGTTCTTGAGCAAGTTGGTCTTGAAGTTATTCTTGGTCACCACGAAGTTGCACAA